>NZ_JAPNNL010000227.1 GCF_027620315.1 Nonomuraea corallina | reverse complement strand
CCGTACGCCGACAGGATCTCGTTGACGGGCTGGTGGTACGTGGTTCCGCCGGTGCTGCAGTTGCCGGAGCCGCCGGAGGTGACGCCCTGGGCCTGGCTGCCGGAGATGAACGAGCCGCCGGAGTCGCCCGGCTGGGCGCACGCGCTGGTGCGGGTCAGGCCGTAGACGGTGCCCTGCGCGTAGCGGACGGTGGCGTTGTGCTGCTGGATGGTGCCGCAGCGCCAGCCGGTGGTGGAGCCGGAGCGGCAGATGGACGCGCCGACCGACGCCTGCGTGGAGCCGCGGACGGTCACCAGCGAGCCGCCGGAGCCGCGCACGTACGGGGTGGGGTTGTTGCCGGTGGCGGCGACCCAGGCGTAGTCGTTGCCGGGGAACGACGAGCCCTGGAAGGTGCCGGTCGGGTTCGTGGTGCGCGCGCCGGCGCGGCCGCAGTGGCCGGCGGTGACGAAGCCGGGGGTGCTGCCCCTGGTGACGGAGAAGCCGACGCTGCACCGGCTGGAGCCGATGTAGTACGCGGAGCCGCCGATGATGTCGATGAACGGCTGCGGGCTCTCGGTCGAGACCGCGACCTTGACCGCGTCCTTGTCGCCCACCGCGGCGGCGAGGGCCTCGCCGGCCTCCTGGGTGGCGGCCAGGACGACGACGCTGTTGGTGGTCACGTCCACGTACCAGAGGGAGGCGGCGGTCCCGGCCTTCGCGGCGGCCTGGTCGAGCTGGTCCTTGACCGCGTTCAGGTGGCCCAGCGTGCGGGAGACGACGACCGGCTGGGCGCCCTTGGCCTCGATGGCCTTGGCCTCGGCGGCGTCGGTGGTGGCGACCATGAGCTTGGAGGCGTCGGCGTTGAGCCAGGCGCCGGCGTAGGAGTCGCCGCCTAACGAGGCGTTGAGCACGGCTTCGGCGGCGGCGGCGCGCTGCTCGTTGGCCAGCCGGGTGACGACCTGCTGCTCGGAGAGGCCCAGGTCGCGTTCGAGTGCGTCGATGACGGCCGGCGGGGTGGTCGGGTCGCCCGCGGGAGCCGGTCCGGCCAGGGCGGGGGTGGAGGGGAATGCCAGGCAGGCCACGATAGTGGCTCCTGCCAGCGCATAGCGCTTACCCAACATGTGCACTCCTTGAGGGGGGGTGCTGTCAAGTTAACGGCTGCGCTGGGAAGCGACACGTACCCAAAAACGCCCTATTTCGGTCTTATGGTCCTTGTCCTGAAATATCGAGGCAAACTGTGAACATTGCCGTCAGGCGGTCCACGTCCCCGGGGGTGGGCGGCTCCGGGCCGAGCGCGCGGCGGACGTTGCTGATGCCGGTGAGGAGGGCCGCCGCGGCCCGGGCCTTGGCCATCGCGTCCGGGTCGTCGCCCAGGAACTCGGCGAGCGGCGCGATGAACGCCGTCCGCAGGCGCTCCCGTACCAGCTCCTTGATCTCCGGGTCGTCGGCCGAGTGCGCGAGGGCGCGCAGGATGCGGCTCTTGGGGTCGGCGTGCATGCGGAGGGCGGCGAACTCGGCGAGCCTGCGCGGCAGGCCCTCCCGGTCGCCTTCCAGGATCACCTGGAGCGTCGGCTCGCCGCGCAGGACCTCGCCGAACAGGCCGGCCTTCGACCCGAAGTAGCGGCCCACCAGAGCGACGTTGGCGTCGGCCGCCGAGGCGATCATGCGGACGGTCACGCGCTCGTAGCCGTGCTCGGCGAACAGCGCCCTGGCGGCGTCCAGCAGCCGCCGCCGGGTGGCCGCACGGTCCCTGGGGCGGGCCTCAGCTCTCATGGTCGGGAATATATCGGCTTGCGGAACGGCTAGTAAACGAGCGTATACTTCCCGAGGATACGCGAGGGGATGTGGTGACTTGTCAGGGCAGGCGGCGGCCCCAACCCCCAAGCAGTACACCCATCGCGAGATCCTCGAAGTCATGGCCGGGCTCATGCTCGCCCTGCTCACCTCGATGCTCTCGACGTCGGTGGTGGGCACCGCGCTGCCGACGATCGTCGGAGAGCTGGGCGGGCAGGACCAGTACTCGTGGGTGGCCTCCGCGACCATCCTGACGATGACGGTGTCCACCCCGCTGTGGGGCAAGCTGTCCGACCTGTTCGGCCGCAAGCGCCTCTTCCTGGTCGCGCTGGGAGTGTTCGTCACGGCCTCGCTCGCCGCCGGGCTCTCGCAGAACATGGGCCAGCTCATCGCCGGCCGCGCCCTGCAGGGCGTCGGCGCGGGCGGCCTGTCGGCCCTGGCCCAGGTCATCCTGGGCGACATCGTCTCCCCGCGGGAGCGCGGCCGCTACTCCGGCTACATCGGCGCCGTCTTCGGCGTCTCCACCGTCGCCGGGCCGCTGCTCGGCGGGTTCCTCGTGGACGCCGAGTGGCTGGGCTGGCGCTGGTGCTTCTACGTGGGCGTGCCGCTCGCCGTGATCGCCGCCTTCGTGATCCAGAAGGTGCTCAAGGTGCCGCACGTCAAGCGCGACACCCGCGTCGACGTCTGGGGCGCCACCGCCATCACCGCCGGCGCCACCGCCCTCATGCTGCTGCTGACCCTCGGCGGCACCGAGTTCGCCTGGCACTCGCCGTGGACCTACGCCCTGGCCGCTATCAGCCTGCTGTCCCTGGCCCTGGCCGTGCCGGCCGAGCGCGCCGCGAGCGACCCGATCCTGCCTCCCCGGCTGTTCCGCAACCGCACCTTCGTGCTGACCAGCGTCGCCTCGCTCTTCGTCGGCGTGGCGATGTTCGGCGCGATGATCTACATGCCGCAGTACCTGCAGGTCGTCCAGGGCATGAGCCCGACGGACTCCGGCCTGATGACGCTGCCCATGGTCGTCACGCTGTTCCTGTCGAGCGTCGTCTCCGGCAAGATCGTCACCAGGACCGGCCGGTGGAAGATCTTCCCGGTGATCGGACTGCTGCTGGTGGCCGTCGGGCTGCTCCTGCTGTCGCGCCTGCACGTGGACTCCGGCCCGGTGCTCATCGGCTTCGACCTGGCGGTGCTCGGCACCGGGCTCGGCCTGAGCATGCAGATGCTGATCCTGGCCGCGCAGAACGGCGCCGAGATCCGCGACCTGGCCTCCACCACCTCCGGCGTGTCCTTCTTCCGCTCGCTCGGCGGCGCCGTCGGTGTCGCCGGGTTCGGCGCGATCCTGACCAACCGGCTCAACGCCGAGATGCCCGCGTCGGGCGACCGGCCGGCGCTCGGCAGCCCCGACGCGATCCAGGCGCTGCCCGAGCCGGTCAAGCACGCCGTGCTGGAGGCGTTCACCCGCGGCCTGGAGACCGTCTTCCTCGTGGGCGTCCCGATCACCCTGCTCGGCTTCGTGGCCGTGATCTTCCTGAAGGAGCTGCCGCTGCGCGGCGGTGCCGCTCCCCAGCCCGCCGGCCTGTCGCTCAGCGAGGACGACCTGGTGCTGGCCGGGCTGCTGCTCGAACTCGTGGCCCAGCGCGTCGAGCACGCCGGCGACCGGCCGTCGGCGCTGCTCACCGCCGTGGCCAGGATGGCGCCGCCGGACGGCCGTACCGAGAGGGAACGCGCCAGGGCCGTGGCGCGGGACGTGCTGCGGCCCACCTCGCGCGCGCTCATCGCGCGCCGCGCCGCCGCTCGTGACAGGCCGCCGCTCGTGACAGGCCGCCGCTCGTGACAGAAGGGATCCCGCAGTGACTCGCAAGTTCGCCGGCGCCGTGCTGGCCGCCCTGGCGGCCCTGGCCGGGCTCTGGTTGATGATCGCGCCGTTCGCGCTGGGCACCCAGCCCGAGGGCGCGTCCTGGAACTCCGCCACCGTGACGGAGTTCGTCACCGGCCTCGGCGTGACCCTGACCGGCCTGGCCGGCGCCGTCGCCTTCGCCGCCGCCATCCGCGCCGACCTCGCCGCCCGGGGCCTGGTGCGGGTACGCGAGCGCAGGCGGGAGCCGGAGCCCGCGCCCGCCGCGCCGCAGCCGTCGTCCGGCGAGCTGGCCGCCCTGCTGGCGCCGCTGGTGGAGGCGCTGCGCGAGGACCTGAGCGCGAGCGGGCGCGAGCCGCGGTCCAACGGCTCGGCGCCCCTCGGCGTCGGGGCGGAGGACGGGCGATGAGCGCCAGGCTGGGCGTCACCGCGCTCGCCCTGCTGTTCGTGACCGGGCTATGGCTCGTCGCCGCCCCGTTCGTGGTCGGCTACCAGCCCAGGGGCGCCGAGTTCACCGCCGCGACCGTGAACGACCTGTGGGTCGGCGGGGCCCTGGCCGGCGGGTCGTTCCTGGGCCTGGCCGGGTACGCGGCCGCCGCCCTGCGCGAGCTGACCGCCCGGGGCAGGCAGTCCGCCGAGAGCTGAGTCGTACCTGCTGACCTGCTGGAACGTGACGTATCGTAGCGGGATGAAGCGTGCCGCAACCCTGGCGCTCGTGGTGCTCGCGTCGGTGGCGTGCGGCGGGCGGGACCCGGCCGCGTCCGGCGAGCCGGCGCCGCCCGCCACGTCGGCCACGACGCCCGCCACGCCGACCACCACGTCCGCGCCGCCCGCGAGCCCGTCGCCGACGGCCACCGAGCCGCCCGAGTTCACCGCCAAGGTGAGCCGGCTCAGCCGCGACCAGCTGCGCCACTCGTGGCGGGAGGGCTGCCCGGTCCCCTACAGCGACCTGCGGCTGATCACGATGACCTACTGGGGCTTCGACGACAGGCCGCACACCGGCGAACTGGTCGTGCGCGAGAACGTCACCGACGACATCATCACGGTCTTCCGCAAGCTGTACGACTGGCGCTGGCCGATCAGGCGGATGGAGCTGATCGACGTCTACAAGGGCGACGACTTCGACTCCATCGACGCCGACAACACCTCCGCCTTCAACTGCCGCCGGGCCACCGGATCGAGCGGCTGGTCCAAGCACGCCTACGGCCAGGCCATCGACATCAACCCGCGGGAGAACCCGTACGTGACGGCGAGCGGCCGGACGGCCCACGCCAACGCGGAGAAGTACACCAAGCGGCCGATGAAGGGCAAGGGCGTGATCAACCCGGGTGACCGGGTGGTGCGGGCGTTCGAGCAGGTGGGCTGGGAGTGGGGCGGCTACTGGTCGGGCATCAAGGACTACCAGCATTTCTCCAAGGGCGGCGGCTGAGAGAATCACGACATGGCTGACAGGGACGGCGACGGCTGGACGGAGTGCGGGCGAGGACATCGCCACTGGGGGCTGCACGGCGCCTCGGGGCTGCTCGCCGTGCACCACGACGACACCGGGGTGCCGCACGTGCTGATGCAGAAGCGGTCCGCGTGGAGCCACCACGGCGGCACGTGGGGGCTGCCCGGAGGCGCGCGGGACAGCCACGAGGACGCCGTGGCCACCGCGCTGCGCGAGGCCCGCGAGGAGGCGGCGCTGGCCGGCGACCGGCTGCGGGTGCAGGGCGTCTACCGCGACGACCACGGCGGGTGGGCGTTCGAGACGGTGATCGCGGAGTCGGCGGAGCGGCTGGCGGCGGTCTGCGCCAACGGCGAGAGCGACGAGCTGCGCTGGCTCCCGCTGGGCGAGGTGGCCGCCAGGACGCTGCACCCCGGGTTCGCCGAGACGTGGGGCGCCCTCAGCGGCGCGATCAGCCCGGAGACACTGGTGCTCGACGTGGCCAACATCGTCGGCGCGCGGGCCGAGCGCGGCTGGTGGCGCGACCGGCTGGGCGCCGCCACCCGGCTGCTGGAGGCGGTGTCGGGGTTGCGGCTGGCCCACCCGGTGCTGGCTCAGTGGTATCCGCGCATGGTGGCGGTGGTCGAGGGCGCCGCCAGGGGCACCCCCCACATCCCCGGCGTCCAGGTGGTCGCGGCGGCCGGCAGCGGCGACGACGCGATCGTCGACGTGGTGCGCCGGGCCAAGCCGTGGGAGCGCGTGCTCGTCGTCACCGCCGACCGGGAGCTGAAGGAACGGGTCGCCGCGCTGGGAGCGGACACGACGGGGCCCACGTGGCTGCTGTCACAACTGGGCGGGTAACACGTCGTCGAAGACGGCCTTGAGCCCGGTCACCTCCAGCACCCGCCGCAGGACGCCGTGCACCCCGGTGAGCCGGAGGGTGCCGCCGCGCCCGCCCACGGCGCGCTGATGCTCGACGAGGACCCACAGGCCGCTCGAGTCGCAGAACTCCAGCCCCGTCGCGTCGATCACGACGTCGACCCGGCCCTCGGCGGCCAGCTCGTCGAGCCGCCCCTTCAGGTCCGGAGCCGTCAGCTTGTCCAGGTCACCCCGGAGGCGCACGGTGGCCGCGCGGGCCGCCCGCGCCACCTCGATCTTGAGATCCGCCACCTCCTGAACGTACACCGGCGCCACGGCAGCCGCTATCGTGGTGTCCGCACGGGAGGGTTCGCATAGTGGACGAGTGCAGCCGCCTTGAAAGCGGCCAGGTCAGCGATGGCCTCGTGGGTTCGAATCCCACACCCTCCGCCTCACCTTCCCGGCCGGCTCGCCGCGTCAGACGGCCTCCCTGAGGCCGCCCCCTCACCTCCAGGCCCGGCGAAACCGTCCCCGACACTCGCCGCGAGCTGCAGGTAAGCGTCCCTGGTGGCCTCCTGCAGCCGGTCCAGGTCGATCTCCGCGCCCTCCTCCAGATGCGGGTCGTACGGCACGCGCACCACGGCCCGGCACCGGGCGGCGAAGTGGCCCTCCAGCTTGTTGAGGTCGACGGCCGACTTCGAGCGCGGCCTGACGCTGCACAGGACCACGGTGGCCTCGCGGACGAGGTTCTCGTAGTGGTGGGCCTCCAGCCAGTCGAGCGTGGCCGAGGCCGCCCGCGCGCCGTCGACCGACGGGGAGCTGACCAGCACGATCTGGTCGGCCAGGCCGAGCACCCCGCCCATGGCCGAGTGCAGCAGGCCGGTGCCGCAGTCGGTGATGCAGATCGAGTAGAAGTTCTCCAGCACCTGGGAGACGGCCTGGTAGTCGGCGCCGCTGAACGCCTCCGACACCGACGGGTCACGGTCGGAGGCCAGCACCTCCAGCCGCGACGGCGCCTGTGAGGTGAAGGCCCTGATGTCGACGTACCTCTTGACCTGGTCTCGCTCGGTCAGCAGGTCGCGGACCGTGGCCGAGGTCTCCAGCCGCAGCTTGTCGGAGAGCGTGCCGCGATCGGGGTTGGCGTCGACGGCGATCACCCGGTCGCCGCGGATCTGGGCCAGCGTGGCGCCCAGGCCGACCGTCGTCGTGGTCTTGCCGACGCCGCCCTTCAGGCTGAGCACGGCGACCCGGTGGTGGCCGGTGGCGACGGGAGTGCGCGCCCGGGCCATCAGCGCGCGGCGGCGCCTGACCTCCGGCGGCTCGCCCGGCTTGATCCAGCCGCCCGACGCCTTGTAGACCAGGCGGCGCCAGCCCTTCGACGGCGCGTTGCGGCGGCCGCGCAGCAGCGTGTCGGGGTCCAGGCTCTCGGCGTTGGGCCTACCGGTCAGCGGCGGCCTCGGCGGGGCGTTGAAGACGGGCACAGGGGCCGGGCGGTGGCGCGGCGGCGGCGGGTCCTCCGGCCGCGTGCGCGGCTCGGCGGAGACGTCCGGCTCCTGGAACCTGAGGTGCTCGTCGAACGTGCGGGGCTCCGCGCCGCCGGTGAAGGCGCGCTGGGACGGTTCGGCGAACGGCGGGCTCGGCTCGTCGAAGGAGCGCCGCGGCGGCTCGGGGAAGACGGGACGGGACTCGCCGGAGGACGGGCGCCGCCCGCCGAACGACGGGCGGGGCTCGTCGTAGGACGGGCGGGGCTCGTCGTAGGAGGGGTGGGTCTCGCCGAAGGAGTCGAAGGACGGGCGCGGTTCGGGGAAGGTCCGGCGCGGCTGCTCGCGGTCCTGCTGGGGCCCGTCGGCGGGCCCGTCAACCGGCTCGTCGGCGGGCTCGTCGGCGGACCCGTCCTCGGCGGCCCCCGCCTCGGCCGCGCGGGTCTCGGCCGCGCGGGTCTCGGCCGGCTTCTCCCTCGCCCAGGCGGGCGGAACGGGCCAGGGGAGGTTCTCCTCGGTCTGCTCCTCCGACTGCTCCCGCCGCTCCGGCTTCCCGGGCTCGGGGAAGGACGTCAGCGCGTAGCTGTCGGTGTCGTCCGGCCGGGGCAGCGGCTTGAGCGGCGCCAGGAACGCGTCGTCGATCGCCGGCCTGGTGTCGGCGCCGTCGTCGGGCGCGTCGTCCCGGCCGGCCGCCCGGTCGAGCCACTCGCCCGCCTCGCTCTCGGACGCGGGCACCGCCTCGGCCCCGTACACCGAGTCGACCGCCGCGCGGAACAGCGGCGGGGTCGGCGTGTCGTGCTGCGGCACCGACGCCCACGGGTCCTGAGGGTAGGGCGAGACGACCATGGTCTCGTCGGCCGGGACTCCCGGGCCGGTCTTGGCGCTCACCTTGACCGGCGCCTCCTCGGACTCCTTGATGGCGTCCAGCCAGGCGAGCTGTTCCTCGAGAGATTCCTCTCGATCGTGTCGTGCCACCGTGTTCCCCCTCGGGTGGGTCTAAAGGGGCAGCAAATATCTTGCAGATTAACGCCAAGCGCTGCGGGGAACGCCGGCAACCCACAACTTCTCTGCCCCGTTACGGTGGTGCGCATGCGAGCCATCGAGATCACCCGCAGCGGCGGGCCAGAGGTGCTGGAGTGGCGCGAGGTTCCCGACCCCCGTCCCGAGCGGGGCGAGGTGCTGGTCGAGGTGGCCGCCTCGGCGGTCAACCGGGCGGACGTCCTGCAGCGCCAGGGCAACTACCAGCCGCCGCCGGGCGCCTCTCCCTACCCGGGGCTGGAGGTCTCCGGCGTGGTGGCGGAGGTCGGCGACGGGGTCGAGCAGTTCGCGGTGGGCGACGAGGTGTGCGCGCTCCTGGCCGGCGGCGGCTACGCCGAGCGGGTGGCGGTGCCGTGGCAGCAGGTGATGCCGGTGCCGCGGGGCGTCCGGCTGGAGGAGGCCGCCGGGCTGCCCGAGGTGGCGTGCACGGTCTGGTCCAACGTGTTCATGCTGGGCCGGCTGCGCAAGGGCGAGACCTTGCTGGTGCACGGCGGCGCGAGCGGCATCGGCACGTTCGCGGTGCAGCTCGCCAAGGCGTTCGGGGCGAACGTGGTGGTCACGGTCGGCTCTTCCGACAAGGGCGAGCGGGTCAAGGAGCTGGGCGCCGACGCGTACGTGAACTACCGCGAGGAGAATTTCGCTGAGAGCGTCAAGGCCGACGTGATCCTCGACATCATGGGCGCCGCCTACCTGGCCGGCAACCTGCGGGCGCTCCGGACCGGCGGGCGGCTCCTGGTCATCGGCATGCAGGGCGGCCGCAAGACCGAGCTGGACCTGGGCGTGCTGCTCGCCAAGAGGGCCTCGGTGCACGGCACCACGCTGCGGGCCCGGCCGGTGGACGAGAAGGGCGCGATCGTCCGCAGCGTCGTGGAGAACGTCTGGCCGCTGGTCGAGGGGGGCGCGGTGCGGCCGGTGGTGTTCGCCGAGCTGCCGATGTCCGACGCGGCCGAGGCTCACCGTATGGTGGATTCCGGAAGTCACGTCGGGAAGATCCTGCTAGTACGGTGAGACTTATGAATGCTGAGGACAACAACTCCCCTCACATCGTGGTGGTGGGCCCCGACTTCCAGGGTCAGGGTCATAACGGCGAGGACGAGCGCTCTGTCGCCGGCCTGGTCGAGCAGCCTGCGAAAGTGATGCGCATCGGCAGCATGATCCGTCAGTTGCTGGAAGAGGTCAGGGCCGCCCCTCTGGACGAGGCCAGCCGCAAGCGGCTGAAGGACATCCACCAGTCCTCCATCAAGGAGCTTGAGGACGGGCTGGCGCCCGAGCTGGTGGAGGAGCTGGAGCGGCTGTCGCTGCCCTTCACCGAGGACACCGGCGCCCCGCCCAGCGACGCCGAGCTGAGGGTGGCGCACGCGCAGCTGGTGGGCTGGCTCGAAGGGCTGTTCCACGGCATCCAGACGACGCTGTTCGCCCAGCAGATGGCGGCCCGCGCCCAGCTGGAGCAGATGCGCAGGGCGCTGCCCGGAGGGCGGCCCGACGAGCCCCACCGCCCGCCGGGCGGCTCCGGCCCCTACCTGTAGAGCTTCTCCAGCACCAGCGCGACGCCGTCGTCGTCGTTGGCCGCGGTGACGTGGTCGACCGCGGCCAGCACGCCGGGGTGCGCGTTGGCCACCGCGTAGGAGGTGCCTGCCCAGGCGAGCATGGGCAGGTCGTTCGGCATGTCACCGAACGCCACGACCTCCGACGCTTCGATGTCGTGCCGCTCG
>NZ_JAPNNL010000226.1 GCF_027620315.1 Nonomuraea corallina | reverse complement strand
CGGCGGTGGCAGGGCGCGGGCGGGGGCTGGCCGCGGCCGTCGCGGGGGGCGTGGCCGGGTTCCTGGCGGGGGCGTGGGCGGCCTCGTGGCTCGGGGCCGAGGGGGTGTGGGCGAACGTGGGCGTCACGCTGCTGGCCGCCGTGGCGGCGCTGGCGGTGGGCGGCGGCGTGGTGACGCTGGTCGACAGGGACGACGCCAGGGCGGTGGCAGGCGTCCTCGGCAGACGGCCGCCCGGCGGCTGAGGAGGCGGCGGGTGCCGGTCGAGGTGCCGGTCCCGATGCGGGGCGAGGTGTCGGTCCTGGTGTCGGTCGTGGTGGTGTCGCGGTGTCGGTTCGGGTGAGAGGGGTTCGGGTGCGAGTGGCTTACGTGGTGGGCACCACCACCGGAGGCACCGGGCGGCACGTGCACATGCTGGCCGCCGGGCTGGCGCGGCGCGGTCACCGGGTGGTGGTCGCCGGGCCGCGGGAGGTCGAGGAGCAGTTCGGGTTCCGCGAGGCCGGGGCCCGGTTCGTCGAGGTCCCCGTGTCCGACCGGCCGCATCCGGTCAACGACCCGCGCGCGGTGCTGTCGGTCCGGCGGGCGATCCGCGGCGCCGACGTCGTGCACGCCCACGGCCTGCGGGCCGGCGCCCTGGCCGCCCTCGCCAGGCCGCGGCGCTCCCCGGGTGATCCGGGCCGGCCCGGGACGGGGGAGCGGCCGCTGCTCGTGGTGACGCTGCACAACGCGCTCACCGCCGGGGGGTTCGTCGGGGCCGTGTACGGGGTGCTGGAGCGGATCGTGGCCCGGCGGGCGGACCGGGTGCTGGTCGTCTCGCCCGACCTGGGGGAGCGGATGGGCGCGCTGGGGGCGCGGGACGTCCGGCCGGCCGTGGTGCCCGCGCCGCCGCTGCGGCAGGCCCGGCGGACGCCCGGGGAGGTGCGGGCCGATCTGGGGGCCGGGGACCGGCCGCTGGTGCTCACGGTCGCCAGGCTCGCTCAGCAGAAGGGCCTGGAGACGCTGCTCGACGCCGCCGCCGGGCCGTGGGAGAGTCCTGCGCCGCTGTTCGCGATCGCGGGGGAGGGGCCGCTGAGGGGCGAGCTGGCGCGCCGGATCGCCGCCGAGCGGCTGCCCGTGGTGCTGCTCGGCCACCGGGACGACGTGCCCGACCTGCTCGCCGCCGCCACCGTCGCGGTCTGGGCCAGCCGGTGGGAAGGGCTGCCGCTCAGCGTCAGCGAGACGCTCAAGGCCGGCACGCCCGTGATCGCCACCGCCGTCGGCGGCGTGCCCGGTCTCGTCGGCGACGCCGGGATCCTCGTGCCCTACGGTGACCCGGCCGCGCTGCGCGCCGCCGTACGGAAACTGGTCGCCGACCCCGGTGAGGCGGAGCGGTGGGGGGCAGCGGCGGCCCGCCGGGGCGCCGAGCTGCCCGGAGAGGACGAAGCGGTGCGAAGCGCGCTCGCCGCCTACGCCAGGTCCTGATCGTCGGGTGCGGACAATCTTCGGAGGGGTTCTCGTATACTGCGTGGGTTGGGGAGGGGAGTATCCCTTCGCGGCAGCCTCGTCATCACGGTCAGCCCCGATCCATGGGGCCCCCGGGGCTGCCGGTCCGCGGTTCGAGGCGGGCGGGAGAGACCTCCGGCAGTCAGCCCTGCGTGCCGGAGGTATTGCAACGTGACCGAACCTTTGTGGGCATGGATCGTCGTGATCGGCGGACTGCTGCTGGTCCTCGCCGTCGACCTGTGGATCGTCGACCGCGGTGAGGCCCGCGAGTTCTCCATGCGTCAGGCCGGCGCCTGGGTCAGCTTCTACGTGGCCCTGGCCGTGATCTTCGGCGTGATCCTCTGGGTCACCTCGGGGCCGGTGAAGGCGGGAGAGTTCTTCGCCGGCTACATCACCGAGTACAGCCTGAGCGTCGACAACCTGTTCGTCTTCTTCATCATCATGAGCCGGTTCGCGGTGCCGAGGGCCTACCAGCACAAGGTGCTGCTCGTCGGCATCCTGCTCGCGCTGGTCATGCGCGGCATCTTCATCGCGCTCGGCGCCGCCGCGCTGGAGCGGTTCGGCTGGCTGTTCTACGTCTTCGGCGCCTTCCTGATCTACACGGCGGTCAACATCATCCGCCAGCACGTCAAGGGCGAGGCCGAGGAGGTCAACGAGAACCTCCTGCTCCGCTGGGTGCGCCGGACCCTGCCCACCACCGAGGGCTACGTCGGCTCCAAGATCTCGGTGAAGATCGACGGCAAGCGCATGGTCACTCCCATGCTGATCGTCATGATCGCGATCGGCAGCACCGACCTGCTGTTCGCACTCGACTCGATTCCGGCGATTTTCGGGCTCACCACCGACCCGTTCATCGTCTTCACCGCCAACGCGTTCGCGCTGATGGGACTGCGTCAGCTCTACTTCCTGCTGGGCGGTCTGCTCCAGAAGCTCGTCTACATCAGCTACGGGCTCGCGTTCATCCTCGGTTTCATCGGGGTTAAGCTGGTTATGGAAGCTCTGCACTCCAGTGGAGTCTCCTGGGCGCCTCACATCCCCATCTGGGTGTCCCTCACCATCATCGGCTCCACGATGGTGATCACCACCGTGGCCAGCCTGATCAAGGCCCGCCTGGACACGCGCAAGAGTGTGGAACCTGCCTCGGAGCAGGTCTAGCTAAACGGCTTTCGAGGCGCTTTGCTTGGGTAGCCGTTGTCGTGTCATAGTTGCGGGTTCTGTACCATCACGGCAAAAGCGCTCCGTTCAGTCACCACCAAAGGTTGTACGTGTCAGACGATTCTGCTAAGTCGAGCCCGTTCAGGCTCGCACGCGGGGTCTCCCCGTGGCTCCTCCCGACGGCGACCACGGCGGCCGCCACCGCGCTGCTGACGCGACGGGACCGTCGGTGGGCGCTCGCGGCAGTGCCGCTGAGCGCCCTCACCGGCGCGATGCTCTGGTTCTTCCGCGATCCCGACCGCACGCTCGGCGAGGGGCGGATCCTGTCACCGGCCGACGGCGTCGTCCAGAGCGTCGACCCGTGGCCCGACGGCCGTACCCGCGTGGCGATCTTCATGAGCCCGCTGAACGTCCACGTCAACCGTGCACCTCTTGCGGGAAATGTCACCTCCGTGCAGCATGTGGCGGGTGGGTTCCTGCCGGCTTTCAACAAGGACAGCGACCAGAACGAGCGCGTGGTGTGGCATTTCGCGACCACGCTCGGTGACGTCGAGATGGTGCAGATCGCGGGCGCGGTGGCGCGCAGGATCGTGCCGTACCTGACCGCCGGGGCGAAGGTCGCCCAGGGTGAGCGCATCGGGCTCATCCGGTTCGGTTCCAGGGTCGACGTCTATCTTCCCGAAGGAATCTCCTCCGCGGTGTCCGTGGGTGAGAAGACGGTTGCGGGGGTGACCAGAATTGACCACGGCTGACGCCGGTGGCTGGCAGGCGGCTGAGGAGGAGGAACCTCGCGGCCCCGTCGGCAAGGCGTTCCGTCTGTCCGCCGCGGACTCGTTGTCGCTCGGCAACGCGCTCTGTGGCTTCCTCGCGGTGTGCGTGCTGGCCGCCTCGGCCATCAACGCGCTGCGCACCGACGGTGACTTCACGCCCGCCCCGAGCTACTTCGCGACCGCCGTGGTGCTGCTCCTCATCGGCGCCACCTGCGACCTGTTCGACGGCCTGGTGGCCCGGCGCTTCCGCGCCTCCGCGATGGGGGCCGAGCTCGACAACCTCGCCGACGTGATCAGCTTCGGCTTCGCGCCCGCGTTCATGGTCGTGATCTGGGGCGGGTTCACCTCGCAGGTGCCGTTCGCCGCCGTGGTCACCGCCGCCGCGGCGGTGCTCGTCGCCGGTGTGGTCAGGCTGGCGCGGTTCGCCTGCGTCAAGACCAAGAGCGGCGACTTCATGGGGCTGCCCATCCCGATGGGCGCGATGACCGTGATCTCCATCGTCCTGCTGTTCGAGCCCAGCGTGTGGGCGCTGCTCGGAGTGCTCGGCGTCGCCTGGCTGATGGTCAGCCGCATCGAGTACCCCAAGCCCAAGGGGCAGCTCGCGGCGGTGGTGCTCGCCTGGATCATGGTGAACGTGGCGTTCCTGACCTTCTGGGTCGCCTGGCCCGAGGGCGGCGACATGCCGATCAAGATCGGCGCGGCCATGCAGATCGCCCTGGTCGCGGCGATCCCGCTGCGCATGCTGTTCTACAAGCGCGAGCTCCGGCGCGAGGCCACCCGCGTCGATCAGTGACCCCGGCACGGTGATGCTCGCCGAGACCGTCGACTGCGTGCCGGTGGCCGGCGGCTGCTTCTACCGGTGGTCGTGGGGCGAGCTCGTGGGCCAGGCCGACGAGCCCGCCCGCGCGGCAGAGCGGATCGTGCGCGTCCTGTCGCGCCGTTGACCTATCAGCGGTGACCTACCGGCCGTGACCTACCAGCCGCGGGCCTTCCACTCCGGCAGTGACGGGCGTTCGGCGCCCACGGTCGTGTCCTTGCCATGACCCGGGTAGACCCACGTCTGGTCCGGGAGCCGGTCGAAGATCCGCTCCACCACGTCGGCGTAGAGCTGGGCGAACCGCTCCGGGTCCTTCCAGGTGTTGCCCACGCCTCCGGGGAACAGCGAGTCGCCGGTGAACACGTGCACGTCGCCGGCGCCGTCGTCGTACAGCAGGGCGATCGAGCCCGGGGTGTGACCGCGCAGGTGGATGACGTCGAGCGTGACCTCGCCGACCGAGATCCGGTCGCCGTGCTCGACCGTGCGGTTCACCGGCACGGGCAGGGCGGGCGCGTCCAGCGGATGCGCCACCACCTGGGCGCCGGTCACCTTGGTCACCTGCTCCAGCGCCTGCCAGTGGTCGCCGTGCTGATGGGTGGTGACGATCGTGCTGACCGGCGCGTCGGCCATCAGGGCGAGCAACCGGTCGGGCTCCGCGGCCGCGTCGATGAGCAGGCCCTCTCCCGTCGCCCGGCAGCGCAGCAGGTAGGCGTTGTTGTCGTAGGGGCCGACGGCGAGTTTGGAGATGCTCAGGTCGGTCAGCTCCCGCACGTCGGCGGGGCCGCCGACCTGGACGTCGCCGGTGTAGGTCATCAGTAGTCCTCCGGGGGCGTCGCGGGCAGGTCAGCGGGGGCGGTGCCGGTCAGCCACGGCGGTGGCGGCGGGACCGGCTCCCCCTTGGGCACCACCCTAACGCCATCGCCTGAGGACCTTCCGGTGAGCCATGCCAGCATGTCGGCGGGCACTCCCTCCACCACGGGCCCGTCGCCGAGGCCGGACCACTCGTCCAGCGGCTCGCCCGCCGCGGAGACGAACCTGGCCCCGCTGATCGTGCTCTGCTCGTACGGCCACATGAGCAGGCAGGTCTTCAGCTCCCTGGACACGAAGCTCTCCGGCCAGTCGGCGGGCCCGTAGCCCGCGTTCAGGTCCACGTGGTGCACGCCGACCTCGCGCAGCCGTCTGACCAGGCAGTACCAGGCGGGATGGTACGGCGGGCGCAGGCCGCCGACCGGTGAGCGCCAGGCCTCCTCGGGCAGGGTGCGGACCGCGCGATCCAGGCGGGCGGCGCTGTCGCGCAGGTCCACCACGTGCTCGGCCGCCGGACGGCCGGCTCCCGCCTCGATCCCGGCCTCGCGGTCCTCCTGACTGGGGTACTGCGGGGTACGCATGCCCGTCCTGGCCCAGGTGAGCAGGTTGACGTGGCTGTCGGCGTTCCTGGCGAGGTGGGCCAGGACGTGGCCGCGGGTCCATCCGGGGAGTAAGGATGGGGCCCGGACGTCGGCGTCGGTGAGAGAGGCGGCGGTGGCCAGGAGACGGGCCGTTTCGTCGGCCAGTTCGCGCTGCACGGCAGCAAGCACAGTCATGTCCTGAAATTTCATCATGGTGGGGTTCGGAGCAGCTCGCGGGCATAAAAGCGCAGGTCATCGAGTTGACAACGGAAGGCCCCCTGCCCGCTTCATGAAGGCCGTAACCTGATAGGGACGGAATCCCGGCGGGCGGCATCGGCCGGCCGGGATCGGCTCAACGAAACTGTCGGAGTCCCCGTCTACCATCCCCCGTGGACCTATCCGCCTTTCGACTTCCGGGATCACCGTGGCAGACCGCCTGATCGTGCGTGGGGCACGAGAGCACAATCTCAAAGACGTCTCGCTTGACCTGCCGCGAGACTCTCTGATCGTTTTCACCGGGCTCTCCGGCTCGGGCAAGTCCAGCCTCGCGTTCGACACGATCTTCGCCGAGGGGCAGCGGCGTTACGTCGAGTCGTTGTCGGCCTACGCCCGCCAGTTCCTCGGCCAGATGGACAAACCCGATGTCGACTTCATCGAAGGCCTGTCTCCCGCGGTCTCCATCGACCAGAAGTCGACGAGCAAGAACCCGCGGTCCACGGTGGGCACGATCACCGAGGTCTACGACTACCTGCGGCTGCTGTGGGCGCGCGTCGGCAAGCCGCACTGCCCGGCCTGCTCGCGGCCGATCGCCCGCCAGACGCCGCAGCAGATCGTCGACCGGGTGATGGACCTGGAGGAGGGCACCCGGTTCCAGGTGCTCGCCCCGGTCGTCCGCGGCCGCAAGGGCGAGTACGCCGAGCTCTTCCGCGAGCTGCAGACCAAGGGCTTCGCCCGGGCCCGCGTCGACGGCACCGTCGTGCGGCTGGAGGAGCCGCCGACGCTGAAGAAGTACGAGAAGCACGACATCGAGGTCATCGTCGACCGCCTGTCGGTCAAGGAGTCGTCGCGGCGCAGGCTCAACGACTCGGTCGAGACCGCGCTGCAGCTGTCCGGCGGCACCATCACGCTCGACTTCGTCGACCTGCCCGAGGACGACCCCGGCCGCGAGCGGTTCTACTCCGAACACCTCTACTGCCCGTACGACGACCTGTCGTTCGAGGAGCTGGAGCCGCGCTCGTTCTCCTTCAACTCGCCGTTCGGCGCCTGCCCCGAGTGCACCGGCCTCGGCACCAAGATGGAGGTCGACCCCGACCTGGTCGTCCCCGACCCCGAGCGCACGCTTCGCGAGGGCGCCCTGCACCCGTGGACCGGCGGCCACGCCAGCGAATACTTCGGCCGCCTGGTCGAGGCGCTGGGCAACGCCATGGGCTTCACCCCCGACACCCCGTGGGAGAAGCTCTCCAAGAAGGCGCAGAAGTCGCTGCTGTTCGGCCACGACGAGCAGGTCCACGTCCGCTACAGCAACCGCTACGGCCGCCAGCGCGCCTACTACACCGCCTACGAGGGCGTCATCCCCTGGGTGCAGCGCCGGCACGCGGAGGCGGAGAGCGACTCGACCCGCGAACGGTTCGAGGGTTACATGCGCGAGGTGCCCTGCCCCGCCTGCAAGGGCGCCAGGCTCAAGCCGGTCACGCTCGCCGTGACCGTCGCCGGCAAGTCGATCGCCGAGGTCTCGTCCATGTCGATCGGCGAGTGCGCCAAGTTCCTGGCCGGGCTCAAGCTGTCCGACCGCGACATGCACATCGCCGAGCGGGTGGTCAAGGAGATCAACGCCCGCATGGGCTTCCTGCTCGACGTCGGCCTCGACTACCTCACCATGGACCGCGCCGCCGCCACCCTGGCGGGCGGCGAGGCGCAGCGCATCCGGCTCGCCACCCAGATCGGCTCCGGCCTCGTCGGCGTCCTGTACGTGCTCGACGAGCCGTCCATCGGCCTGCACCAGCGCGACAACATGCGCCTGCTCGACACCCTGATCAGGCTGCGCGACATGGGCAACACCCTGATCGTGGTCGAGCACGACGAGGACACCATCGCCGCCGCCGACTGGGTGGTCGACATCGGCCCCGGCGCGGGCGAGCACGGCGGCCAGGTCGTCGTCTCCGGCACCGTGCAGGACCTGCTGACCAGCGAGGAGTCCATCACCGGCCAGTACCTGTCGGGCCGCAGGAGCATCCCGGTGCCGGCCGGCCGGCGCAAGCGCGACAAGAAGCGGCAGATCACCGTCAAGGGCGCCCGCGAGCACAACCTCAAGGGCGTCGACATCGACTTCCCGCTCGGCGTGTTCACCGCCGTCACCGGCGTGTCCGGGTCCGGCAAGTCCACGCTGGTCAACGACATCCTCTACAACTCGCTGGCCAAGGAGCTCAACGGCGCGCGCACCGTGCCCGGCCGCCACTCCCGGATCAACGGCATGGACCAGGCGGACAAGGTCGTGCACGTCGACCAGTCGCCGATCGGCCGCACCCCCCGGTCCAACCCGGCCACCTACACCGGCGTGTTCGACCACATCCGCAAGCTGTTCGCCGCCACCGCCGAGGCCAAGGTGCGCGGCTACCAGCCGGGCAGGTTCAGCTTCAACGTCAAGGGCGGACGCTGCGAGGCGTGCTCCGGCGACGGCACGATCAAGATCGAGATGAACTTCCTGCCCGACGTCTACGTCCCGTGCGAGGTGTGCCACGGCGCCCGCTACAACCGCGAGACGCTGGAGGTCCACTACAAGGGCAAGACCATCGCCGAGGTGCTCGACATGCCGATCGAGGAGGCGCTCGCCTTCTTCGACGCCATCCCGGCGATCAAGCGCCACCTGCAGACGCTCAACGACGTCGGCCTGGGCTACGTACGGCTCGGCCAGCCCGCCACCACGCTGTCCGGCGGCGAGGCGCAGCGCGTCAAGCTCGCCTCCGAGCTGCAGCGGCGCCAGACCGGGCGGACCGTCTACGTCCTGGACGAGCCGACCACCGGCCTGCACTTCGAGGACATCCGGCGGCTGCTGGGCGTCCTCGGCCGGTTGGTCGACGGCGGCAACACGGTCATCGTCATCGAGCACAACCTGGACGTCATCAAGACGGCCGACTGGGTCATCGACATGGGCCCCGAGGGCGGCTCGCGTGGCGGCACCCTGGTGGCGGCGGGCACGCCCGAGGAGGTGGCCCAGGTGGAGGAGAGCCACACCGGGCGCTTCCTGCGGAAGATCCTCTCCGTCTGACCGTCGTCGCGGCACCCCGTGGGTCCGGGAAGGGCCACGCGGGGGCCGTACGGCGCGCCGGGCTCCTCGGCGCGGACGATACCGGCCGGCGCAGGGGCCCTTGTCTTCCGACGGGGTGTTTGACAAGGTCTGACCGTGTCGGAAGATACGCCGCGGCCGCTCACGCTGGGCGGCGTGTGCGTGCACGAGCTGCTGGAGCGGCCGCTCGTCCGCCTCGCACGGCGGCTCGTCGGCGACTTCGCCGACGAGATCCCGCTCTACCGGCGGCTGCCCAGAGAGGAGCTCGACGGCGACATCACCAGCATCACCGAGCACAACCTGCGGGTGATCAGCGGGGTGTTCCGCGAGCGGCGCGCGCCCACCCACGAGGAGCTGGCGCCGCTGCGGGCGTCGGCCGCCCGCCGCGCCCAGGAGGGGGTGCCGCTCGACGCGTTGCTGGCCGCGTACCAGCTCGGGGTGACGAAGGTGTGGGAGAGCCTGTTCGCGCACGCCGGGCCGGGCGACCTCGACGACGTGCTGGCCGCCAACCGGCTCATCCTGAGCTACACCGGCGCCGTGACCTCCGCTGTGTGCGCCGCGTACCTGGAGGAGCGCGAGGTGATGCTCAGCCAGGAGCAGCACGCCATGCACGCGACGGTCTCGGCCCTGCTCGCCGGTGACCGCGAGGCGCTGGCGGGGGTCCGGCTCGCGCCCCGCTACCTGGTGGTGGCCACCGCGCTCGGCGAGCATCCGGACGAGGCCGCCGGCGCGCAGGGAGGGCCGTTCGCCGGGCGGCGCAAGCTGCACCGGTTCCGGGCGGCGTGGCAGCGGCACGCCGCGGAGCAGGTGCTGTCGGCGCTCGACAGCACCGGCGGGCTGGTGCTCGTGCCGCTGACCGTCAACGAGCCCTGGTGGTGCCGGGCCGGCGAACTGGTGACGGCGGCGGGCCGCGCCGCGGGCGTCCCGGTGTGGGCCGCGGCCGAACCCGCCGAGCCGGCCCGCGTGCCCGGCGCCGCCAAGCTGGCCGAGGAGGTGCTGGACGTGGTGCGCTCCCTGGGGCGGCCGCCCGGCGCGTACCGGCTTTCCGACGTGCTGCTGGAGTACCAGCTGACCAGGCCGAGCGAGGCGCTGGCCGGGCTGGCCGGGCTGCTCGATCCGCTGCTCGGCAACCCCGACCTGCTGCGCACGCTCAAGGCGTACCTGGAGACCGGCCTGGACCGGCGGCGCACGGCCGAGCGCCTGCACGTCCACCCGAACACCGTGGACTACCGGCTGCGCCGGGCCGTCGCCCTGACCGGGCTGGACCCGATGGAGCCGGCCCAGCTCCAGCGCATCGGCGCGGCGCTGGCGGCCCGCCGCACGCTGAACGGCGGCTGAGCCATCGAGACCGACGGTCCTGACCGCGACGGTCTTCAGGCCCGGAGCTCCGGCCGCGACGGCCGGTCGCGTGGG
>NZ_JAPNNL010000225.1 GCF_027620315.1 Nonomuraea corallina | reverse complement strand
CACGTACTGCATGATGCCGCCGTGCCGGTAGTAGTCGGCCTCGCCGGGCGTGTCGATGCGCACGACCGCGTCGAACTCGACGTCACCGGCCCTGACGTGGACGGTGCCGGGGATGGAGCCCTCGTTGAGCGCCTCGACCCCGGTGATGTCGAACGTCTCCTCGCCGGTCAGGCCCAGCGAGTCGGCCGTCTGACCCTCCGGGAACTGCAGCGGCAGCACGCCCATGCCGATCAGGTTGGAGCGGTGGATGCGCTCGTAGGACTCGGCGATGACGGCGCGGACGCCCAGCAGCGCGGTGCCCTTGGCGGCCCAGTCGCGCGAGGAGCCGGAGCCGTACTCCTTGCCCGCCAGCACGACCAGCGGGGTGCCCTGGGCGGCGTAGTTGACCGAGGCGTCGTAGATGAACGACACCGGCGCGTCCGGCTGGGTGAAGTCGCGGGTGTAGCCGCCCTCGGTGCCGGGCGCGATCTGGTTGCGCAGCCGGATGTTGGCGAACGTGCCGCGGATCATCACCTCGTGGTTGCCGCGCCGCGACCCGTAGGAGTTGAAGTCCTTGACCTCGACCCCGTGCTCGCGCAGGTACTCGGCGGCAGGGGTGCCGACCTTGATGGAGCCGGCCGGCGAGATGTGGTCGGTGGTGACCGAGTCGCCGACCTTGACCAGCACGCGGGCGCCGGAGATGTCGGCGACGGGCTCGGGGTCGCGCGGCATGCCGTCGAAGTACGGAGGCTTGCGCACGTAGGTCGAGCCCGGGTCCCAGGCGAAGGTGTCGCCGGTCGGGACCGACAGCGACTTCCAGTGGTCGTCGCCCTCGAACACGTCGGCGTAGTCGCGCTCGAACATCTCCCGCCCGATGGAGGAGTGGACCACCTCGGCGATCTCGTCGGGAGCCGGCCAGATGTCGCGCAGGTAGACGGGCTGCCCGTCGGAGCCGGTGCCGAGCGGCTCGTTGTCGAGGTCGATGTCCATGGTGCCGGCCAGCGCGTAGGCGACCACGAGGGGCGGCGAGGCCAGGTAGTTCATCTTGACGTCGGGGTTGATGCGGCCCTCGAAGTTGCGGTTGCCCGACAGCACGGCGGTGACCGCGAGGTCGTTGTCCTGCACCGCCTGGGAGATCTCCTCCGGCAGCGGGCCGGAGTTGCCGATGCAGGTGGTGCAGCCGTAGCCGACCAGGTTGAAGCCGATCTTGTCGAGGTACGGCTGGAGGCCGGAGCGCTCGAAGTAGCCGGTGACGACCTGCGAGCCGGGCGCCAGCGAGGTCTTGACCCACGGCTTGCGGGTCAGGCCCTTGTCGACGGCGTTGCGGGCCAGCAGGGCCGCGCCGAGCATCACGTACGGGTTGGAGGTGTTGGTGCAGGAGGTGATGGCGGCGATGGCCACGATGCCGTGGTCGATCTCGAACGAGGTGCCGTCGGCGAGCGTGACCGGCACCTTGGTGTGCGGCCGATCGCGCTCCAGCTGGGTGGAGTGGGGCTGGTCGCCGTTGCCGTCGCGGCTGACCGCCGGGGAGTCGGAGGCGGGGAACGACTCGGCGGACGCCTCGTCGGCCGGGCCCAGGATGCTCGCGGCGTAGTCCTTGACGGCGGCGCGCCAGGCCTGCTTGGCGTCGGAGAGCGCGATGCGGTCCTGCGGGCGCTTGGGGCCGGCGATGGACGGCACGACGGTGCCGAGGTCGAGCTCGATGTACTCGGAGAACTCCGGCTCGGGGCCCGACGGGTCGAGCCAGAGGCCCTGGGCCTTGGCGTAGGCCTCGACGAGCGCGATCTGCTCCTCGGAGCGGCCGGTGAGCCTGAGGTAGTCGACGGTCTGACCGTCGATCGGGAAGATGGCGCAGGTGGAGCCGAACTCGGGGCTCATGTTGCCGATCGTGGCCCGGTCGGCGACCGGCACGGACGAGACGCCCTCGCCGTAGAACTCCACGAACTTGCCGACGACGCCGTGCTTGCGCAGGATCTCGGTGATGGTGAGCACCAGGTCGGTGGCGGTGGCGCCGGCGGGCAGCTTGCCGCTGAGCTTGAAGCCGACCACGCGCGGGATGAGCATGGAGATCGGCTGGCCGAGCATCGCGGCCTCGGCCTCGATGCCGCCGACGCCCCAGCCGAGCACGCCGATGCCGTTCTCCATCGTGGTGTGGGAGTCGGTGCCGACGCAGGTGTCGGGGTAGGCCCGCCCGTCGCGGGTCATCACCACGCGGGCGAGGTGCTCGATGTTGACCTGGTGGACGATCCCGGTGCCGGGCGGGACGACCTTGAACTCGTCGAAGGCCGTCTGGCCCCAGCGCAGGAACTGGTAGCGCTCGCCGTTGCGTTCGTACTCGCGCTGGACGTTGCGCTGGAAGGCGTCGGGGTGGCCGAAGTAGTCGACGATGACCGAGTGGTCGATGACCATCTCGGCCGGGGCCAGCGGGTTGATGCGGGCCGGGTCGCCGCCGAGGTCGCGCACCGCCTCGCGCATGGTGGCGAGGTCGACGACGCAGGGCACGCCGGTGAAGTCCTGCATGATGACGCGGCCGGGGGTGAACTGGATCTCCACGCTCGGCTTGGCGTTCGGGTCCCAGCCGCCGAGGGCACGGATGTGGTCGGCGGTGATGTTGGCGCCGTCCTCGGTGCGGAGGAGGTTCTCCAGGAGGATTTTCAGGCTGTACGGGAGGCGTGCAGCGCCTTCGACGGCGTCCACCCGGAAAATCTCATATGACGCGTCGCCGACGCGCAGCGTGTCACGGCTGCCGAAGCTGTTCGCGGACACGGTGATTCGCCTCCTCCATTGACGGTTGCTCAGTAAGAATCCTGCCGCACCACCGAAGCGTTCTTCACGTTAGGTGTGCCTAAGTCACCCGCGGCGGAAAGTCTCGACATCAAGATATCTCGAAAAGTATCTCGACATCAAGTTAAAGCGGGGCGAGCCGCCAGAAGAGCAGGCCGACGATGGCGACGGAGAGCACGGGGGCGAGGATCTTCTGCTCGAACTTCTTGCCGGTCTTGATGCCGATCTTCCACGGCAGCACGAACTTGACCGACAGCGGCCAGAGCACCGGGCACCCCCGCTCGGTCATGCAGTCGCCCACCACGTGCACCAGGGAGCCGATGCCCACGGCCAGCCCGAGCCAGGCGTACCCGACCCCCAGCGACAGGAAGACGGCGAAGAGCCCGGCCGTCATGCAGATGTCGACCATGGCGGAGGCGACCTTCTTGCCGGGGATGCCGATGCCGATCGCGCGTAAGGCCAGCCCGATCAGCAGCACGACCATGATGTCGCGGCCGATCGGGTAGGAGGCGGCCAGCCAGTGGGCGCCCAGCCCGCTCGCGACCGCGAAGGCCAGCGAGTGGGTGGCGCCCCGGTGTCCGCCGGCCAGCCACGACACGGCCTTGCTGAGCAGCCAGGTGACGGGGCCGAAGGTCTGCGCGATGGTGGCGCTGGGATGGTCGAGGTCGGGCAGCATGGCGGCGCCCGCGCAGATGATCGCGCCGGCGATGAGCTCGGCGGGGGTCAGCGCGGTGGCCATGATGCCGGTCTCGATGAACCGGGACGACTCGTTCAGCAAAGGCAGCGCGGCCAGTGGCGGTGCGAGCCCCAGCCAGGCGATGGCCCCCGTCAGCGCGTGCGTGTGCCCCATCATGATCGGGATGCTAGCGCCCCGGGCCCGCGTCCGCTCCGGCCGCCCGGGACAGGGTTGCGGACCCCCGGGAACGGTCCCGTCTCGGACGTTCCGGTCCCGGAACGTTCCGGAAATGCAGACGAGGCCGTATCCATCGGCGACAGCACCCCCCAGCCCTGCCGACGCGGAACGACCTCGTCTGATGGGAACAACGACGGGCCCTGCGGTCCTGTTCCCGCTCCTTCCCAAGTTCTTGGTGATCTGAGTCACTTGCCCGGATTCGTTGTCAGCGACATAGTGTCGATATATCGTAGAAGCATCGAGAGCCTTCGAGAGGAGTACGCGATGACGTCCGCACACGCCGCGGGAGGCCAGTGGCCCGACGCGCGCGAGCTGAAGAGGGCCCTGCGTGACACCGTCAAGGCCGTGGCCGAGGCGTTCGAGCAGGACCCCCCGCGACACCACGAGAGCCACGAGAGCCACGAACACCGGCACGAGCGCCGGCACCGCGGGCGCCGCGGCCCCGGACCGTTCCCGTTCGACTTCGGCCGCGGCCCGTGGGGGCCCGGCGGGCCGTTCGGTCCTGGCGGGCCGTTCGGCGGCGGCCACCGCGGCTGGGGCGGCAGGGCGCGCAAGGCCAAGCGCGGCGACGTGCGCGCCGCGATCCTCGCGCTGCTGTCGGAGGAGCCGCGCAACGGCTACCAGATCATCCAGGAGATCGCCGCGCGCAGCGAGGGCGGCTGGAAGCCCAGCCCCGGCGCCGTCTACCCGGCGTTGCAGCAGCTCACCGACGAAGGGCTGATCGTCGCGGAGGAGAACGAGGGCCGCAAGACCTTCCGACTCACCGAGGAGGGCCGGGCCTACATCGAGGCGCACGCCGACGAGGTGCGGGCCCCGTGGGACGAGATGCGCCCCGACATCGACGACAGCACGGCCGACCTGTGGGACACCGCGCGGCAGTCCGCCTTCGCGATGATGCAGATTCTTCAGACCGGAAGTGACGCGCAGATCCGCGAAGCGCGTAAGACTCTGGTTGAGACCCGGCGCAAGCTCTACCAGATCCTGGCCGACGGCGACCCGGACGAGGAGTGAAGCGATGACCCGGCCCGGCGAGAACGAGGCATCCGTGATGGATCGTGACGACCTCCGCGTCGGCGACGCCGAGCGCGAACAGACCATGGCCGCCCTGCGCGAGCACTTCGCCCAGGGCCGTCTCACCCATGAGGAGCTCGACGAGCGGCTCGACCAGGCGCTGGCCGCCCGCACCGTCCGTGACCTGACCCGCGTCACGGCCGACCTGCCCGGCCACGGCCCGATGCCCGGGGCCGGGCCCGCGCCCTTCCCGGGCCTGCCGCCCCTCCCCGGTCCGATGCCCTTGCCCGGTCAGGACCTGGGCTCGTGGCAGGAGGCGATGCGGGCGCACCGCAAGCAGATGCGGGCGGTCCGCCACCAGGCGCGGCTCCACGGGCGGGGGCCGATGCACCACCGCCGCCACCGGGGCCCCGGGCCGATCGTGCCGATCGCGGTCGCGCTGATGGCGCTGGTGCTGTTCTCGGGCGGCTTCGGCGTGCTGAAGTTCGTCTTCTTCGTCGTGGCCTGCGTGCTGATCTACAAGTTCGTCAGCGGCCGCCTCCGGAGGTGACGGGCTATCCCATCTCCTCCAGTCTCCGGCCCTTCGTCTCCTTGATCCATTTGAGGACGAAGAGGAACGACAGCACCGCGAAGAACGCGTACATCGCGTACGTGAGCGGCAGGTTCCACTCCGACAGCGCCGGGAAGCTCACGGTGATGGCCCAGTTGGTCAGCCACTGCGCCGCCGCCGCCACGCCCAGGGCGGCGGCGCGGATCCGGTTGGGGAACATCTCGCCGAGCAGCACCCAGACCACCACGCCCCACGACAGGGCGAAGAACAGCACGAACAGGTTCGCGGCGACCAGCGCGATCGCCCCCTGCGGGCCGGGCAGCGCGACCGAGCCGTCGAGCGGACGGGCGGCGCTGAACGCCCAGGCGGCGGTGCCCAGCGAGAGCGCCATGCCGGCCGAGCCCATGAGCAGCAGCGGCTTCCTGCCGATCTTGTCGACCAGGGCGATGGCGATGAACGTGCCGATGAGGTTGATGACCGAGCTGGAGAAGCTGATCAGCAGGGACTGGGACTGGTCGATGCCCACCGACTGCCACAGCACGGACGAGTAGTAGAAGATCACGTTGATGCCGACGAGCTGCTGGAACGCCGACAGGGCGATGCCGATCCAGACGATGGGCAGCAGCCCCAGCGTCCCGCCGCGCAGGTCTCTCAGCGTCGGCCGGCGCTCGGACTTGAGCACGTCCTGGATCTCCCGTACGCGGGCGTCCAGGTCGGCGTGCTCGCCCTCGACCTCGGCCAGCACCTTCCTGGCGGCCTTGGGCCGGCCCGCCATGACCAGGTAGCGCGGCGACTCGGGGATCGACGAGGCGAACAGCAGGTAGAGCAGGGCCGGTACGACGCAGGCGCCCAGCATCCACTGCCACGACTGCAGGCCCCACAGCTCGTTGTTCACGTCGCCGCCCGCGAGCCGGACGAACACGTAGTTCACCAGCTGGGAGGCGGCGATGCCCAGCACGATGGCGAGCTGCTGGAACGATCCGAGCCTGCCCCGGTAGGCGGGCGGGGCGACCTCGGCGATGTAGGCCGGGCCGAGCACCGACGCCATGCCGATCGCGATGCCCGCCAGGGCGCGCCACAGGGTCAGGTCCCAGACGGCGAAGGGCAGCGCCTGGCCGACGGAGCTGACGGCGAAGATGACCGCCGCGATCTGCATCGTGCGCGTGCGTCCCCACCGGTCGGCGAACCCGCCGCCGAACCAGGCCCCCACGGCGGACCCGAGCAGCGCGACGGCCACCACGAGGCCGATCTCCACGCTCCCCACCTGGAAGTGGTTCTGGATGCCCACGACGGCGCCGTTGATCACGGAGCTGTCGTAGCCGAACAGGAAACCGCCGACCGCCGCCGCCGCGGCGATGAAGATGACGTGGCCGAGGTTCTCCTGCCGGGTGTGCTGGGTAGCCATGCGTTCCCTCCCCTGGACGGGGAGGCAACTACCCGCGCACGCCTGCTTCAGCGCCGTGATTACCGTTTCTCGCCCTAACCCGATCTCCCCCCAGTCACAACCGGGGGTCCACGGGCTCCGACTCCAGCGCGAGCACCGCGAACACCGGCTCGTGCACCCGCCAGCCCGGCTCGCCGTCCGCGAGCCGCGCCAGCGCCTCCAGGCCGAGCGCGTGCTCGCGCAGCGCGAGCGAGCGCTTCTTGCCGAGGAAGCGCCTGCGCAGCACGCCGAGCGACTCGGTGTAGTCGGGGCCGTAGATGATCCGCAGGTACTCGCGGCCCCGGACCTTGACGCCCGGCTGCACCCGCCCCTCCACGTGCGCGGCGGGCTTGACCACCATGCCCTCGCCGCCCGCGGCGGTCAGCGACTCCCACCAGGCGACGGCCTCGGCCCGCGACTCGGCCGAGTTCAGCGTGACGAAGACGTGCCGGGTCCCGGTGATGATCGGCGCGGTGAGCGCGGACAGCGTCTCCAGGTGCCAGGCGTGCGGCTCCAGCGCCGTGGCCCGGCCCTGGCAGGCCAGGATCTGGAAGGGCGCGACCCGTACCCCTTCCAGGCCGTCGACCGGCCAGCAGTAGCGCGCGTAGGCGTCGCGGAACAGCGCGGCGTTGCCGGCGCGGCGGCGGGTGCGGTCGAGCAGCTCCGCCACGTCCAGCCCGCGCCCGGCCGCCGACTCCAGCGCGGCGACCGCGTGGGGCAGCGCGGCCCGGGCGGCGGCGCCGACCGACGCGTACTGGCGCCTGATCAGCTCGCCGGCCTTGGCGGACCAGGGCAGCAGCTCGCAGTCGAGCGCCACCCAGTCCGAGCCGAGCGCGTCCCACAACGGCTCGCAGGCCGCGCGGAGCCGGTCGACCAGCGGCGCGGTGTCGGCGAAGAACGGCCGGCCGGTGCGGGTGTAGACGGCGCCGGCGCTGCCGTCGGCGACGCCGAACCGCTCGGCCGCGACCTCGGGCGTCCGGGCGAGCACCGCCACGGCCCGCGAGCCCATGTGCTTCTCCTCGCACACCACCCGCTCCACCCCGGCGGCCGCGAACTCCTCGAACGCCTCGTGCGGGTGCTCCAGGTAGCCGTCGAGCGCGGACGTCTCCGGCGGCGCCATGGTCGGCGGCAGGTAGATCAGCCAGCGCGGGTCCACCGCGAACCGGCTCATCACCTCCAGCGCCGCGGCGGCGTTCTCCTCGCGCACCTTGACCCGGCCGCCGAACCTGGTCTCGACGTGGCGGGTGCCGCGCACGTCGTCGACGGACAGCAGCTCGGGATCGCGCACGGGCGCCGCCAGCGGCTTGACCGGCTCGTACCAGACCCGCTGGGCGGGCACCTGGACCAGCTCCCGCTCCGGGTAGCGCAGCGCGGTCAGGCTGCCGCCGAAGACGCAGCCGGTGTCGAGGCAGATCGTGTTGTTGACCCACTCGGGCCGCGTGGTCGGGGTGTGACCGTAGACGACCATGGCCGTGCCGCGGTACTCCTGCGCCCACGGGTAGCGGACCGGCAGGCCGTACTCGTCGGTCTCGCCGGTGGTGTCGCCGTACAGCGCGAAGGCCCGCACCCGGCCGGAGGCGCGGCCGTGGTAGGCCTCCTTGAGCCCGGCGTGCGCCACCACCAGCCGCCCGCCGTCGAGCACGTAGTGGCTGATCAACCCGTCCATGAAGGCCCGCGCCCGCTCGGCGAACTCCGGCGGCTGCGCGGCGAGCTGGTCGAGCGACTCGCGCAGGCCGTGCGCGACCTTGACGTCGCGGCCGGCCAGCGCGCGCACCAGCTTGGCCTCGTGGTTGCCCGCGACGCAGATCGCGGTGCCGGCCTCGACCATGTCCATGACCAGGCGGAGCACGCCCGGCGTGTCCGGGCCGCGGTCCACCAGGTCGCCGACGAACACGGCGGTGCGGCCCTCGGGGTGCGTCGGCCCCGCCGGGCCGTGCCGCCAGCCGAGCTTGTCCAGCAGCGCCTCCAGCTCGGCCCGGCAGCCGTGCACGTCGCCGATCACGTCGAACGGGCCGGTCAGCTCGCGCCTGTCGGTCCAGGCCTTCTCGTACGCGACCGCGGCGCTCTCGATCTGCTCGACGCCGCGCAGCACGTGCACCTTCCTGAAGCCGTCGCGGGAGATCTTGCCCAGCGAGCGGCGCAGCTCCTTGCGCTGGCGGATGACGACCCGCGCGCCGAAGTCGCGGTCCGGCCTGAGGGCGTTGCGCTCGACCGCGACCTCCTCGGGCACGTCCAGCACGATGGCGTCGCACAGCACGTCGTGCCGCCTGGCCAGGTCGATGAGGCTCTTGCGGGCGGCGTACTGCACGTTGGTGGCGTCCACGACGGTGAGCAGCCCGCGTGCCAGGCGCACGCCGACGATGTGGTGCAGCAGGTCGAAGGCGGCCGGGGTGGCGGCCTGGTCGTTCTCGTCGTCAGAGACGAGGCCGCGGCAGAAGTCGGACGAGATGATCTGCGTCGGCTTGAAGTGGCGCGCGGCGAAGGTCGACTTGCCGCTGCCGGAGACGCCGACGAGCACCACCAGGGAGAGCTCAGGAACGCTGATCACGGGTGAACACTCCCATCTGGGTGGGCGGGCCGAGCTCGGGGTCCTCTTCGCCGACGGGCCGCAGCTCGACGCGGTAGCCGTGACGCTCCCCCACGCCGCGGGCCCAGGCGGCGAACTCGGCGCGGGTCCACTCGAAACGGTGGTCGGGGTGGCGCAGGCCGGTGAGGAAGGCGTAGCGCGGGTTGTACTCGACGTTGGGGGTGGTGACCACGACGTGGCCGGGCCTGGCGTGGCCGAACACGACCTGTTCGAGCGCGGCCAGGCGCGGCGGGTCGACGTGCTCGACCACCTCCATGAGCACCGCTGCGTCGTAACCGGCCAGGCGCGCGTCGGTGTACGTGAGCGCGCCCTGGAAGAGCGTGAGCCTGGCGCGCTTGGCGTCGGGCATGCGCTCCAGCTTCAGCTTGCGGGCGGCGATGGCGAGCGCCATCGCCGAGACGTCCATGCCGGCCACCCGGGCGAAGCGCGGCCTGGACAGCAGCGCGCCGACCAGCTCACCCTGGCCGCAGCCGAGGTCGATCACGCTGGTCGCGCCGAGCTCCTCCAGGGTCCGCAGCACGGCGGCCCGCCGCTGAGCACTGAGCGGCGCCCGCTTCTCCCCGAGCGCGCCGGGGACCTCGTCCCCGGAAGCGCCGGACGTGCCGGCACCGCCGCCAGCCACGCCATGGGCGTCGTCACCGGTGGCGCCGTGCGCCTCGGCCTCGGCGGCGGCGGCCTCGTCGGCCGCCGTCTCCCCCTCCGGCGCCTCCTCGGCGAGCGCGGGCTCCAGCCTCTCCTCCGGCTCGTCGCCCAGCTCGGCCAGCCGGGCCAGCGCGGTGCGCGCCAGCGCCCAGCGCCGCCCCAGGTAGCGGCGGGTGATGAGGCCACGCTCCGGGTGCCCGTACAGCCAGCCCTCCCCGGCGCGGACCAGCTTGTCGATCTCGTCGGACGTGATCCAGTAGTGCTTGCCGTCGTCGAGCACCGGCAGCAGCACGTACAACTGGTTGAGCGCGTCGGCGAGCCGGACCGTGCCGGACAGCTCCAGCCGCACGTACCGTGAGTCGCCCCACTCGGGAGAGCCCTCGTCGAGCGGCACCGGCAGGGCGCTCACCCGCCAGCCGAGCGGCG
>NZ_JAPNNL010000224.1 GCF_027620315.1 Nonomuraea corallina | reverse complement strand
GATGCGCTTGGCCTCGGCCTCGGCGGCCACCGCGGTGTTGACGGACCGGTCGTCGGTGCACGCCTGCACGAGCCAGGCGCCGTCGCAGTCGCCCACCTGATAGGGCCGGGCGTGCCAGGTGACGCGGCCGGCGGCGATGAGGTCGTCCAGAGCGGGGGTGACGGACGGCGAGACCACGCTCACCTCCGCGCCCGCCTCGATCAGCGCGGGCACCCGACGCTGGGCGACTCGCCCGCCGCCCACGACGAGGACGCGGCGGCCGGAGAGCCGCAGGCCGAGGAGGTAGGGACCCATGGTAGGGGAATCTTCCGTTCGCGGAACGTTACGTGCTAGGTGGTTAACCTACCGGCTCCCGGCGCACCGGCTCTCAACGGATCAGGTGAATCGCATGGGTCACCGGCCGTCGAGCAGAGGCTGGCGCGGGTCCCAGCGCGGGCCGCCCGCGTCGTCGGCGCGCCGTCTGGCCATCGCCGAGAGCGCCTCCAGGATGACCCTGTTGCCGAGCAGCGCCGTGATGTCGGCGTGATCGTACGGGGGCGCGACCTCGACGACCTCCAGGCCCGCGACGGGCAGTTCGTAGCAGATGCGCCGCACCGCGTCGAGCAGTTGCCGGGCGGTGAGCCCGCCCGGCTCGGGGGTGCCGGTGCCGGGCGCGTGGCCGGGGTCGCACACGTCGATGTCGACCGACAGGAAGATCCGGTCGCACTCGTCCAGTGCGATCCCGAACGCCTCGGTGAGGCAGGTGTCCAGGCCGCGGGTGACGATCTCGGTCATCTCGTACGAGCGCATCCGCTGCTGGGCCATCCACTCCAGCGTCTCGGGTTCGGGCCAGTAGCCGCGCAGGCCGATCTGCAGGAACCGGTCGCCACGGATCGCGCCGGACTCGATGAGGCGGCGCATCGGCTGGCCGTGTCCGTGCAGGTGGCCGAAGGCGATGTTCCCGGTGTCGGCGTGCGCGTCGAAGTGGATCATCGAGGTGCGGCCGGGAGCGTGCGCCCGTGCGGTGCCGCGGGCGTCCGGCAGAGCGATCGTGTGGTCGCCGCCGAGCACGACCGGGACGGCGCCGGAGGCGGCGACGCGGTGCACGGCCGACTCGATGGCCGCCAGCGAGGTCTCCACGTCGCCCGAGTAGCACTCGACGTCGCCGGCGTCGAGCACGCGCAGGTCGCGCAGCGCGTCCACGCGCAGCGCCAGGCTGGGCCTGGTGCCGTCGTGCGGCAGGTAGCAGGCCTGCCGCAGGGCCATCGGGCCGAACCGGGCGCCGGGCCGGTGGGAGGTCCCGCCGTCGAAGGGCGCGCCGACGATGACGACGTCCGCGTCGGCGTAGCTCGCGGGGTCGTCCAGGTCGCAGCGTTCGACGCCGAGGAATGTGATGTCCGGGCCGTACATCGGTCCGTATCTGGGCACTGTCACCTCACATGGCTCCTGTCCCTTTTATCATCACATGGGCTTTTCGGTGACTCCCGCCGAGTCGAACGTGGCGACCTCGTGCATGACCCGTACGGCGGCGCAGACGAGCGGGTGGGCCAGCAGGCCGCCGGTGCCCTCGCCGAGCCGCAGCTCCAGGTCGACCAGGGGGCGCAGGCCGAGATGGCCGAGGGCGGCGGCGTGTCCGGGCTCGGCGGAGCGGTGGCCCGCGACGCAGTGGTCGACGACGGCGGGGTGGAGCGCGGCGGCGGCCAGCGCGGCGGCTCCGGCGATCACCCCGTCGAGGATCACCGGCACGCGCGCCGCCGCCCCGCCCAGGACGAACCCGGCGATGGCGGCGTGCTCGAACCCGCCGACGGCCGCCAGCACCCGTGACGCCTCGGCCCGGCGGTCCCGCACGGGCCCGCCGTCCGGCCGCCCCGGCGTCGCCGGCTCCTCCAGGAGGCCGTTGACCTGGAGGGACTCGCGGACCACGGCGATCTTCCTGGCGTGGGCCTCCGCCGTGATGCCGGTGCCGAGACCGGTCACCTCCTCGGGGTCGCGGCCGGTGAAGGCCGCGATCAGGGCCGCGGAGGCCGTCGTGTTGGCGATGCCCATGTCGCCGGTGATCAGGCACCGGGCGCCGGACGCGACCAGGTCGCGGGCCACGCCGATGCCCGCCTCCAGCGCGCGGACGACCTCCTCGCCCGTCATGGCCGGTCCGCGCGACAGGTCGGCGGTGCCGTACCCGATCTTCCGCTTGACCAGGCGGGGGTGGTCGGGCAGGTCGGCCGCGACGCCGACGTCCACCACGGTGACCGACGCCCCGGCCTGGGCGGCGAAGGCGTTGGCCACCGCCCCGCCGGCCAGGAAGTTGCTCACCATCTGCACCGTGACCTCCTGCGGCCACGGGCTGACGCCCCGGGCGTGCACGCCGTGGTCGGCCGCGAAGATGGCCAGCGCGGCGGGCGCCGGCACGGGCGGCGGGCTCACCCCCGCCGCTCCGGCGAGCCGTACGGCGACCTCCTCCAGCGCGCCCAGCGACCCGCGCGGCTTGGTGAGCCGGTCCTGGTGGGCGCGGGCGTCGGCGAGCACGGCGGGGTCGGCGGGGCGGAGCGCGGCGAGCGTCTCGGAGAGCGTCTCGGCGGGCGTCTCGGCGGGCACGGAACCTCCGGGATCAGGGGACCAGGTGAAGCGCTTCCTCGTAGCGGTCGATGACCACGTCGGCCAGCGTCTCACAGTCCCCGATGACCTCGGCGCAGCGGATGTCGAGTTCGGGATGGCCGGCGCCGTAGGCGAGCGCCTGCGCCCACACGCGCTCCAGCGTGCCGCCCGCGAACAGCAGGTAAGGCACCACGATGACGCGCTTGGCGCCCAGGCGGCGGCAGCGCTCCAGCCCGCCGGGCACGCCGGGCGGCGTGAGGGAGACGAACGCGGTCTCCACGGTCATGAGGTCGTACGCGTGCGTCTCCCAGAACAGCCGGGACACGCGGTGCACGTCGGCGTTGGCGGCCGGGTCGGTGGAGCCCTCGCCGACCAGCACGACGGCGGTCTCGCCCGGCTCGACGTGCGCCGGGACGCCGTCGGGGGCGGCGCCGTCGACGGCGCGCAGCCGGGGCCTGCCGCCGACCAGCTCCAGCGGGCGCGGCCTGGGCATCTCGGCGGCGGCGTCGTTGAGCCGCTCGGCGAGCAGCGCCAGCACGCGCGGGTCAGGCCCGACCGGGCGGCCGTAGTCGTAGCGGAGCGTGGGGTGCCGCTGCTGCTCCAGGGCCATGGCGGCGGGCAGGTCCGCGTTGGCCCGGCTCAGGCTCAGCGGCAGCGCGACCAGCCGGTGGTGGCCGCGGGCGACCAGGGATGCGACGGACTCGCTCAGCAGCGGCGTGGCCCGCTCCAGGTAGCCGCCCGACACAGCGGCTGCGGTGCGGTCGAGCCGGCAGCGGAGCCGGTGCACGAACCTGCCGAACTCGGCGGAGTCGGCGTCGTCGTTGGAGCCCTGCCCGACGAGCAGGAGCGGCGGCTTCATGGGGAAGGTTCTCCGGTGCGTAGATGAGGACACGCGAGGATAACCGATGTGCGGCGCTGAGCGACAGGTCAGGAACCGTCGGCGGGGGTCGCGTGCACCACGAAGACCGGGTCGGCCGAACTGAGGCTGTGCGCGCCGTCGGGGCCGATGACCAGCCCGGCGGCCAGGATCTGGGTGCCCTCGGCGCGGTAACCGTGCTCGCGCAGCAGGTCGAGCACCGCGGCCACGCGCTCGACGGTCTTCAGCGCGCACACCAGCGAGCGGGGCCGGCGGGCGGCGCAGGCGACGACCACGTCGGGCCCGCCGCCGCCGACGAAGACGGCGTCGGGGTCGGGCAGCGGTTCGAGCGCGGGCGGCGCCTGGCCCCGGGTCAGCGCCACCTTGACGCCGTGACTCAGCACGTTCTCGCGGAGGCGGGCGCAGGCGGCGGCGTCGCGCTCGACGGCCACGACGGCGGCGCCGAACCTGGCGCACTCCACCGCGATCTCGCCGCTGCCCGCCCCCACGTCCCAGACGAGGTCGCCGAGCCGGGGGCCGAGCTTGGCGAGCACGTACGCGCGCACCTCCGCGGGCAGCCTGGACTCGAAGGGCAGCGCCCATCCGGCCGGCCCCGGCTGGGCGCCCGCCACCCAGCCCGGTTCCTTCCGGCGGTGCAGCGGGTCGACGACGAGCACCACGTCCGGGTCCTTCCACGGCCGGGTGGTGGCCTCGCCCATGCGGCTGTGGGTGACGCGCTCGTCGGGGCCGCCGAGGTCCTCGCAGACGATGAGGGCGCGCGGGGTGGTGGGCGCGAGCTCCCTGGCGATCTCGCCGGGGCCGACCCCGGGGGCGACGAGCAGGGCGACCTTGGGGTGCGCCCGGCAGGCGTTGACGACGCGGCCGAGCTGGTGCGGGCCGGCCGGGGCGACGACGAGGGCGTCCTCCCAGTTGAGCCCGGCGCAGGCGAAGGCGCGGGTGACGATCGAGGTGGCGGGCAGCACGTCGGGCTCCAGCCCGTGGCCGCGCAGCGTACGCACGACGCCGAAGAAGCCCGGGTCGCCCTCGGCGATCACGACGGCTGAGCCCTCGCCGCGCCCGAGGTGGGTGTCCAGGGCGTCGAGCAGGCCGTCGGGCGGGGCCGTGACGGCTGACAGGGTGAGCCGCCGGGTCAGGCTCTCGGGGCCGATGACCAGCGTGGCCGCCTTCAGCCGGTCGACCGCCTTGGCCGGTAGATCGGAACCGTCCCACCCGACAACCGTGATCATGCGCCTCACCGTCCTCACCCCCAGATTGACGGGTGCACCGCCGTTTCACCAAGAGTTCGCGGCGCCCGGTTCGGGCTGAGGACCGGGCGATCAGCCGAGGTCGGCGGGGACGAGGCTGTAGACCACGAGGTCCTCACCGCGCAGCGCGCCTCGCTCGACGCCCTCGCGGACGAAGCCCGCCTTCTCGGCGACCCGCTGGGAGGCCGGGTTGGACGCGGCGGCCCGCAGCCTGAGCCGGTGGAAGCGTTGCTCCTGGAGCAGCCAGCGGCCGATGGCGGTGACGGCCTCGGCGGTGTAGCCCCGGCCGCGCGCCCACGGTGCGGCCATGTAGCCGATCTCGCCCGTCCGGTTGCCCCAGTCCACGTCCCGGAGGTCGACGCTGACCGCGAACCGGCCGCCCGCCTCCTCCTCGACGGCCCAGGCGATGCCCTGGCCGCGCAGCCGCATCCGCTCCGCGCCCGCGATGAACGCGCGGGCGTGCGCCTGGGTGTAGTTGCGGGGCACGCCGGTCATGGCCTGGGTGAGCGGGTCGGCCGCGGTGGCGGCCAGGTCCGGCACGTCCTCCTCGACGAACGGCCGGACCAGCAACCGGCCGGTGCGCAGCTCGGTCCTGGGCAGGAGGTCGGCCGGGGTGCGGCTGTCGTCGCGCAGCATGCCGAAGATCACCAGGTCGTGCGGCCCGTCGTCCTCCAGCACCGCGGCGCGCAGCACGCCCTCCCAGGTGAAGCCCGCTTTCCTGGCGACGCTCAGTGACGGCAGGTTGTCCAGGTCGGCCGTCAGGTCGACGCGCCGCAGCGTGGTCTCGGCGAAGACGTACGCGACGAGCCCGCGCAGCGCCTCGGTGGCGAACCCGCGTCCCCGGTGGAGCGGGTGCACGCCGTAACCCACCTCGGTGGTGCCGGCGCCCCACACGGTCTTGAACAGGCTGATCGCGCCGACGATGAGCCCGTTCCGGTCCGTCATGGCCAGGTGGACGCCCTGGCCGGAGCGGTGCAGCTCGTGCACGCCGTTCGCGAGCCACTGGGGGACGGACGCCACGTGGCCCGGTGCGCCGGGAGGCAGGAACCGGGCGCCGGACTCGACGACGGATCGGATCCGATCCGCGTCGGAGGGGCCGAACGGGCGCAGGACGAGCCGCTCGGTGGTGATGGCCGGCTGGGGATCGAACACGTCCGCAGCGTACACAACTCACCATGTTTGCCCACGAAAGCCCGGGTAGGGGGCGGCAACGGGGAGGAGTGACGATGAAAGAGCACAGCCCTCGCACGGACGAGCGGCGACGGCACGAACCGGAGGGACCGGACGGCCCTCACGGCCTCAGGACCGCACCCGCCGAGGAGTGGCGCGAGCCCGAGCCCGGCCAACTGGAGCGGGTGCACCGCTACTCGCCGGGGCTGCGCGGCCACGCCGCGCGCGCCGACGTGGCCGCGTGGCTGAGTGACGCCGACTTTCCCGCGACCCCGTACGACCTGATGCGGCACGCCGAGCGGATGGGCGCCCCGGACGAGGTGGTCACCGTCCTGCGCCTGCTCCCGGCCCGCCGCTACCTGACCATTCCCGAGGTGAGCCGGGCCGCGGGACGCGACCCGGCGAAGCGGAGGTGGTGACCTGTGCGACTCGACTTCATCCGGTCGCTCTACGAACGTCCCGGACCGTACGCGTCGGTGTACGTGGGCGCGCTCACCGCGAGGGAGCGGGCCGCCCAATGGACCAGCCTGCGTGACGAGCTGGAACGGGCCGGCTGCACCGCGTCGGAGGCGCTGCGGGAGGAGGTGCTGAGCCCGGCTCCCGGCCAGGCGGTGTTCGCCGCCGACGGCGAGGTCGTGCTGTCGGAGCCGCTGTCCGACGTGCCGGACCCGCTGGCCGCGTTCGGGCCGCTGCCGCTCGTCACCCCCATGCTGATGCGGCGGGGCGAGAGCGTGCCGCACCTGCGGGTGATCATCGACCACGCCGGCGCGGACGTCGCGGTGTACGGGAACGGCTCTCCCCGCACGACGACCGTGCAGGCCGAGGAGTGGCCGCTGCAGAAGACCGCGCAGGGCGGCTGGTCGCAGCGGCGCTACGAGAAGACGGTCGAGGAGACCTGGGAGAAGAACGCCGTGGCCGTCGCTCAGGAGGTCGACGAACAGGTGCGGCGCATCGGCGCCCAGCTCGTGCTGGTGGCCGGGGAGCCGCAGTCGCGCTCGATGCTCTGCGACCATCTCGGCACCAGGTCCGCCGACCGCCTCCAGATGGTCGAGCACGGCCACCGCAACGCCACCGGCGCGTTCGAGCAGGACGCGGAGAGCGCGCTCGACAGCTGGCTGGACGACCACCGGGCGAAACTGGTGGAGCGCCACGGCGAGCAGGACGGCCCGTCCGGCGTGGCGGCGGTGGCGCGGGCCCTGCGCGAGGGCCGGGCGCAGGCGGTGCTCATGCCCGGCGAACTCGCCCGCACGGTGTGGATCGGCGCGGGCGCGACCCAGCTGTCGCCGGACGCCGGTGAGCTGCGCACCTGGGGGGTGGAGCGGCCGGTGGCCGAGCGCGCCGACTCGGCGCTCATCAGGGCCGCGGCGATGACCGACGCCGAGGTCTGGTTCACCGACCAGGTCCCGGACGTGGCGGCGGTGCTCAGGTACTGACGATCACCTCCAGGGTCCTGGGGCCGTGCACGCCCTCGACCCGGTTCAGCTCGATGTCGCTGGTCGCCGACGGGCCGCTGATCCAGGTGAGCGGACGTGCCGGGTCGAGCCTGGCCACGGCCTCGGGGACGCCCGCCACGATCTGATCGGCCCGCACCACGCACAGGTGGTAGTCGGGCACCAGGGTCTGCGCGCGGGTGCCCTGGCCGGGGCCGGTGTCGAGGACGATGGTGCCGGTCTCGGCGATGGCGACCGCGCACCCGGTGACCACTCCGTCGGCGGCGTCGAGCTCGGCCAGCGATCCACCGGCGGGCTCGGCGCCGTCCGACCACGCGGGCGGCAGGCCGTCGGGGATGACCATGCGGCGTCCCCGTACCAGGCCGGCGATCGCGGCGGGCACCTCGTCGGCGGGCAGCACGCGCACGATCGCGCGGTAGTCGCGCACCCGCTCGGCGAACAGCCCGACCAGGTCGTCGACCGGCGGCGCGGGCCGGTAGGCGCGCGGGATCCGCACCTCGGGCGCGCCGCGCACGGCCTGCCGGATCCGGCCGAGGATCTCCTCACGCGCGCCCATGCCGCTCCTGCCTCTCCCACCAGTCTCTGAACGGTTCCTCCGGGATGCCGGGTAGGTCGCGGGTGTCGGTCCAGGCCGACAGCGGGCCGGGCAGCCTCTTCGGCACCAGCCGGCGCAGCCGCGAGGCCAGGCGCTGGACCAGGGCCAGGCGGCCGCGGTCGCGGAACACCCAGCCGGCCGCCCGCATCCCGGCCCGTTCGGCGATCCCGTGCGGGGCCCGGGCGCGCAGGTGGACGAGCACCTCGGGGATGTCGATCGCCACCGGGCAGGCCTCGAAGCAGGCGCCGCACAGGCTGGAGGCGTATGGGAGCGAGGCGTCCAGCTCGGAGCCCATGCCGCGCAGCTGCGGGGTGAGGATGGCGCCGATCGGCCCCGGATAGACCGAGCCGTAGGCGTGGCCGCCCGCCCGCTCGTACACCGGGCACACGTTGAGGCAGGCCGAGCAGCGGATGCAGCGCAGCGCCTGGCGCCCCACCTCGTCGGCGAGCACGTCGGTGCGGCCGTTGTCGAGCAGCACCAGGTGGAACTCCTGGCCCTCGGCCGAGCCGGTCCACATGCTGGTGTAGGGGTTCATCCGCTCGCCGGTGGAACTGCGCGGCAGCAGTTGCAGGAACACCTCCAGGTCGCGCCAGGACGGCACCAGCTTCTCGATGCCGACCACGCTGATGAGCGTCTCGGGCAGGCTCAGGCACATGCGGCCGTTGCCCTCGGACTCCAGGACCACGAGCGTGCCGGTCTCGGCGACCATGAAGTTGGCGCCGGAGATGGCGACCTTGCTCCGCAGGAACCGCTCGCGCAGGTGGAGGCGGGCGGCCTCGGCCAGCGCGGCGGGCTCGTCGGTGAGCCCTTCGGGGGCGTCGCCCATCCGGTCCAGGAAGATCTCGCGGATCTCGGCGCGGTTGCGGTGGATCGCCGGCACCAGGATGTGGCTGGGGAAGTCGTCGCCGAGCTGGACGATCAGCTCGGCGAGATCGGTCTCGTAGGCGGTGATGCCCTGCTCGGCCAGCGCCTCGTTCAGGCCGATCTCCTGGGTGGCCATCGACTTGACCTTGACCACCTCGGTCTCGCCGGTGGCCTTGACCAGGTCGGCGACGACGCGGTTGGCCTCGGCGGCGTCACGCGCCCAGTGGACGTGGCCGCCCGCGGCCGTGACGGCCTCCTCCATCTGGAGGAGGTAGCGGTCGAGGTGGCGCAGCGTGTCGTCCTTGATCGCCTTGCCGGCCGCGCGCAGTTCCTGCCAGTCGGGCAGCTCGGCGACGACGCTCGCGCGCCTGTCGCGGATGGTGTGGGTGGCTTTGCGGAGGTTGTAACGAAGCTGCGAGTTTTGTACGGCTTTTTCGGCATTTTTCGGGAAACTGCCTGGCATGCCGAGGAAAGTGGCGCTCATTCGCCCGCCTCCGTGCCGGCCAGGATCTCCGCGAGATGCATCACCCGTACCCCCGTGTTCTGACGCCCGAGCATGCCGCCGATGTGCATGAGACAGGAGTTGTCGGCCGCGCACAGCACCTCGGCGCCGGTGCCGAGCACGTTGCGCGCCTTGTCGGCGCCCATGGCGGCCGAGACGGCGGCGTTCTTGACGGCGAACGTGCCGCCGAAGCCGCAGCACTCCTCGGCGGCGGGAAGCGGGACCAGCTCCAGGCCGCGCACCCGGCCCAGCAGCCGGACGGGCCGGTCGCCGAGGTGGAGCCCGCGCAGCGAGTGGCAGGTCGGATGGTACGTCACCCGGTGCGGGAAGTAGGCCCCCACGTCCTCGACCTTCAGCACGTCGAGCAGGAACTCCGTCAGCTCGTGCACCCGCGGCACGAGCCCGCCGACGGCCGCCGCTCCCCTGCTGCCGGGCCTGACCAGCTTGGGGTACTGCTCCCGGATCATCGCGGCGCACGACCCTGAGGGGACGACCACCGCCTCGTAGCCGGCGAAGACCTCGGTGAACCGGCGCGCCAGCCGCACGCCCTCCTCCGGGTAGCCGGTGTTGACGTGCATCTGCCCGCAGCAGGTCTGCGCGGACGGGAAGTCGACCTCGCAGCCCAACCGGCGCAGCAGCGAGACGACGGCCTTGCCGGTGCCGGGGAAGAGCGTGTCGTTCACGCAGGTGAGAAACAGGGCGACGCGCACGCTTCTCCTTCCGGGTATGGTCAGACCACAGTATGGTCAGACCATAGAGGACCGCAATCCTCGACGGAGGTCCCGTTGCCTGATACCCGCCCGAAGCGGACCCGCACGTTCGAGGACGTGCTCGGCGAGCTGGAGCGCCGGATCGCCGAGAACGGCCTGACCGCCGGCGACCGGCTGCCCGCTGAGCGGCAGCTCGCCGAGGAGCTGGGGGTGAGCCGCTCGTCGGTGCGCGAGGCGATGCGCGTGCTGGAGACGCTCGGCGTGGTGACGTCCCAGGTCGGCCGGGGCCCTGACGCCGGCGCGGTCCTGGTCTCCCGGCCCGGCCACGCACTCACCGACCTGCTCAGGCTGCACCTCGGGCTGACCGGCCTGG
>NZ_JAPNNL010000223.1 GCF_027620315.1 Nonomuraea corallina | reverse complement strand
CTGGGCGGCGCCGCCGCGCACGTCTCCTGGGTCTCCGGCGACCAGCTGAACGTCCAGTTCCCCGCCGCCCCCGACCAGCGCGTCCGGGTGCTCGTCGAGGACCCGGGGGCGGGCCGCAACGCCGTGACCGAGGTGCGGGCGGGCACGCCGGAGGACCCGCACGTGATGCGCCTGTGGTCGCGGATCCACCCGGACGTGGTGTCGTCGGTCCTGGTGCACGAGCTGTCGCACGTGGCCCAGACGGTCACCGCGACCGCGGGCGGCGCGCCGCAGGGCGTGATCAGGCCGTCGCTGACGGGCCGGCCGGTCGAGGGCGACGACCTCTGTGTGGTCCCCCGCCTGGACGAGCACGCCCACCTGTCGCGCAAGTGGCACGCGGCCACCGATGCCGCCGAACGCGCCCGGCTGGCCGACGCGATCGACGCCATCGCGGCCGACCTGGACCGCCGCGGCCAGACCCCGCCCCCTCCCCCGTGGGGCACGGGGGAGCGCGACGCCGCCCCGGAGCCGCGGAGCCGGATCGACCGCCTCCTCAACGGCGGGATGGAGCTCAGAGACACCCTCTCCGGCAGGCGTCCCACGCTCCCGGAGTCGGCCGCGTCCGCCGCGATCGAGCGCGCCACCGCCGCCATGGGCGGCCGCACCCGCGTGTCGTCCACCGGGGTGATCGACGTCCTGCTGCCCGGCCGGCCGCCGATCCGGATCGAGGTCCGCCCGCCGCAGCCCGCCGCGCCGAACCGGGACCCGGAGCTGAGCCGCATCCCCGAACAGGGCGGGCTGGTGTTCCAGGTGGACGGGCGGCTCACCATCGGGGCGACCGAGCGGGCCGCCGCCGCCATGACCGCGCGGGCGATCGCCCTGGCCCAGGGCCTGGCGAGCGCCGACCAGGCGACGCTGGCCGAGCTGTCCGAGCTGTCGGAGGCGGTCCGCCAGGTGCGCACCGCCACCGTGGCGCAGCGGCCCGGCCGGCTGGGCGTGCTGTTCGACCTGGTCTCGACCGCCGACCGGGAGACGCTGGGGCTCCTGCCCGAGCCGGTGGCGGCCGAACTGGCCACGCTCGCGGCGAACGAGCGGCCGCGCGACTGGGCCGCGATCCTGCACCGCCTGCGTACGCTGGCCAACACCACCGGATGGGATCCGCCGGAGTGCCTGTGCCCCGAGGACGGGCCGTGCACGTGCGGCGGACGCCAACGGCCGGCCGGGGACCCGGCGGACGCGCTTCCGGCATGATGAGATTCACCGAGAGATGGTGCACCGAGGGAGAGGACGGTCATGGTGTTCGCGGTGGCGAGGGCGAGAGACGAGGCTCACCTCTATCTCGATCTGCATCCGTGCTCCTGCGGGTCGGCGGACACCACCTGGGAGAGCGGGCTGGTCAGCGTGGAGGGCGAGCTGGTCAACCTCTATTCCGGCACGTGCCGGGAGTGCGCGTCCCCGCGTGAGTACGTGTTCGGCCTGCCGGAGCGTCCGGTGATGCCCGCCGGTTATCCGACGTTCGGCGGCCCGGAGCCGTCAGAGCTGCTCGACGCGGGCGAGTGGATGTGGGTGGCCGACCTGTCGGCGGGCAACGTCCCGGTGGACGACCCGGCCGAGGCCGAGCGCACGCTCCGGGTGGCGGCCGCGGCGGTGGCGGAGGTCGTCAAGTTCGTGCCGGCCGGCGCGGACGAGGTGCCCGACGACGGGTTCTGGTCCGAGCGGGGCCTGCGGGTGCGGGCGGCCGAGCCCGGCCGGTTCCGGCTCGACCGGCTGCTGGTCGTCAGGGACACCTACCAGGACCTGGTGAGCCGGCGTGCCTGAGCCCGGTCTCGCCCGTACGCTCGTGGAGGCGTACGTCTATCTCGACCTGGCCGGCGGTTCGCGCGGGGCGCGGACCGACGAGGTGGCCGACGGCTGGCTGGTGCGGCTCGGCGACGTGGAGGTGCTGGTGCCCCGCGAGTCCGAGGCGTGGGCGCGGGAGCAGGACCTGACCTTCGGCGCGGGCCTGTCGGAACTGATCGATCCCGGCCAGTGGGTGCTCGTCGCGACCACGTACGCGCGCCGGGCGCTGGAGGGCGCGCTGTTCTTCGCCGCCGACCCCTCGGACGCCGGGACGTTCGACGAGGTCGCGTCCGGCTGGCGGTTCGCGGCCGACGCGGTGGAGGAGGCGCTGAAGTTCTTCCCCGACGGCGCCGCCGAGCTGGACCCCGGGGACTTCTGGACCGAGACGGGCAGGGCGCTGCGCGAGTCGGAGCCCGAGCGGCTCACCAGGGACAAGCTGGAGAGCGATCTCGCGTCCTACCGCGGGCACCTGGAGGACTTCCGCCGCCTGCACGGCCGCTGACGGGGGGCCGCCCGGCTTCGCCACGCTCGGGCATGAGCACCAGAACGACGAGGAGGCCCCGGCAAGGAAAGAAACCCCGGCTCAGTCTCCTGAACCGGGGTTTCTGTGCGGTACGCCGCCAGGGACTCGAACCCCGGACCCGCTGATTAAGAGTCAGCTGCTCTGACCAACTGAGCTAGCGGCGCTTGCGGAGATGAATATACCGGTGAATCGCATGCTGGTCGAATCGGTTGGACGCGGACCTATCTGGCTAGAATAAAGTTCGGCCACCAGACAGGAGCATTGATGTTCGCCTCCCCCGCCGACGTGACCGAGCGGCTCGCCGCCGTCGACTATCTCTCCGACGACGCCATCTCCACCTCGGTGTTCCTGGCCGCCGCGCTCGGCAAGCCGCTGCTCGCGGAGGGGCCCGCGGGGGTCGGCAAGACCCAGCTGGCCAAGGCGGTCGCCCAGGCCACGGGGGCCGCCCTGATCCGGCTCCAGTGCTACGAGGGCCTGGACGAGGCGCGGGCGCTGTACGAGTGGAACTACAAGAAGCAGTTGCTGCGCATCCAGGCCACCAGCGCCGACCACGACATCTTCACCGAGGAGTTCCTGCTGGAGCGGCCGCTGCTCAAGGCCATCAGGGCCGAGGAGCCGACCGTGCTGCTCATCGACGAGATGGACAAGGCCGACGTCGAGGTCGAGGGCCTGCTGCTGGAGCTGCTCTCCGACTTCCAGGTGACGATCCCGGAGCTGGGCACCATCACCGCGCGGCGCAGGCCGTACGTCGTGCTGACCTCGAACGCCACCCGCGAGCTGTCGGAGGCGCTCAAGCGGCGCTGCCTCTACCTGCACATCGAGTACCCGACGCCGGAGCGCGAGCGGGACATCGTGCTCGCGCAGGTGCCGGAACTGCCGGCCGACCTGGCCGAGCAGCTCGCCCGCACGGTGGCGACGCTGCGGGCGCTGGAGCTGAAGAAGGCGCCGTCGGTGGCCGAGACCGTCGACTGGGCCCGCACGCTGCTCGCGCTCGGGCGGGCCGAGCTGGACGAGGGGACGGTGGCGGGGACGCTCGGCGTGGTGCTCAAGCACAACTCCGACCACGAGCGCGCCGTCAAGGAACTCGGGCTGGCCTGATGTCGCTCGTCGACAGGCACGTCGGGTTCGTGCACGCGCTGCGGGACGCGGGGCTGCCCGTCTCGCTGGCCGAAGGGCTGGACGCGGCGCGGGCGCTGCGGGTGATCGACCTGGCCGAGCGGGAGTCGCTGCGCGAGGCGTACGCGGCCACGCTGGTGAAGAGGCCGGCCTACCGGCCGGGGTTCGACGTGCTGTTCGACCTGTGGTTCCCACCGGCGATCAGCGGCCTGCGGCAGCGCGAGGAGGTGGACCTGGAGCAGGCTCCGGTCGCCGAGCTGCGCGAGCACCTGGCCGGCCTGCTGGTGGACGGCACGGAGATCGAGCTGCGCGCGTTCGCCCGCGCCATGGTGGACCGCTTCGGCAGGCAGGAGGCGCAACCGGGCAGGCAGAACTGGTTCTCCTACAGCGTGCTGCGCGCCCTGTCGCCCGAGACGCTCATGGCCGGGATCCTGCGTGAGGCGCTCGCCGGGCGGGAGCGCGGCGGGCTGGCCGAGAAGACCGCCAGGCAGCGGGTGAACTCGGGCATCCGGCGGTTCGAGGAGGCGGTGACCGCCGACGTGCGCCGCCGCATCGCCGAGGACTCCGGCATCGAGAAGATCTCCCGCTCGGCCGTGCGGCCGCCCCTCGACCAGATCGACTTCCTGCGCGTCACCAAGGCCGACCTGTCCAGGCTGCGCCGCGAGGTCCACCCGCTGGCCCGCAGGCTGGCCGCGCGGCTGACGATCAAGCACAGGAAGGGGCGGCGGGGGCGGCTGGACTTCCGCCGCACCGTGCGGGCCTCGCTGCAGAGCGGCGGCGTGCCGCTGAACATCCACGTCAAACCGCCCCGGCCGCACAAGCCGGAGCTGGTCGTCCTCTGCGACACCAGCGACTCGGTGTCGTCGTTCGCGCACTTCACGCTGCTGCTCACGTACGCGCTGCGCGAGCAGTTCACCAAGGTGCGGGCGTTCGGGTTCGTCGACACGGTGGATGAGATCACCCGGTTCTTCCAGCCGGGAGCCGACGTCGTGGACGCGCTGGCCCGGCTCGCGCACGAGGCCGACATGGTGCGCTTCGGCCGCACCAACTACGGCCACGCGCTGGAGACCTTCGCCGAACGCTACGGCGACGCGATAGGGCCGAAGACCTCGCTGCTCATCCTCGGCGACGCGCGCTCCAACTACCAGCCGCCGGCCCTGGAGGTGCTGAGGTCGCTGACCGGCAAGGCACGGCACGCGTACTGGCTGAACCCGGAGCCGCGCCGGCAGTGGGACACCGGCGACTCGATCGCCACCGAGTACGGCTCGGTGGTGCCGATGCACGAGTGCAGGAACGTGGCCCAGCTGGCCGCGTTCATCGAGGAGCTCGCCTGACCGTGGGGTCTGACCGTGGGGTCTGACCGTGGGGTCTAGACGCGCTGCAGCTCGCGGGCGGCGGTGCGGGCCAGCAGCTCGATCTGCGTCGCGTCCAGCACGGCGGTCCGGTTGTCCTTGATGTGCTTGGCCGCCAGCCGGGGCTTGAGCAGGGTGAGGCCCTCGGCCGTGAGCGTGCCGCCGCGCGGCAGCATCCCGCAGTGGACGGCGATCAGCGGGCGGATGACGACCTCGATGCCGGTCTCGCGGCTGAGCAGCTCGGCGAACGCCTTCGCGGCGGCGGTCTGCTGATTGGCGATCTTCGTGCCGTACTTCTCGCCGAAGAACAGCCTGCCGCCGTACGAGGCGATCTCGGTGTCGGGGCTCCACGACTCGTTGTCGACGATCCACACCCCGCCAGGCCCGATGACCAGGTGGTCGATGGACGCCTGGTCCCTGATGGCGCGGCCGTCGAGCACGCGGTAGCCCTGCCGGCCGAGCGCACGCCGCAGCAGCCTGCCCGTGATGACCTCGCCGCGCCGCCTGCCCCGCCACACGGCGGTGGCCCGGAACGAGCGCCAGTCGAGCCACCAGTCGACGCCCGCGACGACGCCGCCGAGGGCCAGGCCGCAGAGGGCGGGCACCGGCAGGCCGAACCGGAGCGCGAGCGCGAAGCCGGCGACGGCCCCCACCGCCGCCTTGAGCATCCGCGAGCGGCGCCGGCTCTGGGCCCCCTCCCGCCAGAACTTCTCGTACCACCACTGCGGAGACGACCCCGTGAACTTCTCGTCCTGCTGCACGTAGATAGAGCCACCGGGCACGGCAAACTCCCCGAATGAAGATGTCGTTCCATTACGGGATCTGCCACTCCGAAGATCCCTCGCCGCTAAAAGAGATACCCCATGCCGAAGGAAGGTGAGCCTAAGGTGACGTAATTGGTACCTCAAGGACGGGACTCAAGACGTTCGACCGACCAGTCGGTACGCTTGCTCCCGTGAGAGATGAACCGGTACGCCGGCGGCTCCTGGCCGAGGCCACCAGGCTCTTCGCCGAGCAGGGCTTCGAGAGCACGTCGGTGCAGGAGATCGTCGTCGCGGCGGGCGTCACCAAGGGCGCCATGTACCACTACTTCGACTCCAAGGACGACCTGTTGCACGAGATCTACGCCAGGGTCCTGCGCATGCAGATGGACCGCCTGACGCAGATCGCCGACAGCGGCGGCACGGTGGTCGAGCGGTTGTACCGGGCGGCGGCCGACGTGGTGGAGACCACGACGGACAACCTCGACGACTCCAAGATCTTCTTCCGGTCGATGCACCTGCTCGCCCCCGAGACCCGCAAGACCGTGCGGGCCGAGCGCCGCCGCTATCACGAGCGCTTCCGTGCCCTGGTGCTGGAGGGCCAGCGCGAGGGCGTGTTCAGCGACCGGGTGCCGGCCGAGCTGGTCGTCGACTACTTCTTCGGCTCGGTCCACCACCTGGGCACCTGGTTCCACGCGGACGGACCGCTGACCGGCGCCCAGGTGGGCGAGCACTTCGCCGACCTGCTGCTCACCTCACTCGGGTCAGGGCGACCCGGTGAGCACGGGTCAGGACGACCCGGCGAGCTCGGCACCGGACGGCCCGGCGAGCTCGGCACCGGGCGACCCGGCGGGGCCGGGCACCCCGGCGAGTGAGGCCAGCGCCTCCCGGTGGTCGCCGGGCGTGCCGAGCGCGACCTCGGCCGACTTGGCGCGCTTGAGATACAGGTGCAGCGGGTGCTCCCAGGTCATGCCGATGCCGCCGTGCAGCTGGACCGCCTCCTCTGCGGCGCGTACGGCCACGCCCGCGTTCCACGCCTGGGCCACGGCGACGGCGGTCGGCGAGCCCTCGGCCACGGCGTTGCGGGCGGCGGCACGGGCGCGCACCACGTCCAGCCACAGGTCGGCCAGCCGGTGCTTGATCGCCTGGAAGGAGCCGACCGGCCGGGCGAACTGGTGACGCTCCTTGACGTAGGCCAGCGTGGTGTCCAGGCACCACTGTGCGACGCCGTACTGCTCGGAGGCGAGCAGCCCGGCGCCGAACCGCAGCACGTCCGCCAGGTCCACGTCGCCCACGCGGGTGGCGGCCGCGCCGTCGAGCGTCACGGTGGAGACCGGCCGGGTCAGGTCGAACGAGGTCGTCGCCCGCACCTCGGCGCCCTCCACGAGATACAGGCCGCCCCCGGCCGGGACGAGCAGCACGTCGGCCACGTCGGCCCCGGCGACGCCGGTGACCGCGCCGGACAGCGTGCCGTCGTCCGACACCCGCACCGACGCGCCGCGCTCCGGCAGGTACGGGGACGCGGCGAACGACACCGCCAGCGCGGCCGTCGAGCGCCCGTCGGCCAGCCGTTCGAGCAGCTCGCCCGCGTCCGCCCGGACCAGGGCGTACGTGGCCAGCACGGAACTGGTGAAGAACGGCACCGGGGCGATGCCGCGGCCCAGCTCCTCCAGCACGACCGCGGCCTCGCTGGCCGACGCGCCCGCGCCGCCGTACTGCTCGGGGACGAGCAGTCCCGCCACGCCGATCTCCCCGGCCAGCGTCTTCCACAGGTCCGGGTCGTACGGACGCGACTCGGCGCGCTTGAGCACCACGGCCGGCGGGCAGCGGTCGGCGAGCAGGTCGCGCACGGCGGCCCGGAGCTCCTCCTCGACCTCGGAATAGAGCAGGCTCATCGCGGCAGGTCCTTCCAGGGCACGTCCTTGTCGATGCGGGGTTCGGAGGGCAGGCCCAGCACCCGTTCGGAGATGATGTTGCGCAGGATCTCCGAGGTGCCGCCCTCGATCGAGTTGCCCTTGGCCCGCAGGTAGCGGTAGCCGGGGCCGCGGCCGTAGAAGTCGACGGTCTCGGAGCGGCGGAAGGCGTAGTCGTCGTAGCCGAGGTCGCGCAGGAACTCCATCTCCAGGCCGGTCAGCGCCTGGTTGAGCTTGGCGAACGACAGTTTCATGCCGGAACCTTCAGGCCCGGGCTGGCCGACGGCGAGCTGCTCGCGCAGCCGCGCGCCCGACAGGCGGGTCACCTCGGCCTCCACCCAGAGCGACAGCAGCCGCTGGTGCAGGTCGTGGGTGCGCAGCTCGGGGTGCTCGCGCCAGGAGCGCAGCATGCCGCCGACCAGGCCGGAGCCCCGGCCGCCACCGCCGCCGCCGATGGCCACCCGCTCGTTCATCAGCGTGGTCTGCGCGACCCGCCAGCCGTCGCCGACGGCGCCCAGCCGCAGGTCGTCACCGAGCCGCACGCCGGTCAGGAACACCTCGTTGAACTCGGCCTCGCCGGTGATCTGCCGCAGCGGCCGGACGTCGACCCCCGGCGCGTGCATGTCGCAGATGAAGTACGTCAGGCCGCGGTGCTTGGGCACGTCGGGGTCGGTGCGGGTGACCAGGATGGCCCAGCGGGCGTGGTGGGCGCCGGAGGTCCACACCTTCTGCCCGTCGACCACCCACTCGTCGCCGTCGCGTACGGCCCGGGTGGCGAGCGTGGCCAGGTCGGAGCCGGCGCCGGGCTCGCTGAAGAGCTGGCACCAGATCTCCTCGCCTGTCCACAGCGGCCGCAGGAAGCGGCGCCTCTGCTCGTCGGTGCCGAAGGCCAGGATGGTGGGCGCGGCCATGCCGAGGCCGATGCCCTGCACGCCGCCGTCGATCTGGGGGGTGCCGGCCAGCTCGCGCTCCACGACCGCCTGCATGTCCCGGGAGAGTCCCAGGCCGCCGAGCCCTTCGGGGAACCAGACCCAGGCCAGACCGGCGTCGAACCTGGCGCGCAGGAACTCCAGCCGGTCGCCCGCCGGGTCGTTCTCGCTCAGGAACGCTGCCACGCGCTCCTTGAGCCGTGCTTCGTCCACTCCAGCTCCTGTCGTCGGGGGGTCACATGTACTGCTTGAGCTCGCGGTAGGCGAGCGACCGCTTGTGCACCTCGTCCGGCCCGTCCGCCAGGCGCAGCGAGCGGGCCCCGGCCCAGAGCGCGGCCAGCGGGAAGTCCTGGGACACGCCGCCCGCGCCGTGCACCTGGATGGCCTTGTCGAGGATCCACTCCACGGCGATCGGGGTGGAGATCTTGATGGCCTGGATCTCGGTGTGGGCGCCCTGGTTGCCGACGGTGTCCATCAGCCAGGCGGTCTTGAGCACGAGCAGGCGCAGCTGCTCGATCCTGACGCGGGACTCGGCGATCCAGTCCTGCACCACGCCCTGCCGGGCGATCGGCTTGCCGAACGTGGTCCTGGCCAGCGCCCGGCGGCACATCAGCTCGACGGCGCGCTCGGCCATGCCGATCAGGCGCATGCAGTGGTGGATGCGGCCGGGGCCGAGCCGGGCCTGGGCGATGGCGAAGCCGCCGCCCTCCTCGCCGATGAGGTTGTCCACCGGGACCCGGACGTCCTCGAAGACGATCTCGGCGTGCCCGCCGTGGTCGGCGTCGTCGTAGCCGAAGACGCTCATGCCGCGCTTGATGTGCATGCCGGGGGTGTCGCGCGGCACCAGGACCATGCTCTGCTGACGGTGCTTGGGCGCCTCGGGGTCGGTCTTGCCCATCACAATGAAGATCTTGCAGGTGGGGTTCATCGCGCCGGAGATGAACCATTTGCGGCCGTTGATGACGTACTCGTCGCCGTCGCGCACGATCGAGGTGGCGATGTTGGTGGCGTCAGAGGAGGCCACGTCGGGCTCGGTCATCGCGAACGCCGAGCGGATCTCGCCGTCGAGCAGCGGCCGCAGCCACTCCTGCCGCTGCCACTCGCTGCCGAACATGGACAGGACTTCCATGTTGCCGGTGTCGGGCGCGGCGCAGTTTGTGGCCACGGGCGCGAGGTGCGGGCTGCGGCCCATGATCTCCGCGAGCGGCGCGTACTGGAGGTTGGTGAGCCCGGCACCGTGGTCACCCGGCAGGAAGAGGTTCCACAGGCCGCGCTTCCTCGCCTCGTCCTTCAGGTCCTCGACGAGCGGCGGGACGCCCCAGCCGCTCATCCTGACCTGCTCCTCGAACGCGGGCTCGGCCGGGTGGACGCATTCGTCCATGAACCGCAGCAGCCGCCCGCGCAGTTCCTCGGTGAGGCTGTCGAAAGCGAAGTCCATGCCGCGAGCCTACCGACCGGCCGGTATGTCTGTCGACAGTGGTCGCCCGCAAAACCCGCCGGGTGGCCCTCCTGGGTACGGACCGGCCCCTCTAAGGTCGGCGCCATGACCGCGAACCTTCCCGCACCCGTGGTGCTCGAAAACGACGTCGTCCGGCTGGAGCCGCTGACCCTCGCCCACGTGCCCGACCTCTTCGCCGCGGGCGGCGGGGACGACGAGCTGTGGCGGTGGATGCCGATCGCCACCCCCCGCACCGAGGAGGACCTGGCGACGGCCGCCCGCGCCCTGATCGACGACGACAGGCACGTGCCGCTCGCCGTGATCCATCGGGAGAGCGGGCGGGCGATCGGCTGGACCGCGTACTGCGACGTGCCGGGGTTCGACGAGAGCGTCGAGATCGGCTGGACCTGGTACGGCCGCGCCCACTGGCGTTCGGCCGTGAACACCTCCTGCAAGCTCCTGCTCATCGACCACGTCTTCGACAAGCTCGGCCACAACCGGGTGCTGCTCAAGACCGACTCGCTCAACCTGCGCTCCCAGGCCGCCATCAGGCGGATCGGCGGCCTGCACGAGGGCACGCTGCGCCGTCACCGCCGCAGGCCGGACGGCTCCTGGCGGGACACGGCCTGCTTCGGCATCCTCGACGAG
>NZ_JAPNNL010000222.1 GCF_027620315.1 Nonomuraea corallina | reverse complement strand
ACCGGGTCGAGGACGGGCTGGCCGAGCGCGGCCTGCGCCGCTCGCGCGAGGCCAGGGAACGGGCGGCCGCCGAGCTCGACGTCATCGAGCGCAAACGGCTGTCCGGCTACTTCGTCGCGGTGGCCGGCATCACCGACATGATCCGCGAGATGGGGGTGCGCTGCGCCATCCGCGGGTCCGGCGCGGGCAGCCTGGTCACCTACCTCATCGGCATCGGCGAGGTGAACCCGCTGGAGCACGGCCTGCTCATGGAGCGGTTCCTGTCCGAAGGGCGGATCGGGCTGCCCGACATCGACGTGGACGTGGAGTCCGCGCGCCGCCTCGACTGCTACCGGGCGATCTTCGACAGGTACGGCGAGTCGCGGGTGGCGTGCGTGTCCATGATGGAGAACTACCGGGCGCGCAGCGCGATCCGCGACGTGGCGGGCGCGATGGGGCTGCCGCCGCACGAGATCGACGCCATCGCCAAGGCGTTCCCGCACATCCGGGCCCGGCAGATCACCGCGTCCCTGCGCGACCTGCCCGAGCTGCGCGAGAGCCGGCTCGGCGAGGCCGGGCTGGAGCGGGTGTTCCGGCTGGCGGAGAAGCTCGACGGGCTGCCCCGGCACATCGCGCTGCACCCGTGCGGGGTGCTCGTCGGCAACGCCGGGCTGCGCGACCGCACGCCGGTCGAGCGCAGCCTGCTGGGGTTCCCCATGTCGCAGTTCGACAAGGACGACGTGGAGGAGGCCGGGCTGCTCAAGCTGGACGTGCTGGGGGTGCGGATGCAGTCCGCGCTCGCGTACGCGCTCGGCGAGATCAAGCGGGTGGACGGCGTCACGGTCGAGCTCGACGCCCAGAGCGGCGACGATCCGGACACGCGTTACGTCCCGCACGACGACCGGGAGACGTACGACATGATCTGCGCCGGCCGGACGCTCGGCTGTTTCCAGATCGAGTCGCCGGGCCAGCGGGAGCTGGTCGCCAAGCTGGAGCCGCGCACCCTGCACGACCTGATCGTGGACATCTCGCTGTTCCGGCCGGGGCCGGTCAACTCCGACATGGTGACGCCCTACCTGGAGGCCAGGCACGGCTGGCGCAAGCCCTTCTACCCGCACGAGCGGCTGCGCGAGGCGCTGAAGGAGACGCACGGCGTGGTCGTCTTCCACGAGCAGGTGCTGAAGATCATCGAGGTGATGACCGGCCGCGACCTGTCGTTCGCCGAGACGCTGCGCCGCACCCTCGGCACGCCCGAGGGCCGGGAGCGGGTGCGCAACCACTTCGTGCCGCTGGCCAGGGCCAACGGGTTCGGCGACGAGGAGGTGGAGCGGGCCTGGCAGGTGCTGGACGCGTTCGGCGGGTTCGGCTTCTGCAAGGCGCACGCCGCGGCGTTCGCGCTGCCCACCTACCAGTCGGCGTGGCTCAAGCGGCACCACGCGGCCGCGTTCTTCGCCGGGGTGCTCACCCACGAGCCCGGCATGTACCCGCCCCGGGTGATCATCGACGAGGCGCGGCAGTGCGGGGTGCGGATCCTGCCGCTCGACATCAACAAGTCGGACAAGGACTGGCGGGTGGAACGGCTCGGCCCGCGGGTCCGGGTCCGCGTCGACCCGGCCCGCCTTGAGGGCGCCGACCGGCCCCGGCGCACCTTCAAGGCCGGCGCGTTCAGAGCCAGGGAGATCGGCGAGGGGTACGCGCTGCGGGTGCCGTTCTCGGCCGTCAAGGGGGTGAGCGAGGCCGAGGTGGAGCGCATGGTGGCGGGCCGGCCGTACACCTCGCTCGCCGACTTCTGGGACCGGGCCCGCCCGTCCCGGCCCACGATGGAGCGGATCGTGCAGGTCGGCGGGCTGGACGCGGTCCACGGGCTGCGGCCCGGCGCCGGCGAACGGTGGCGGCCCGGTGAGCTGACCAGGCGCGATCTGATCGCCCAGGTCGGCACGCTGGAGCGGGCCTCGTCGATCGGCGTCCAGGCGGGGCCGCGCCGGAGCAGGCGGTACGCGCCGGCGCGGCCGCCGGAGAGCCACCGTCCGGCCGCCGCGCAGCTGCCCCTCGGCTTCACCGAGCACGTCACCCCCGGCGAGCTGCCGGAGATGACCGAGGCGGAGATGGTCGAGGCCGAGCTGGAGATCCTCGGCATGGACATCAGCCGGCACGTCATCAGCTTCCACGACGAGCTGCTCGACGCGCTCGGCGTGACCCGCGCCCGGGACCTGCTCGGGCCCCGCAACGGGGCCGAGGTGCTGGTGGCCGGGGTCAAGGTGGCCACCCAGACGCCCGCCATCCGCTCCGGGCAGCGGATCATCTTCGCCACCCTGGACGACTCGACCGGGCCGATCGACCTGACCTTCTTCGAGTCGGTGCAGGGGCGGTGCGCGGCCACCGTGTTCGGGTCGTGGCTGCTGCTGGTGCGCGGCGCGGTCCGCCGCACCGGCGCCCGCGCGGTCTCGATCCGCGCCCTCGACTGCTGGAACCTGGCCGACCTGGACGCGCTGTGGCGGGCCCGCGGCCTCGACGCCGTCCGCGCCGAGCTGGACCGGCCCCCGGCGGACCAGGGCCCGGTGGGCGGGCGCGCCATCGAGTACGCCAACGGCTTCCGGCTGTCGCCCTACGCCGACCTGGGCCCGGCGGTCACCGACCCGCCCCGCCGCCTCTGGCACGCCAGTCCCGGCAGCTCCGGCCCCACCGCCGCGTGATCAGGTCGCCGGGTCCAGGTGGGTGGTCACGGGGGCGGGCGACGCGGCGCGCCCGACGGCAGGGGAACGCTGGAGGGCGGTGATCTGGTGGACCGTGGCCGCGCAGAGGGCGGCTGTCAGGGCCAGGCAGGCGAGCTCCGGAACCCCCAGGCCGGTGAGGCCGTCCGCGTCGAAGGGCAGGACGAGGGTGAACACCGCCAGCGTCGCCAGCCAGCTCAGCCACCAGCTCGCCACCAGGGCCACGCGCCCGCGCCGGCCCTCCTCCGGCGGGCCGGCCGCCTGCCACGTCTCGTACACCAGCACCGCGGGCGCGATCAGGTTGACGCCGGGGACGAACCAGGCGGCGGCGACCGTGCTCCGGGCGTAGGAGGGGGCGACCGCCTGGCGGGCGCGCACCAGCCAGGTCAGGTAGGCGATCGCGGCGGCGACGGTGGCGGTCACCACGAGCAGCAGCAGCACCGCGAAGGCCGTCGCCGCGCCCGCCAGCGCGTCGGCGTCGGCGCCCGACGGCCGCCCGCCGACCGCGGCCACCTCGGCGGCCAGGTGTCTGCCGCGCACCTGCTCGAAGACCACCAGCGCGCCCAGGGAGGCGACCTGCGCGGCGAGCGTCACGTAGACGGCGTTGGCGCTCTTGGTGGGCGGTGCCTGGGCAAGGCGCACGATGTTCTCCCCCCGGGCCATGCGCTGAGGTTCTGATTCACTTGTATCCCGGAGGCTGACCCGCTAATCAGCTCACGACGCCCGATTCCCACGCCCACGCGGCGATCTCCACCCGGTTCCTGGTGCCGAGCTTGGTGAAGATGCTGCCGAGGTGCGTCTTGACCGTCGAGAGCGACACGAACAGCTCCGCCGCCACCTCCTGGTTGGTGCGTCCTCTGGCAACCAGCCGCACCACGTCCAGCTCCCGCTCCGTCAGCGGCTCCGGCATCGGAGCGGGGGAGCGCCGGGGCTGGGCCAGGTGCCGCAGCAGCCGCACCGTCACCGACGGCGACACCAGCGATTCGCCTTCCGCCGCCGCCTTGACCGCCTCCACCAGCAGCGTCGGCCCGCTGTCCTTGAGCAGGAACCCGGTCGCGCCCGCCCGCAGCGCCCCGTACACGTACTCGTCCAGGTCGAACGTGGTGACGATGACCACCCGCATCGGGTTCTCGACGCCCGGCCCGGCCAGCAGCCGGGTCGCCTCCAGGCCGTCGAGCCGGGGCATCCGGATGTCCAGCAGGCACACGTCCGGCCGCAGCCGCCTGGCCTCGGCGACCGCGGCCGCGCCGTCCGCGACGGCCGCGACCACCCGTATGTCCGGTTGCGCGTCCAGAATCATCTGGAACCCGGTACGCACCAGTTCCTGGTCGTCAGCGATGAGAACCCGAATTGTCACGCCCCAGACTCTAGGGTCAACCGAACGGCCGATGCGGACCGTACCCATGGCCGATCCGCCCGCCCGGTCCGTCCCGGCACGCTGGGGAACCATGAACGACGTGCTCGCTGGGCGTGCTCTCGCCAAACGGTTCGGGCGGACGGTGGCGCTGGGCGGGGTGGACCTCGCCGTGGCCGCAGCGGAGGCGGTGGCGATCATGGGGCCGAGCGGCTCCGGCAAATCGACGCTGCTGCACTGCCTGGCCGGGATCATGAAGCCGGACGCGGGCGAGGTGCACCTGCTCGGTCAGCGCATCGACGACCTGGGGGAACGGAAGCGCAGCGCGCTGCGCCGCACCCGGTTCGGGTTCGTGTTCCAGTTCGGCCAGCTCCTGCCGGAGCTGCCGGCCGAGGAGAACGTGGCGCTCCCGCTCATGCTCGGCGGCGTCGCCCGCCAGGACGCGGTACGGACCGCGCGGCAGTGGTTCGGCCCGCTCGGGCTGGGCGGCATGGAGGGCAGGCGACCCGGGGAGCTGTCCGGCGGGCAGGCGCAGCGGGTGGCGATCGCCAGGGCGCTGGTGACCAAGCCGGCCATGGTGTTCGCCGACGAGCCCACCGGGGCGCTCGACCAGACGACCGGCCACGAGACGATGCGGCTGCTGGTGGAGGTGACCAAGCACAACGGCGCCTCCCTGCTCGTGGTCACCCATGACCCGGACGTGGCCGCGTGGTGCGACCGCACGGTCGAGGTCCGCGACGGCAGGCTGCTGACGGGCGGGGTGGCGGCGTGAACCTGGAACTGACGTGGCGGCTGCTCAAGGGAGGCGGCCGCCGCGGGCTGCTCGGCACCTGGCTGACGCTGGGGGCGGTCGCGGTGGCCACGGCGCTGCTGCTGTTCGCGGTCACGGCCAATTTCGCCTTCCAGTCCAGGGGCGAACGCGACGCCTGGCGCAACCCGGTGCCGGCGGGGAGCGCGGCCACGGCCGTGCAGGCGGCCCGGTTCGACTACGTACGGGACCGGCGGCTGGTGGTCGTGGACGTGGCGGCGCTGCCGGGGAGGGCACCCGCGCCGCCGCCGGGGCTGGACCGCTTCCCCGCGCCGGGCCAGACGTGGCTGTCGCCGGCGCTGGCCGCACTGGCGCGGGAGCTGCCCGCCGACCAGTTCGCGGCCCGCTTCCCCGCCGTGGCCGGGCAACTGGGAGAGGAGGCGCTGGCCTATCCCGGTGAGCTGGTGGCCGTGGTCGGGCACCGGCCGGACGCGCCCGTCATGACCGCCGAGCGGAGCGACGACTGGGTCGTCGGCCGGCCGCCCACCCGCGTCGCCGACTTCACCGGCAGGGTGTCGGAGGACGCTCAGGCGTACCAGGTGCTGGCGCTGATCGCGAGCGTGCTCATGGTGGTGCCGCTGCTGGTGTTCGGCGGAGCCGCGGCCAGGCTCACGGTCGCCAGGCGCGACCAGCGGCTGGCGACGCTGCGGCTGGTGGGGGCGACGCCTGGTCAGGTCGTGGGGATGACGGTGGCTGAGGCGGTCATCGTGGCGTTCGCCGGCGCGGTCGCCGGGACGGTGGCGTACGCGGCGGCGGTGCCGCTGCTGACCCGGATCGAGATCGGCGGCGGGCCCTGGTACGCCGGCGACCTGTGGCCGCACCCGCTGCTGCTGGCCGGCACGCTCGTCGCGGTGCCGCTGCTGGTGGGCCTGTCGGCGGTCGCCGGGCTGCGGCGGGTGGTGGTCAGCCCGCTGGGCGTGGCCAGACGCCAGACGCCGCCCGGGATGCGGGTGCTGCGGGTGCTCACGCTGCTCGCGGTGCTGGCCGCCTTCCCCCTGGTGGGGCTGGAGCCCAGCGCGACGGTGATCGCGGTGGCGATCGCGCTGGCCCTGCTCTCGCTCAACCTCGCCGGGCCGTGGGTGGTCGGCCTCATCGGCCGGATCACCGCCGCCTTCGCCCGCGGGCCCGCCCTGCTGCTGGCCGGGCGCAGGCTCGTGGACGATCCGCGCTCGGCCTGGCGGACGGTCAGCGGGGTCGCGCTCACCGGGTTCGTCGCCGGGTTCCTCGGGATGCTCAGCCCGGGGGCGTTCTCCAGCGGGGCGTCCGATGCGGTGTTCCGGCTCGCCGTGCCGGAGGGGCGGCCCGCGGTGGTCGCGGAGCGGGCACGCGAACGGATGCGGGACGCGGGGCTCGCCGCCCGGGTCGAACAGGCGAAGAAGCTGGTCACGGTAACGGTGACCGGCATCGCCGCCCCGGCCACCGGTGACCCGGCCAGGGGTGACACGGCCAGGGGTGACACGGCCAGGGGTGACACGGCTGCCGGCGAGGGGGCCGCCGGTGACGGGGACGCTGTCGACGCGGCCGTCGTCGACCGGACGCGGACCGCGCTGGCCGGGCTCGTCCCCGGGTGGACACCCACCAGTGAGGCCGACGACCAGCGGTTCGGGTTCCAACTGCTGGCCGACGTCCGGGTGGGCACGGTGGTGGTGCTGGCGGTGTCGTTCCTGGTGGCCATCGCCAGTGCGGGGATCACCGCGGCCTCGTCGGTCCTGGACCGGCGTCAGACGTACGGACTGCTGCGGCTGGCGGGCACCCCGCTGACGGTGCTGGACCGGGCGCGGCGGGCCGAGACGCTGATCCCGCTCACGGTGATGGGCGGCGGCACGATCGCGGCCGGGGTGTTCTGCGCGACGCCGTTCATGCTGGGCGCCCCGAACCTGAGCGGGGCGGTCATGCTGGGGGTCTGCGTGGCGCTGGGCTTCGCGGGCGTGCTCGGGGCCGGGGCGCTGACCAGGCCGCTGCTGGTGGCGGTTACCACCGACCCGTCACCACGCCCCGACTGACCCTTCGGCCGCGATCCCTTATCCGTGATCACTTATCCGTGATCCCTTATCCGCGGAGAACGGTGACCTGGCGGCCGGACGGCGTGGTCGCCTCGTCGAACGTCCCTCGCTGGTTCCACGGCGGAGCCTCGGGCCGCCGGTCGAAGATCACCAGCACGCCCGTGGTGAGGCTGAGGCGGTCCAGGTAGCCGTCGAGCTGGGCCAGCCCCTCGGGCAGCGGGTCTTCCTTGCCCGCCCGCCAGACCTTGAGCTCCATCGCCTCCCGCTGCACCAGGCGTTCGCCGTCCGGCCCGGTGTAGGGCCAGCGGACCAGCACGTCCAGACGCTTGGTTCCGGCCGCGTACTCCCGGTCGAGATAGCCGCCGCCGTTGACCAGCCGGTGCAGGAAGGCCATGAGGATGATCTGGCAGGCGGCCTCGTGGTAGCCCTCCTGCTGGACGATCACCTCGCCGTGCTCGCGCCAGAACACGACGAACTCCCGCAGCAGCCGCTCCAGGTCGAACCGGCCGTCCCGCATGACGAAGCTGCGCGGATCGGACCTGACCAGCCGCGCCGTGCGGTCGCCCAGCACCCGGAGCAGGACTTCGCGATAGATGGGGTTGGCGATCTCCAGATCCATGGTCCCGCGAATGAGGCCCAGGTCGTGGACATAGGAGACATCATCGTCAATGCTGCCGTCCATACTCGGCACCGTGCCGGCCACGATCGGTTCGATCACTCGTCTGACCCGGGGCTCGTGCAACCGCGCGGCCAGGGAGTCCAGGTGGATGGCACGTGCCCGGATCAGCCGCTCCTTCGCGTCTTCCACGTGCCCGGCGGTGATGGCGCCGGTCACCCCCATCTCGAAGGTGATCTCGTGGGCGAGGGCGTTGACCAGCCACGGCTGGCCCTGCGTCAGCTCGAACACCCGGTCCACGGCGTCCTTGGTGAACTCCTGGCCAGTCGCTTCGGTGTGCTGGCCGTACAGTTCGCCGATCTGATCGGCGGTGAAGTCGCCCAGGCGCAACGACTCCGTGACGATGTTGAACGGGCTGGTCGGATTGCACCGCCCCGGGTCGGCGCCCACCGCGGTCTTGTAGTCACGGACGTCGCGCAGCCCGCACAGGATCACGGACGCGGGGAACGGGTGCCCGTCGGGGCGGGCGTTGTGGCCGTCTCTGAGCTGGCAGAGGAAGCTGACCAGGCTGTCGCCCTGCAGGGCGTTGATCTCGTCGAAGAACAGCACCACCCGGCGCGGACTGCGGTGGCACCACTCGGCCAGCGCCGCACTGATCCGGCTGCCCGGCGTGGCCTGCGGCCAGGGGTCCGGCGGGAGCAGTTTCTTCGGCCAGCCCGACCGCCTGGCGGCCTCGCGGATGGAGTCCAGCAGCATCGACTCTGCCCAGCCGACGTCATCGTGGGCCACCTTGGCGCGTTCGCAGGAGAACTTCAGGGCCGCGATGTCCCCCTCGGCTGTCAACTCGGACGCCAGGGTGCGCAGACCTGTCGTCTTGCCGGTCTGCCGGGGCGCGTGGACCACGAAGTAGCGGTCCATGTCGATCAGTGCTCGTGCTTCGGGGAGCCGTGGCGTTGGAGGCAGCATGTAGTGGCGCCGGGGGTCACACGGACCTGCGGTGTTGAAGGTTTTCGCCGGGGGCGTTCGCATAGTCACATACTGTCATCACTGGGGTGCTGTGCGTGGTGATTGCCGTTCCCTGATCCCCGTCGTCATCGGTCTCGCCGACGGAGACGCCGGGGATGGCCGGAGCTCAGCCGAGTACGAGGTCGCGGATCGTGCGCAGGGAGTCCTCGTCGCGGGGGCCCATGACCAGCAGTGACGTGACGGGGGACCTGTGCCACGGCTCCAGGCGTTCCTTGATCCGGCCGGGCGGGCCGACCAGGGAGATGCCGTCGGCCAGCTCGTCCGGGATGGCGCGGAACGCCTCGTCCTTGCGGCCCGCCAGGTAGAGCGCCTGGATGCGCTCAGCGGCCTCGGCGTAGCCCATACGGCCGATGATGTCGGCGTGGAAGTTGCGGTGCCGGGCCCCCATGCCGCCGATGTACAGCGCCAGCATCAGCTTGACCCCGTCGAGCGCGGCCCGGACGTCGTCGGAGATGACCACCATGACCATGGCGGCGATGTCGAAGCCGGGGTCGCGCGAGGCGAGCGCGTCACCGTACATCTCCTCGATCTTGGAGGGGAACGCGAACAGCGGGAGCCAGCCCTGGCCGATCTCGGCGGCCAGGGCGACGTTCTTCGGGCCCTCGGCGCCCAGGTAGACCGGGATGTCGGGGCGCAGCGGGTGGGTGATGAGCTTGAGCGGCTTGCCGAGGCCGCCGGGCAGGGGGAGCGGGTAGTGCGGGCCGTCGCTGGTCACCGGCTCCTCGCGGCGCCAGACCTTGCGCATGATCTCGACGTACTCCCGCGTACGGGCCAGCGGTTTCGCGAACGGCCGGCCGTACCAGCCCTCGACCACCTGCGGCCCGGAGGCGCCCACGCCGAGCAGCAGCCGGCCGCCCGTCAGGTGGTCGAGCGTCATGGCGGTCATGGCGGTGGTCACCGGCGGGCGGGCCGACAGCTGGGCGACCGAGGTGCCGAGCTTGATCCGTGAGGTGCGCGCCCCGTACCAGGCCAGCGGCGTGAACACGTCGGTTCCGTACGCCTCCGCCGTCCACACCGAGTCGTAGCCGAGCCGCTCGGCGGCCAGCACCGACTCGGTCGCGTCGTCGGCGTGGCGCTGCCAATAACCGACGTTCAGGCCCAGCTTCATCGACACCTCCGGAAGGTAGTTCTATTACCCCTGGGGTGGGCGGGGGTGTCAATGCGCGAGTCGCAGGGGAAGCCAGAGCTGTGCTCATCCGCTGCCTCGCCTGCGTCCTGCTCCTGCTGTCGCTCGCGGCCGAGCCCAGCGGCGCCCACCGGGCGTCACGGCCGAGCATCGTGGTGATCCTGGCCGACGACCTGGAGGCCGGCACTCTCGGCCACTTCCCCGAGATCACCCGCCACCTGGTGCGGGAGGGCACGTCGTTCGACCGGTTCTTCACGGCCGACTCCTGGTGCTGTCCGTCGCGCTCGTCCATCCTGCGCTCCCAGTACGTGCACAGCCACGGCGTCTGGACCAACACGGCGCCCGAAGGGGGATTCGAGCGTTTCAACGGCCTGGGTCTGGAACGTTCCACCATCGGCACCTGGATGCAGGACGCGGGCTATCGCACCGCGTACCTGGGCAAGTACCTCAACCACTACCCCGGCCCGATGCCCGAGACCTACGTGCCGCCCGGCTGGGACACCTGGCACGTGCCCGTGCGGGGCCTCTACGACGAGTACGGCTACCGGCTCAACAGCGACGGCAGCCCTGTCGAGTACGGCTGGGGCGAGCACGATCACCTCGCCGACGTGCTGGGAGACAAGGCGCGCGAGTTCATCGAGGCGGACGGGCGGCCGTTCTTCCTCTTCCTCGCGCCGGTCGCGCCCCACCTGCCGGCCCACCCTCCGGTACGGCACGCGGAGGCGTTCGGCGACCTCATGGCGCCCCGGACGCCGTCGTTCGACCAGGCGGACGTCAGTGAGGAACCGGCCTGGCTGCGCGACCGGCCGCCGCTGAGCCGGACCGAGATCGACCGGGCCGATGAGATCCACCGCACCAGGATGCGAGCCATGCTCGGGGTGGACGACCTGGTCGGCACGGTGATCCAGGCTCTGAGGGACACGGGCCGGCTGGATGACACGTACGTGTTCTTCACCTCCGACAACGGCTTCCACCTCGGCACGCACCGGCTGACGCAGGGCAAGACCACGCCGTTCGAGGAGGCGATCCGGGTG
>NZ_JAPNNL010000221.1 GCF_027620315.1 Nonomuraea corallina | reverse complement strand
AAGCCGCGCTCGCGGGCCTCGGACACCAGCTCGGCGGCCAGCCGGGTCTTGCCGATGCCGGCGTCGCCGCCGATGAGCGCGACCCCGGCGGTGCCGGACGCGGCCGCGTCGAGCACGCGGACGAGCCGGGTCAGCTCGGTCGCGCGACCGACGAGGGAACCGTTCACGCAGCCACTATGCCACGGGTGACCGACAACCTCATTGGTCCACGATTTGTACGGCTGATTGGCCTTAATCCAGGACCAAACGCGCCCGTACAGTCGGTGACATGATCTCCCCGACCACGTTCCTGTTGTTCGCCGCCACCTCGATGGCGCTGGTGCTGATCCCCGGGCCCAACCATCTCTACATCGCCGCCAGAGGGCTCGCGCAGGGCCGTTCGGCGGGGCTGGCGAGCGCGCTGGGCGTGGAGGTGGGCACGCTCGTGCACATCGCCGCGGCCGCGCTCGGGCTGTCGTACGTGATCTCGCAGTCGGCGACGCTGTTCGCGGTCGTGAAGTGGGCGGGCGTCGCGTACCTCGTCTATCTGGCGATCCGGGCGTTCACCGCGAAGGACGGCGGAGCGGAGCGGCAGCCGTCCGCGCAGCCGCTGCGCGCGGTGTTCCTGGAGGGCGTGCTGGTCAACGTGCTGAACCCGAAGGTGACGCTGTTCTTCCTGGCGCTCCTGCCGCACTTCGTGGACCCGGCGGCAGGGTCGCCCGCGCTGCAGGTGGTGGTGCTCGGCCTCACGCTGCTGGTGCTGGGGCTGATCTCGGACGTGGTGTACGCGGTCGCGGCGGGCGCGCTGGGCGGCCGGCTCGCCCGCCGGGCCAGGACGCTGCGGTACGTCAGCGGCGTCGTCTATCTGGGCCTGGGCGTGGCCACGGCGTTCGCCGGGAGGAGATGAGGGTCACCGGACCTCGGCGAGGGCGGCGGGGACGCGGTCGAGCACGGGGTGCGGCATGAGCCCGTAGGCGTAGAAGTCGACCGCCGCCGCGCCCGCCGCCTTGGCCGCCCGCGCCTTGGCGACCAGCCGGTCCGCGGAGTCGGTGTCGGGGTGTCCCGGCCGCAGCACCGCGCGGACCTCGCGGTCCTTGCCGACCGAGCGCAGGTAGGCGCCGACGTCGTCGGCGACCCTGGCCGCGTCGCGGGCGTAGGCGAGCACCGCGAAGGCGGGCACCAGGTCGCCGAGCGCCACCAGGTCGACGCCGAGCTGCCAGGCGTCGTGGGCGGCCGGCCCGGGGGTGGGCAGCCCGTCGCGGTAGCCCTTGACGGCGCCGGTCGCGTCGGCGAACACCAGCCTCGACCCTTCGTCGCCGACGGCCGCGGCCACGTCGGAGACGAGCGTGGTGACGGTCTCGGACCTGGCCCTGGCGTAGGCGACCACGTCGGGCCCGGCGTAGGCGGTCAGCGCGGCCCTGGTCACCTCGCCCTGGGCGGGCGGGTCGCCGTCGAGCACGCGGCCGAGGATCCCGGCGCACTCCTCGCGCGCCACCTCGGCGTCCACGCCCAGGTCGGCGGCCCGGCGCATGCAGTAGTCGCAGAAGCAGAGCCCGAACAGGTAGGCGTCCATCGGCCCGAGCGGCACGAACGAGCGCCCGGCCCGCAGCGGCCGGAAGTGCAGCGACTCGGCCACCACGGACTCGACGCCGAGCCGGGCCACCGCCCTGGCCAGCGCGACCGCGTACGCGCGCGCGTCGGGGTGGGCGGGGCACAGGTCGGCGGGCGAGCCGCGGTCGCCGAAGCAGTCGCGGACGGTCACGTCGGGGTGGGCCCTGCCGAGGGTGGCGTTGCGCAGGAACACGCTCCAGCCGTGCAGCCGCAGGCCGCGCTCGGCGCACGCCTCGCGCAGCCCGTCGAAGGTGTCCTGGTGTCCGGCCAGCGGCCGCAGCCGCAGGCCGGAGAACAGGTCGGCGGGCGGAGGGAAGTGCGCCCCGTCGTGGCGTACGGTCAGCCGGGACAGCCCGTGCGGGGTGACGTCGCGGACGGCGTGATGGACGGCGCCGACCGTGACGCCGGCCGCCCCGTACCCCTTGATCTTGTCGAGCACCCGCTCGACGCCCTCGCCGCGCAGGTCCTCGGCGAAGACGAACACCGAACTGTCCACGGCAGGCGTCCCTCAGGCGCTCTTGTGCGCGACGAAGTCGATCTCCACCAGGATGTCGAGCAGGTGCGAGCCGACGGTGGTGCGCACGGGGTACGGAGGGGTGAAGTACGACTGGTAGACCTCGTTGTAGGCGGCGAAGTCGCGCTTGAGGTGCTGGAGGTGGACGGTGGCCTTGACGACGTCGTCGAAGCCGAGCCCGTGCGCGGCCAGGATCGCGCCGAGGTTGCGCATCACCTGGTGGGTCTGGGTGGCGACGTCGTCGCCGACGACCTCGCCGGTCTGCGGGTCGAGCGGGCCCATGCCGGAGGTGTAGACGAACTCGCCCACGACCAGGCCCTGCGAGTAGGCGCCGATGGGGGCCGCGCCTTCGGTGGTTCTCAGCTCTTTCTTCACTGCTGCTCCTGGAAACGGGTGGTGATGGTGCCGGCGATCCGATAGTCGCCGTCGACCAGGGGCAGCCGGCGCCACTTGTCGAAGGCGGTGCACGGATGGGAGATGCCGAACGCGAGCAGGTCTCCGGGCCGGAGGCCGTCGGCGCGCACGATCGTGTGCTGGTCCCACATGGCGACGACGGTGACGCCGTCTCGCCTGGGCACGGGCAGCCCTTCGTCGTACGGGGCGTCGCGCTTGCCCATGCCCACCACGGCCAGGCCGGGTTCGGGGGTGGACAGGACGTGCGCCCACACCTCGAGCGCGGGGCGCAGCTCGCCGTCCATCCGGTTGTACGGGGTGCGCTCGCTGTAGAAGCCGTCGTCGTGGGTGACGTAGGCGCCGCTGCGCAGGAGGATCCGGGCCTGGGTGGCGGCCAGGTGGCGGCCGATCACGTCGAACCACTGGCTGCCGCCGACGGTGAGGATCGGGGTGCGGACGCGGAGGTGTTCGGCGGCCTCCTGCAACAGATCTAGATATTTCCGGACCTCTTGTGCCGTGCCGAGCGCTCCCTCGTACCCCGCGACCCCGACCAGCTCGACCCCGTCGGTCCGCTCGACGTGCCGGACCAGCGCCAGCAGGTCCTCGACCGTGCGGCACCCGGCCCTGCCGCCCGGATGGCCCAGCTCGGCCAGCACCGGGAACGGCCGGGAGCCCGCGAAGGAGGCCAGCACGTCGACCCCGGCCGGTGAGTCCGCGAACGACAGCAGCGTGAAGCCCGGGTCGGCGTCGAGCTCTGCGGCGGCCCAGCGCAGCCCCGCGGGGTCGACGACCTGGTTGGCCACCATGATCCGGGCGGCGCCGAACCCGCGCACGGTGCGCGCCTGGGCCGGTGTGGCCACGGTCAGCCCCCAGGCCCCGGCGGCGAGCTGGCGGGCGGCGATCTCCGGCGACATGTGGGTCTTGGCGTGCGGCGCGAGCTCCATCCCGTGGTCGCGGGCGAAGGCGGCCATCGTGGCGATGTTGTGGTCGAGCGCGTCGCGGTGCACGACCATCAGCGGGAAGGTCAGCTCCCCGCCGAACACCGAACGCCCCAGCATCTCCGGCACCGCACCCCCTCCGAACGGTTCCGACCCTATCCTGCGGATCTTGACCGCAGTGCCCTGCCGGGCGTCGCCCCGGTCAGCTCGCCGGCCGCCAGCACCCGCTCCCCCGAGACCAGCACGTCGTCCACCCCGGCGGCCGGCGCCCGGGGCGTCTCGTACGTCGCCCGGTCGGCGACGGTGAGCGGGTCGAACACCACCACGTCGGCGGCGAACCCGGGCCGCAGCAGCCCCCGGTCCGTCAGCCCGAACCGCCGCGCCGGATGGGACGACAGGTGGACCGCGGCCTGCTCCCACGTCCAGTCGCCGAGCTCGCGGACGTGCCGGCCGAGGAAGCGGGCGAACGCCCCGAAGCCGCGCGGGTGCGGGTGGCCGCCCACGTAGATGCCGTCGGAGCCGCCGGTGTGGGACGGGTGGCGCAGCACGCGGCGCACCGACTCCTCCCCCTCCGGGCCCTCGTCGGGGCGGGCCGCCACACACCCCGCCTCCAGCCGGGTCTCGACGAGCAGGCGGCGGCAGAACTCCGCCGGCTCCACCCCCTCGCGCTCCGCCGCGGCGACGACGGTCAGGCCCTCGGCCCATTCCAGGCCGGGCGCGTGCGAGATCGTCAGCCGCGGCCAGGTCTGCGCCAGCCCCGGCCACCAGGCGTCCAGCTCGCCGGAGCGGAGCGTCGCCAGCGCCTTCGCGGTGTCGGCTGCGGGCACCGTGGGCGGCAGCACCATCATGGCCAGGATCGTGCTGCTGCGCAGGTAGGGGTAGGTGTCGAAGGTGAGGTCGACGTTCGCGCCCACCTCGTCGAGCAGCGGCAGCAGCACGTCGGCAGGGCCGTGCAGATGGGAGACGTGCACGGCCGCGCCGGACCGCTCGGCGATCTCCACCACCTCGCCGAGCCCGATCCCGGCCCTGGCGCCGTAGGCGCGCATGTGGGTGACGTACGGGAGTCCGCCGAGCGGGCGGCAGAGCTCGGCCAGCTCCTCGGCGTCGGCGTAACGGCCCGGCAGGTACTCCAGCCCGCTGGACAGCCCGACCGCGCCCTCGGACAGGCCGCGCTCGACCGCCGCCAGCATGAGCGCCAGGTCGTCGCGGGAGGCGGGCGCCGGCGAGGCGCCCATCACGTCGTAGCGGATCGTCCCGTGCGGCAGCAGGTAGGCGGTGTTGACCGCGACCGCGCGGTCGTAGCCGTCGAGCAGCTCCGCCACCGACAGCGGCCCCTCCCGCAGCGGGCCGTTGACCGCCGCGAAGTAGCGGGACGCGTACGCGACGGTCTCGGCGGAGCCGGGCGCGAACGACAGCCCGTCCTGCCCGAGCACGAACGTCGTCACGCCCTGCCGCAGCGCGGCGAGCTGCACGGCGGGGTCGAACACCACCGCGTCCCCGTGCACGTGGCAGTCGACGAAGCCCGGGGCCACCAGCCGCCCGGACGCGTCGATCTCGGACGCCGCCTCGGCGCCGTCGAGCCTGCCGACCGCCGTGACGCGGTCACCGGTGATCCCCACGTCCGCCCGGCAGGGCGGGGCGCCGGTGCCGTCGAGCACCCGGCCGCCGCTGATGACTACGTCGAACCTCACCCCCAGATTCAACCACCGGTGGTGCGTACGTAACACGATCCTTCCGACCCTGAGACGAGCGGGCCGGGCCGGATCGGGCGCTCGGCGAGCAGGTCCCTGGCCTGCGTCCTGGCGAGGTTCCAGCCGTTCCACGGGTCGGGCCGGTCCAGGTCGTTGGCCGCCACCACGTCGGCGAGCACGCAGCTGCGCAGCGGCTCAGGCAGCCGGTCCAGCGCCGGCACCGCCTCGGCCCCGAGGTCGCCGAGGTAGTCGGAGTCCAGTTCCTGCACGCCCCGCACCGCCACCTGCGACTCGGCCACCCGCAGATCCGGGTTCACCATCGCGAAGGCGCCCAGGGCCAGCCCGGTCAGCAGGACGACGGTGCGCGGCAGCCAGCCCGAGCCGCGCCCGGCGAGCCGTCCCGCCCCGGCCAGCAGTACCAGCGCGAACAGCGCCCCCAGCCAGTACACCGTCGCCTCCACCGACAGCCGCAGCCGCGACAGCCCGTACGCGTCGGTGTAGAGGTCCATCCGGTGCAGCGCGGAGAACAGCACCACCATGGTCAGCCCGCACAGCAGGCCGAGCTGCCCGGTGAGCAGCCACCGCTCCCGCCGCTCGGTCCTGATCACGCCGGCGGCCACGCCGACGATGCCCAGCACGACCACGCTGACCACGACGAGCTGGAAGAAGCCCTGCCTGGCGTACTCGGCGTAGGTGAGCCCGGCGGTCCTCAGCACCCACGCGTCGCCGCCGAACAGCGCCGTGATCTGCACCGCGACGAACGCCGCGAACAGCAGGTTGACCGCGGTGAGCGGCACCAGCCAGATGGATCTGCTCACCGGGACCTTGAGGTCGGGCGTCACCGGGTCGACGACCGGCCGCAGCGCCACCAGCACCACAGCCGCCGGCAGCGCCGCGAACACCGCGAACACGACGAGCCGCACCGGCAGCGACTCGGCCCAGTCGGGGGTGGCGGTCAGCCGCTCCACGTAGGCGGCGAACACCGGGTCGGCCGAGGAGAACAGCAGCCCGAACACCCCCAGCAGCACGACCGTGATGCCGATCCCGGCCAGCACCGGCAGGACGCGCCGCCTGGCCGTCAGCCCTTTCAGCGGCGTGGCCAGGAACCAGGGCAGCGGCCCGAGCGCGAACAGGACCGAGGCGCCGCCCCTGAGGACGCCGAGCCAGCCGAGGCCCGCGCCTGACACGGCCAGCGCGGCCAGTCCCGCCCCCGCCAGGAGCAGGACCCCTACCAGCCAGTCGGCGTCCCTGACGGCGGCCATCGCGATCAGCCAGTACGCGGTCAGCCCGAAGGCGATCGTCCACGGCGTCATCCGCCGGGTGGCGGCGGGCAGGGCGGCCGCCCCGAGCACCAGGGCCACCAGGACGATCCCCAGCCCGAGCTGCGCGTCGGGCAGCGCGATGGCCGCGAACACCCCCGCCCCGCCCGCCGCCGGCAGCAGCCAGCGCGGGGTGGCGGGAAGCACCGGCCTGGGGAACAGCGGCGGCGGCGTGTAGGCGGGCGGCGCTCCCGGCCCGTCCATTCCGTGGGCGGGCGTGGCCTGGCCGTACGCCGCGACCAGGTGCGCGTGCTCGGCGGCGCGGCGGGCGACGCCGGCGCCCACAGCCGTCCCGACCGCGCCGAACAGCGCGGTGACGCACACCAGCGTGAGGAGCGCGGCGCCGTCCCCGAGGAGCACACTCGCCATCGCGGCCGCGAACAGCCCCGCCACGAACCCGACCGCGAGCCCGAGTATCCCCCCGGTGACGATGCTGACCAGCCCCTTCACCGGCGGCTCCGCGACCGCCACCCGGGACCCGGCACGCGGCGAGGCGGCCGGCCCCGCGGAAGGCCCGGGGTCCTCCGCCCGGGGGCTTCCGGCGTCCGTTCCCGCGGGGCCGGCGTGCGCGGCCTCCACGGCGTCGGACGTCACCGGCGCACCCGCCGGGCCCGGCGCGGCGGAGGGGGCGGGCTCGTGGTCAAGGGCCGGTTCCTCCCCGCGGCGGCCGTCTTCGAGCACCATCACAGTCCTCCCTGGCAGGTCGACGAGCATGCGGCACCCCGCGCACTCGTCGATGCGGATGGAGCCGCCGTGCAGTTCGACGATCTCCTTGACGATGGCCAGGCCCAGCCCGGCTCCTCCGCCGTCGGCGGTGCGCCCGGCGTCGAGCCTGGAGAAGCGTTCGAACACGCGCGCCCTGGCCGACGCCGGGATGCCCGTCCCCCGGTCGGCGACCGCGAGAAGCACCCCGGTGCTGGTGGGCGAGGCGGTCACGGTGACCGTCCCGTCCGGCGGGCTGTGCCGTACGGCGTTGTCGAGCAGGTTGGCCAGGACCTGGGCCATCAGGTCGGGGTCGGCGAGGACCACGAGCCCGGCGGCGACCGAGGAGGAGAGCCGGACGTCCTCGCGGGCCAGCGCCGCCTCCCGGACGGCCTGCTCCACCAGCGGCCTCAGCTCGACCGCCTCCGGTTCGATGAGCCGCGCGCCGGAGTCGAGCCGGGACAGGTCGAGCAGCTGGGCGACCAGGCGGCCGAGGCGTTCGGTCTGGGCGAGCGCGGTGCGCATGGTGACGGGGTCGGGCGCGGAGACGCCGTCGACGACGTTCTCCAGGACGGCGCGCAGCCCGGTGATGGGCGTGCGCAGTTCGTGGCTGACGTTGGCGACCAGCTCGCGGCGCTGCCGGTCGACCTCGCCGAGGTCGGCGGCCATCGCGTTGAAGGCCCGCGCCAGCTCTCCCACCTCGTCGCGGGAGGTGGCCTGGACGCGCAGCGAGTAGCGGCCCTTGGCGATGGTCTGGGCGGCCCTGGCCATCTCGCGCAGCGGTCTGGTCATGCCCATGGCGAGCACCTGGACCATGATGAGGGCGAGCGCCACGGCCACGCCGATGCGGACCTCGCGCGACAGCCCGGAGTTGATGCCGACCTCGTTCACCGCGAACGCGGTCGCCACGGCCAGCACGATGACGATCCCGAGCTTGACCTTGATCCGGCCCAGGAAGTCGAGCGGTCTCATGGCCGTACCAGCGCGTAGCCGACGCCGTGGACGGTGCGGACCACGTCGGAGCCGAGCTTGCGGCGCAGCGCCCGCACGTGGCTGTCGACGGTCCTGGTGGCGGCCGCCTCGGAGAACCCCCACACGTCCGACAGCAGCCGCTCCCGCTCGAACACCTGGCCCGGCCGTTCGGCGAGGCGGCGCAGCAGGTCGAACTCGGTACGGGTGAGCTGCGCCTCGGCGCCGCGGACGAACACCCTGCGGGCGGCGGTGTCGATCCGCACCTCCCCCACCTTGATCACGGCGTCCTCGGCGGCGAGCTGCCCCGCCCGCTCCACCCGGCGCAGCAGCGCGTGGATCCTGGCCACCAGCTCGCGCATGCTGAACGGCTTGGCCAGGTAGTCGTCGGCGCCCACGCCGAGCCCGACGAGCACGTCGGTCTCCTCACCGAGTGCGGTCAGCATGAGCACGGGCACCGGGCGGGCGGCCTGCATCCTGCGGCACACCTCCAGCCCGTCGAGTCCGGGCAGCAGCCGGTCCAGGATCACGAGGTCGGGTTCGGCCGAGGCGAACGCGGCGAGCCCGGCCTGCCCGTCGGCGGCCGTCCTGACCTGGAACCCCTCGGCGGCGAGCCGGTCGCGGACGGCCCGCGCGATCGTCTGGTCGTCTTCCACCACGAGGATGCGTCGCTGCTGCGTCACATCCGAGAGCCTAGAAGCGGGGTGTGCAGACGGCACTCCCCAATTCGTGCACATCCGGTGCAGACTTGGGCGGTGGACATCCCCTCATACCTGCGCCGCCTCGGCCTGCCCGAACTCGAGCACGCCCCGCCCTCCGCCGCCGCCCTGCGCGACCTGCACATCGCGCACGTGGAGCGGGTCTCGTACGAGGTCCTGGAGATCTGGCTGGGCCGGCCCACGTCGCTGGATCCGCTGGAGTCGGCGGCCCGGATCCTCGGCGGCCGCGGCGGCTACTGCTACCACCTGAACGGAGCGTTCTCGGCGCTGCTGGCGAAGCTGGGTTACACGGTGACGCGGCACGTGGCCGGCGCGCAGATGCGGGGAGGCGAGCCGGGGATCACCGGCAACCACCTCGCGCTGACGGTGTCGGGGCTGCCGGACGAGGCCAACCCGGGTGGCGGGTGGCTGGTGGACGTGGGGCTGGGCGACGGGCTGCACGAGCCGCTCCCGCTGGTCGCGGGCACCTACCGGCAGGGCCCGCACACGTACGGGCTGCGGCCGTCGGAGGTGGTTCCCGGCGGGTGGCGGCTGGACCACGACCCGGGCGGGTCCTTCCTCGGCGTCGACTTCGGTCCCGAGCCGGCCGCGATGTCCGACTTCGCGGCCATGCACGACCACCAGTCGACGTCGCCGGAGTCGGGGTTCGTGCGGGTCGCCGTGGTGCAGCGGCGGGACGCGCGGGGGGTCGACAGCCTGCGCGGGCTGGTGCTGTCGCGGCTCGGCGTCGGGGCGGACAGGGTGACGCTGGAGAGCGCCCGCGACTACTACGCGGCGCTGGCGGACGTCTTCGCGCTGCCGCTGGACGACGTGAGCGGAGCGGACAAGGACCGGCTGTGGGGGAGGTTGCACGCCGCGCATGAGGCATGGCTGTCCTGACGGGGTACACAGCTCGTCAGGAGGTCGCTGGTGCGCGTGGCCAAGGGAGAGACCGGGAAGCTCGCGGGACGCTATCGGCTGTTGAACCCCCTCGGCGGGGGTGAGCTGCTGCTGGCCTTCGACGAGGTGGAACACCGAGACGTGGTGGTGCGCCGGCTGCGCGCGCCCGGCGGGGAGCCGGACGCGGCCGTGCGGGAGGCCCGCCGCGTGGCCGGGTTCGTCCATCCGGCGATCGTGCCGGTGCTCGACGTGCCGGTGGAGGACGGCGAGCCGTGGCTGGTGATGGCGTTCGTGGAGGGCGCGTCGCTGGAGCAGACGGTGCGCGGGCGGGGGCCGCTGCCGGTCAGGCAGGCGGCCCGGGTGGGCGTGTACGTGCTGTCGGCGCTGACGGCCGCGCACGCCGCCGGGATCGCGCACGGCCGGGTGCGTCCGGGCAACGTGCTGCTGTCGCCGACCGGGCGGGCGCTGCTGACGGGGTTCGGGCTGCCGTCGACGGGCATGCGGCCGGGCGCCGACCTCTGGTCGCTGGCCGCGACGCTGCACTTCGCGGTCGAGGGCAGGCCGCCCGGCCAGGAGCCGGCCGCGGCCACGGACCCGCTGCGGGCGCTGATCAGGGCGATGCTCACGCCGGACTCGCCGCCTTCGGAGGCGGTGGCGTGGACCCTGCGGCGGCTGGCGCTGGACCGCTCCCTGGAGCGGCTGGTCGCGACCGAGGGCCCGCTGAGCCCGGCGCGGACGGCGGCCGTGGGCCTGGCGGTGCTCGACCGGCTCGCCGCCTGGCACGACCGCGGCCGGCACCACGGCGGGGTGCATCCGGGCAGCGTGCTGATCGACCCGGAGGGCCGGGCGTCGCTGCTCCCGCCGCCGGTGCCCGCGCCGCCGCCCGCCTATCAGCCGCCGGAGGGCGTGCCGGGGCCGGCGGGCGACCTGTGGGCGCTGGGGGCCACGCTGTTCCTGGCGGTG
>NZ_JAPNNL010000220.1 GCF_027620315.1 Nonomuraea corallina | reverse complement strand
ATAGTCCACAGGACGACGGGGGCGGGTCGCGGTGTCCTGGGCGCCGGCGGTCGCGGCTGTGGTGATCATGACGTCCCTCCAGGGGGTTTGACACTTTCTTAGCTGACTTCATGACATCCGATCTCGTCGGATGTATGCAGAGCCGTACGTCCCCTGATCATCGGACCTTATGCCGTCCGAGCGAAGGTGACCGGAAGGACTTCCGGCCCTACCGGCGCCCGCCCGCCGCGCGAGAGCAGAGGCTCACCGCACCGCGAAAGACCTATGCGCTCAGGCCCGCTCGTCGCGCGGGCGGACCACCGCGATCGGGCAGGTCACGTGGTGCAGCACCGCGTGACTGACCGAGCCGAGCAGGGCGGAGGCGAGGCCGCCCCGGCCGCGCGAGCCCACGACCAGCAGGTCGGCCGTCGTGCCGGCCTGGATCAGGACGCTCGAAGGGTGGCCGATCTCCTGCTCGTCGACGATCCGGACGTCGGGGTTCTTCTCCCGCCAGGGCGCCACCCGCTCGGCCGCCGCCCGCATCTCCTGCTCGTGGACGTCCTCCGCCAGACCGCCGTAGGCGGCGGCGTACGGGGAGACGGCCGGCGTCTGCCAGGCGTAGAGGACGCGCAGCGTGCCTCCCCGGGCGCGGGCCTGCTCGATGGCATAGCGCAGCGCGGCCTCGGAGTGCGCCGAACCGTCGTACCCGACGACCACCTCGCCGGGACCGGCCACCGAGGGGCCGCGGACGATCACCACCGGCCCGGCGGCGTGCCCGGCCACGCCCAGCCCGACCGAGCCGAGGAGCATCCCGGCGAACCCGCCACGACCCCGGCTGCCGAGCACCACGCTGTCGGCGCCGGCCGACTCCGCGATGAGGGTCTCGGCCACGTTCCCGGCCTGCAGCACCGTGCCCACCTCGATGCCGGGGGCCAGTCCCCGGGCCCGGTCGGCGGCGGCGGCGAGCGTCCCCTCGCAGTATTTGCGCACGTCGACGCCGTGAGGCGCATGTTCGCACACGTGCACGAGCCGAAGGCCCAGCCCTCTGCGCCCGGCGTCGGCCGCGGCCCACTCCACCGCCGCCGCCGCGGGCGCGGATCCGTCCACGCCCACCACGATGTGCCTGTTCATCGTCCCCTCCACTCCCCCGGCGTAGAGCGGGGATGCCCCCCGCCCCACGCCGGGCCGGGCGTCAGCGCTCGACGGTGATCCGCCGGCCCTCTTCCTTCTCCTCGGCCAGGCCCACGCTGACCTCCAGCACACCGTCCTTGTAGACGGCCTTGACGTCGTCGGTCCGCGCCGTCGCGGGCAGCGTCACGGTTCTGGACAGCGACCCGTAGGCGAACTCGGAGCGGTGCGGCTCCGAGGTCTTGCGGGTCTTCTCCGCCCGGATGTGGAGCATGCCGCCATGCACGGTGACCTCGACGTCCTTGTCGGGGTCGATGCCGGGCAGTTCGGCGCGCACCACGTACCGGCCGTCGGCGATGTAGTCCTCGACCCGGACGATCTGTCCGAACGGGCGGAACCCGAACATCGGGCTCTCCATCCACTCGAACAGCTCCGGGAAGGGGAGCTTGCTCTCCCTCCGCTCAGGCAGGTTCATGATGGCCTCCTTCCTTGAGTCGGGATCGCACACCTCCAGCACACGCCCCGCGCCGGGACGCGGACAGAGGAGGAGGTCCCTCACCGGCAGGGACCATCGGCGCTCGCCGGTCCCCTCTCCCTGCCACCCCCCAACGCCAGGTCCCGAACGTGGAGGTTTCTTCCCCTCTGCCCGAAATCCGGCGGCGTTATCGGGCCCATCGGCCGCTCAAGCAGGACCTTCGCCCGCAGGCGGGAAGCGTGAGGCGGTGGTGCGCTGGACCCATGAGTGCATATCCCGTACGGGTGGAGGCCCGGCTCGAGGAGCCGCTCAACCGGGGCCTGTGGATCGTCAAGTGGTTCCTGGCGATCCCTCACTACCTCGCGCTCGGCTTCCTGTGGATCGCCTTCGGCGTCCTCACCGTCATCGCGTTCTTCGCCATCCTGTTCACCGGCCGCTACCCCCGCACGATCTTCGCCTTCAACCTGGGCGTGCTGCGCTGGACCTGGCGGGTGGCCTACTACACCTACGGCGGGCTCGGCACCGACCGCTACCCGCCGTTCACCCTCGGGGCCGCCCCCGGCTACCCGGCCACGCTGGAGATCGACTACCCCGAACGGCTCTCACGCGGCCTGGTGCTGGTCAAATGGTGGCTGCTGGCCCTCCCGCACTATCTCGTCGTGGGCCTGTTCACCAGCGGCAGCGTCCTCGCCTGGAGCGACGGGCTGCCCGACGGCGGCGGCGTCCTCTACACGCTGGACCGGGGCGGCCTCATCGGCCTGCTGGTCCTCGTCGCCGCGGTCGGCCTGCTGTTCACCGGCCGCTACCCGTACGGCGTGCACGACCTGGTCGTCGGCATGAACCGCTGGGCGCTGCGGGTCGCCGCGTACGCCACACTCATGACCGACGCCTACCCGCCGTTCCGCCTGGAGCAGGGCGGTCACGAGGTCCCGCGGCTGGAGGCCCCGCCCGACTCCGCCCGCACCCCGGCACGGCACCGCCCCGGCTCCACCGTGGCCCTGGCCGCGGGCTCCCTGCTGGTCTTCTGCGGGATCGCCGCCGGGGTCACCGGCACCGGCACGGCCCTGCTCGGCCAGGCGCGCGACGACGGCGGGTTCGTCGGCGCCGGCGCGCGGCAGCTCACCACCTCCACCTACGCACTCACCGGCCAGGAGATCTCCATCGCCGGGCAGGGCGTGGCGTACCTGCGCGAGAGCGCGGGCCGCGTCCGCGTCCAGGCGTCCGGCAGCCCCACTCCGCTCTTCCTCGGCATCGCCCGCAAGGACGACGTGACCGCCTACCTGAGAGGCGTCGCCCACGAGCGGGCCGCCCACCTCGTCTTCCCGCCGGAGTCCGCCGACGCCGGCTACACCCGGTATCCGGGCGCGGCCCCCGCCTCGCCGCCCGCCACCCAGACGTTCTGGGCGGCCACCGGCAGCCGGAGCCTGACCTGGGACGTCCAGCCCGGCGACTGGGCCGTCGTCATCATGAACGCGAACGGCACGCCGGGAGTGACGGCCGACCTCCAGCCGGCCGCCACGCTCCCCTGGCTGGAACGGGCGACCACCGGGCTCCTCGTCGCCACGGCGGTCCTGCTGCTCGGCGGCGGCGCTCTCATCCTGTTCGGCGTCCGCCTGGCGGCCGCCCCTGCCCCGGCTCCCGCGCCCACCGCGCCCGCACGATGACCCGCGGACCGGCCCGGAGCCGAAGAGCGGGACGTTCGCCCCTACATACCCCTGCCCACCAGCGGGAACGTGGAAAGAAAGGCACTAGGAGGTCGCCATGAAAGCGATGATCTACAACGGACCCGGCCGGCGCGACTGGGAGGAGGTCCCGGACCCGCGGCTCACCGCCCCGACGGACGCGGTCGTGCGCGTGGACGCCGTCACGATCTGCGGCACCGACCTGCACATCCTCAAGGGAGACGTGCCCGCCGTGGCGCCCGGCACCATCCTCGGCCACGAAGCCGTCGGCACCGTCATGGCGACCGGCGACGCCGTCACCGCCGTCAAGGAGGGCGACCGCGTCCTGGTCTCCTGCATCACCGCGTGCGGCCGGTGCCGCTACTGCCGCACCAGCGCGTACGGGCAGTGCCTGGGCGGCGGCGGCTGGATCCTCGGCCACCGCATCGACGGCACCCAGGCCGAGTACGTCCGCGTGCCGTTCGCCGACACCTCCACCCATCAGCTGCCCGAGGCGGTGAGCGACGAGGCGGCGCTCATGCTCGCCGACATCCTGCCCACCTCCTACGAGGTCGGCGTGCTCAACGGCCGGGTCCAGCCCGGCGACATCGTCGTCGTGGTCGGCGCGGGACCGATCGGCCTGGCCGCCATCACGACCGCGCGGCTGTTCACGCCCAGCCACATCGTCGCCGTCGACCCGGCCGCGACCCGGCTGGAGGCCGCCAAGCGACTCGGCGCGGACGTCCTCGTCGGCGCCGGCGACGACCCCGCCGCGGCGGTCGCCGAACTGACCGGCGGCCTCGGCGCCGACGTGACGATCGAAGCGGTCGGCATCCCGGAGACCTTCGAGCTGTGCGCCCGGCTGGTCCGCCCCGGCGGTCACCTGGCCAACGTGGGCGTCCACGGCGCCCCGGCCACGCTGCACCTCGAAGACCTGTGGATCCGCAACCTGACCATCACCACCGGCCTGGTCGACACCTACTCGACCCCGGCCCTGCTGGAGATGGTGGCGGCGGGCCGGCTCGATCCGACGACGTTCATCACGCACCGCTACGACCTGATGGACATGGAGGCCGCCTACCGGACCTTCTCCGACGCGGCGCAGACCGGAGCCCTGAAGGTGGTGCTGTCCCGCACCGGAACCTGACGGCCCCACCGCCACCCGGCCCCGCGCATCACCGGTTGGCACCGGCCCCTGCGCCAGTCTCCGCAAGAGAGCAAAGACGATCAGGCCGTGGAGCGGTCCCGGGCCGCAGAATCCTGGCATGGACAACGTGCGGCCCGATCGCCTGCGGGCCCTGCTCGACCCGGTGCTGGGCGCGCTCGACGAGCGTCTCGACGGATGGCAGCTCGCCGGCCGGGCCCATCTCAGCCGGTTCCACTTCGATCGGCTCCTGTCGGCCGGGCTGGGCGAGGCGCCCGGAGCCTTCCGCCGCAGGCTGCTGCTGGAGCGGGCCGCGTGGCGGCTGTCGCGGGGGACGTCCGTCACGGAGGCGGGGTTCGAGGCCGCGTACGACTCGACCGAGGCGTTCTCGCGCGCCTTCCGCCGCGCCTACGGCACCGCCCCGAGCGGGTTCGCCGCCTCGGCCGGGGACTTCCGGCTGCCCGCGCCGAACGGCGTCCACTTCCACCCGCCCGCGGGACTGCTCGTCACCGGAGAAGCATCGGAGACCCCCATGGACCTGACCGACCGGCTGATGGACCACGACCACTGGCTGACCGGGCGGCTGCTCGACAGCGCCGGGCGCCTCACCGACGGGCAGCTCGACCGGGAGGTGCGGCCGGGCCACACCGTGCTCGCCTTCGACGGCGCCGAGCCGACCGCCCGCCGCATGCTCGACCGGCTGATCTGGACCAAGGAGGTATGGAGTGCGGCGATCGCGGGCCGCGACATGCCCGCCGAGGGCGAGCGCTCGCTCGACGGGCTGCGCAGGCGCTGGGAGCGGTCGGGCGCGGAGTTCCGCGCGCTCGCGTACGACATCCGGAAGCGGCACGCCTGGGACGACGTCTTCGTCGACGCGCTGTGTGATCCACCGCAGAGTTTCACCCTGGGCGGCGTGATCGCGCACGTGCTCACGTTCGCCGCCCACCGGCGGCAGGTGCTCGCCGGGGTGCTGTCCGAGCTGGGCGTCGAGGACGTGCCTCCCACGTGCCCGATGGAGTGGGAGCGGGTCCGCCTCGCGGAACGGCCGCACCCGCCCACGCGGCTCCGGGGCGGGGAGGCTCGATGACCGGCACGCCACAGGACGCCGTCGCCGCGTGGTGGCAGGCGATGCGGGACCGGGACCCGGAGGCTCTCGCCAGGCTGGCCGTGCCGGAGTTCCTGTCGTCCGGCGGCCCCTCCGGCCGTACCGTCGGGCTCGCCGGGCTTCTCGCCGAGGCCGCCGCGTTCTTCGCCCAGGCCAGGATCGACACGTGGTCGGTGGACGACCTCGTGGTGCGCCCGTACGGCCCCACCGCCGTCTGCTCCTACCGCTGGAGCGAGAGCGGCAGCCATCTCGGCGTGCCGTTCGCGATGCGGGGCCTGGCCACGGACGTGCTGGTCCACCGCGACGGCAGATGGCGGCACGTGGCCCATCACGTCAGCGCCCTGCCCGCCGACGACGGGGCCGGCCGATGAGCCGGCAGGTCGTCGTGCTCGGGAGCTGCGGCGCGTTCCCTGAGCCCGGCCGGGCCTGCAGCGGCTTCCTGGTGGAGTGGGGCGGCTTCCGGCTCGTCCTCGACCTCGGCTACGCCACGTTCCCCCGCCTGCTCGCCCGCCGGCCGGACGCGGACGTGGACGCGGTCGTCATCACCCACGAGCATCCGGACCACTGCGTCGACCTGCACGCCCTTTTCCGCATGCGGCTCTACGGCGGGTCCGGCGGAGCGCGGCTGCCCCTGTACTGCCCGCCCGGCGTCCTGGACCGCCTCGGCGGGCTGGAACCCGACGTGGACCTGCGCGCCGTCTTCGACCCGCACCCGCTGCCCGGCGCCTACCGGGTGGGGCCGTTCGAGCTGACCGGGACGCTCCTGCCGCACCACGTCCCGAACGCCGGGGTCCGGCTCACGGCCGGGGACGCCGTCCTGGCCTACACCGGGGACACCGGCCCGACTCCGCTGCTGGCGGAACTGGGCCGGGACGCGGACCTGTTCATCGTCGAGGCCACCGACAGGGCCGGGGAGGCGGAACGCCCGGCGCGCACCCTGATGACCTCCGCCGAGGCCGGGTTCTGGGCCCGGCGGGCCGGCGCGCGCAGGCTCATGCTGACGCACTTCTGGCCGGGCGGCGACCGGTCGGCGGCGGTGGCGGCCGCCCGTTCGGCCTTCGACGGCGAGGTCCTGACCGCCGAGGAGGACCTCGCCGTCGGGTTGGGCCTGTAGAGGGACCGGCCTGGCGTGAGCGCCCGTGACCAGAGCGCCCGTGACCAGAGCGCCCGTGACCAGAGCGCCCGTGACCAGGAGGCGTCCCCACCCGTCGGCGGCGACTCCGGTGCTCGGGAGCCTCCGGCCAGTGGGTAAGGTGTCTTGTGGTGCGCCGGGAAGTCTGGTCGGCAAACGACCGATCTGTACCCGAACGCCTGGAGCACCTTCATGACCAACCCCGTCCCGTCCCGTCGCCCTGCCCTGCTCGGCCGCGGTTCCTGGAGCGAGACGCTGCGGATCGGCGCCATTCTCCGCAAGGAGACCGTCGGCGGAGCGTTGCTGCTGGTCGGCGCGGTGGTGGCACTGATCTGGGCCAACTCCCCCTGGGCCGGCGCCTACGAGACGCTGCGCGAGATCCGGTTCGGGCCCGAGGCGCTCCATCTGAACCTGAGCCTGGCGACCTGGGCCGCCGACGGCCTGCTGGCGATCTTCTTCTTCGTGGCCGGGCTGGAGCTCAAGCGCGAGTTCGTCGCCGGTGACCTGCGCACCGTCCGGCGGGCCGCGGTGCCGATCGCGGCCGCGCTGGGCGGGGTGATCGTCCCGGCGCTGCTGTACCTGCTGCTCTCCGGGGGCGTGGATGGCGCGGCGCGCGGGTGGGCGATCCCCACCGCCACCGACATCGCCTTCGCTCTGGCGGTGCTGGCGGTGATCGGCCGTTTCCTGCCCACGGCGCTGCGCACCTTCCTGCTCACGCTCGCCGTGGTCGACGACCTGGTGGCCATCGTCATCATCGCGCTGTTCTACACCGCGGACCTGTCGCCGCTCCCGCTGCTGGCGGCTCTGGTGCCGCTGGCGATCTTCACCGTGCTGGTGCAGCGCCGGGTGAGCTCGTGGTGGCTGCTGCTCCCGCTGGCCGTCGCCACGTGGACGCTGGTGCACGCCTCCGGCGTGCACGCCACCGTCGCCGGGGTGCTGCTGGCCTTCGCCGTGCCCGTCCTCCGGAACGAGCGCAACGGCGGCCCGGACACCGGGCCCGGCCTGGCCGAGCACTTCGAGCACCGTTTCCGTCCGATCTCGGCCGGAGTGGCGGTGCCGGTGTTCGCGTTCTTCTCGGCGGGAGTGGCACTCGGCGGGCTGGACGGCCTGACGAGCGCCCTGCGTGATCCGATCGTGCTGGGCGTCGTGGCGGGCCTGGTGGTGGGCAAGCCGCTCGGGATCATGGCGGCGACCTGGCTCATGGCCCGCTTCACCCACGCCGACCTGGACGAGGACCTGGCCTGGGTGGACATGCTGGGACTGTCGATGCTGGCCGGGATCGGGTTCACCGTCTCGCTGCTGATCGGCGAACTGGCCTTCCCGGGCGCCGACGACCACGTCAAGGTGGCGGTGCTCACCGGCTCGGTGACCGCGGCGCTCCTGGCGGCGGTCATCCTGCGCCTGCGCAACCGCGCCTACCGGCGCATCCACGAGATCGAGACCGCCGACCTCGACCATGACGGCGTGCCGGACGTCTACGAGAACGAGCGCCCGGAACCGGCCGGCGGATGAGACCGCCGGGGCGGCTTCTCAGCGGCGCCCTCATGGACACCGCTGAGCGGACTGTCACCTGAGCGCATCGGTCAGGAGGGCACCGGAGCCCCCTGCCTCGACCGGCCGGGCGTCACCAGGGCGGCGACCACGACGCCCGCTGCCGTCACCGCCGCGGCCACGGTGAACCCGCCGGCGAACCCGCTCAGCGTGTTCCCGGTCAGGCTCGCGGCGGCGACGCTGGAGACGACCGCGGCGCCGAGGGAGGCGCCGAACTCGTGGAAGGTGCTCACGATCCCGGAGGCGATGCCGGCCTCCTGCGGCGCCACCTGGCCCAGCGCGGTCGCCGAGGCGACGACGAACAGCGCGCCGGTGCCCGCCGCCGCGACGGACACGCCGATCACGACGACGACGGGACTCATCGACACGGCGGGCGCGGCCATGCCCAGCGCCGCCACCGCCAGGCCGGCGACGGCCGGAGCCCTGCCGCCCCAGCGGCCGATGACGCGGCCGGTCAGGTTGGCCCCGAGCATCGTGGCCACCGCCACGGGGAGGAACAGCAGGCCGGTGTGCAACGCGCCGTACCCCTGGGCCTGCTGGAAGTAGAAGGTGCCGAGGAAGAACACCGCGATCATCAGAGCCGTCGCCATCAGGATCAGGAACGCGCCCGTCGCCACGGGCCGCCGCACGAGCAGCCGGACGTCCATCAGAGGAGACCGCGCCCGCCGCTGCCACGCCACGAACAGGACGTAACCCACAGCAGGGCGGCGCCGATGCCCTGCGCGATGCGGGCGCCCACGAGCATGGCCGCGGTCTCCGCCAGTCCGGCGGCCAGCGACGCCCCGGTGAAGACGAGGAGTCCGGTGAGCAGGACGGGCTTGGCGCCCGCCAGGTCGGCGATCCGCCCGCCGAGCAGCATGAGCCCGCCGAAGGTGAGCGTGTAGGCGCTGACGGTCCAGGTCAGCGCCTCGCGGCTGAGCCCGAGGTCCGTCTCGATGTGGGGCAGGGCGATGGCGACGACGGTGACGTCGAGGATCAGCATGAGCTGCGCCACCCCGAGGAGGCCGAGGACGCGCCAGCGCGCGATCGTGTCCGCCGCCCGCACCCTGCTGGGATCCGATCCGCACGCCAGGACGGACGACATCGCCAAGGCCGCCGGCGTGGGACGGATGACGCTGTACGGGCACTTCGGCACCCGGGCCGAGCTCGTCGACGCGGCGCTCGTCGACGCGCTGAGAGCCGGTGACGAGACCCTGGCGGCCATCGACCTGACAGGGGACGCGGACGAGGCGATGACGCGCCTGCTGGCGTCGAGCTGGCAGATCGTGGCCGAGTCCGCGGCCCTGCTCGCCGCGGCCGAGGAGGTGCTCCCGCCCGGCCGGATCCGGGACCTGCACGACAAGCCCGTGCGGCGCATGACCGAACTCGTCCGGCGCGGTCAGGACCAGGGCGTCTTCCGCGCCGACCTGCCCACCGGGTGGCTGGTCAGCGTGGTCCAGTACATCCTGCACGGCGCGGCGGCCGAGCTACGGGCCGGACGCCTGGCCCCGCACGAGGCCGCGGACGTGGTGATCAAGTCCGTGCGCTCGGTGCTGACCGGCTGAAGCGCACACAGGCCGGGGTCATCCCGCGCGGACGACGGCGACCGTGCAGCGCGCGCGGTGCAGCACGCCCCTGCTGACCGAGCCCATCAGCGCCGAGCTCATCGCGCCGCGCCCGTGGGAGCCCACCACCAGCAGGTCCGTCTCCTCCGACACCGCGATGAGCGCCTCGACCGCGTCCTTGCGCGGGAAGTCCCGGATCACGGTCACGTCCGGATGCTTCTGGACGAAGGGCTTCAGCAGCGCCTCCACCATCTCCTCGCGGGCGGCCCGGTCCTCCTCCAGGTCCAGCGGAAACCCGGCCCCCAACGCCTGGACGGGCGGCCTCCAGGCGTGCACCACCCGCAGCGTGCTGCCGCGCAGGGCCGCCTGCTCGAAGGCGTAGACCAGCGCGGGCCGGCACTCGGCCGAGTCGTCCACGCCGACCACGACCTGCCCGTACGTGGGCCGCCGGGTCTCCTGGACCACCACGACCGGGGCCTCGGCGTGTCCGGCGACCTGGTCGCTGACCGAGCCGAGGAGAGCGCCGCCGACGCTGCCGAGACCACGGCTGCCCACCACCACCTCCGCGGCCGTCCTGGCCTGCTCGCGCAGGACCACCGCGGGCGTCCCCTCCGCCAGCCTGGCCTTCACCTCGACCTCGGGCTGCCGCTCGTGGACCAGGGCCACCGCCTCGTCGAGGGCCTTCTGCCCGGCCCGCCGGAGCTGGTCCGGCCGGTCCGGGTCGGGGAATCTCGTGATCTGGTACGGCTGCCGGTCCACCGCGTAGACAAGTGTCATGGGCTGGTGCGTACGAAAAGCGTCATTTGCGGCCCAGGCCACGGCGGCACGCGCCGGCAGGGAACCGTCGACCCCCACAACGATCATGGCGTCCTCCTTCGTTCCCTTCCATCACACCGGAGGCGCGAGGGCATGTGCAGGGCCGGAAGTCCCGGCGGCCGAGAGCCGAAGGGCCGTGAACTGCGGGTTCTCCAGCCGTACCCCAGGAGGACTTCCGTCGGTGCCGGCCGACCCGGCCGCAGGAGAAGGGCAC
>NZ_JAPNNL010000022.1 GCF_027620315.1 Nonomuraea corallina | reverse complement strand
CGCCCGCCAGGCGGCGCGCCCCGCGGCGTCGCTCGCCCACCAGGCCAGCTGGGCGGCGTGCCCGGCCTGGGCCATGGCCTTGCCGGCGGACATCCGCAGGGCGGGGTTCTCCCACAGGACCGGCGGGGTGGCCGGGCCGGGTTCGCCGGTGTCGGCCAGTTCGGTGCCTGACACCTGCAGTCTCGCCAGGTCCCTGGGCCAGGCGTCGAGCGGGACGGGCGGGTGCACGCGCACCTCGGCGGTCCGGTGCTCGACGGTGCGGCCCGGCAGCGCGACGGCCCGCCGCCACTCGGCTCCCCTGGCCCGGCGGACCACCTTGCGGATCCGGCCGTCCTGCCAGGCGGCCAGCTCACCGGCCCACTCCCCCGGGGCGTCGAGCAGGCTGAGCACCGCCATGGCGGCCGCCTCCAGGGCGTCGGTGCGCTCGGGAGGCGTGGCGCGCTCGATCCGCACCACGAGGGGCAGGACCATCTCGTCTGAGTCGTTCATCGGTTCCCAGCATGCCGGATCGCCAGCGACATCCCGGCGGCGGCCAGGCACAGCGCCCCCGCCCCGTACCAGGCGAGGTCGTAGGCGCCGAGCTGGTCGCGGGCGAGACCGGCGCCGACGGCGGCCAGGGCGGCCCCCACCTGGTGCGCGCCGAACACCCAGCCGAACACCACGGCCCCGTCCGCTCCGTAGATACTGCGGCACAGCGCCATGGTGGGCGGCACGGTCGCCACCCAGTCGAGCCCGTAGAAGACGATGAACACCAGCATGCTGGGCTCGGGCGTGGCCGCGAACAGGCCGGGCAGCACCATCAGCGACAGCCCGCGCAGCGCGTAGTAGGCGACGAGCAGCAAGCGCGGGTCGACCCGGTCGCTCAGCCAGCCCGACATGACGGTCCCGGCGATGTCGAAGACGCCGATCACGGCGAGCAGTCCCGCGGCCGTCGGCTCGGCCATCCCGTGGTCGTGCGCGGCCGGGATGAAGTGGGTGCTGACCAGCCCGTTCGTGCTGGCGCCGCAGATGGCGAACCCGCCGGCGAGGTACCAGAAAGGGCGGGTGCGCGCCGCCGACCGCAGCACCGTGAGGGCGCGCACCGCCGCGTTCCCGGTGGGGACCGGCGCCCGGGGCGCGTCCTGGTCGGCGCCGAGCGCCGTCGTGCCCACGTCCTCGGGGCGGTCGCGCAGCAGCCACCAGACGAACGGCACCACGGCCAGCGCGGAGCCCGCCACGGCCAGCGAGGCCACCCGCCAGCCGGGCCCCTGGGCGAGCTGGGCCAGCACGGGCAGGAAGATCAGCTGCCCGGTGGCCCCGGCCGCGGTCAGCACGCCGGTGACCAGGCCGCGGTGGCGCACGAACCACCGGCCGGCCAGCGTGGCCGCGAACACCAGCGCCATCGACCCGGTGCCGAGCCCGACGAACACCCCCCACAACAGCAGGAGGTGCCAGGTCGCGGTCATCCACACAGTGAGCCCGCTCCCGGCGGCGACCAGCAGCAGGGCGAGCGCGACCACGCGGCGCATGCCGAAGCGGTCCATGAGCGCGGCGGCGAACGGCGCCGTCAGGCCGTACAGCACGAGGTTGACGGAGACGGCGAGGGAGATGGCGCCCCTGCTCCAGCCGAACTCCTCCTGGAGCGGGTTGATCAGCACGCCGGGGGTGGCGCGGAAGCCCGCGGCGCCCAGGATCGCCACGAAGCCGACGGCCGCGACGAACCAGGCCCGGTGCACGCGCGGGCGCTGGGCGGTGGGGGTCAAGGTCATGCCGCCAATCCTGATTTATCAGCCTTTATCGGCACGAGTGGCCGAATAGCCAATATGTGAAAGAATCCGGCCATGCCGCACAGGATCGCCGTCGTGGTGCTCGACCAGTTCGCCCCGCTCGACCTGGGCGTGCCCGGCCAGGTGTTCAGGACCGCCGAGTCACCGTCGGGCGAGCCGCTGTACGAGGTGGTGACCTGCTCGCCGGGCCACGTACCCGTACGCTGCTCGGCCGGCTACAGCGTGCAGCCCGACCACGGCCTGGAGGTGCTCGACACCGCCGACACGGTGCTGCTGCCCGGCGTGCACGGCGGGCCGGTGCTGCGCGACGGCGTCATCCCGGACGACCTGCGCGAGGCTCTCCAGGGGCGGCCGCGGGTGGTGTCGATCTGCACGGGCGCGTTCGCGCTGGCCGCCGCCGGGCTGCTCGACGGCCGGCCGGCCACCACCCACTGGCGCAACGCGGCCCGCTTCTCCCAGCTGTTCCCGCAGGTGAAGCTGAACCCCGACGTGCTGTTCATCGACGACGGCGACGTGCTCACCTCGGCCGGCGTCGCGGCGGGGCTGGACCTGTGCCTGCACATCATCCGGCGCGACCACGGCAGCGCGGTGGCCAACCGGGCGGCCCGCCGCTGCGTGATGCCGCCCTGGCGGGAGGGCGGCCAGGCGCAGTACATCGAGCGTCCGCTGCCGCCGGCCAGGGGCAACGGCACCGCCGCCACCCGCACCTGGATGCTGGCCAACCTGCACGCGCCGCTCGACCTGGAGGCGCTGGCGGCGCACGCCGGCATGAGCGTGCGCACGTTCACCAGGCGCTTCCGCGAGGAGACCGGCCTGAGCCCGGCCCGCTGGCTGTCCAGGCAGCGCGTCGAGCACGCTCGCCACCTGCTGGAGACCACGGACCTCGGGGTGGAGGAGGTGGCCAGGCACGCCGGCTTCGGCACGGCCGTCTCGCTCCGCCAGCACCTGCACGCGGCGGTCGGCGTCGCCCCCCTGGCCTACCGGCACACCTTCCGCCGCCCTGAGCCGACGCCGCCCTGAACCGACGCGCCCTGAACCGACGCGCCCTGAACCGACGCGCCCTGAACCGACGCGCCCTGAGCCGACGCGCCCTGAGCCGACGCCCCGGGCGTCAGGAGGCGGCGGGGTCCGTGACGCCGCCGGGGCAGGCGACGGCCTCGACGTCCCAGCCGGCCAGCCGGGCGCCGGCCTCGTAGGCGCTCTGGTAGAAGGCCAGCACGGCCTCGCGCGGCGACGGCTCGGCCCGAGCGTCGTCGTACCGCAGGATCGCCAGGTGGCTCCCGCGCTGCGGGACCCACTGCGCGGCCGCGGGGGCCAGCGGCTGGTCGGCCAGCCCGGCGGGCTCCGGCGCGGTGTAGGAGTAGAAGGCCGGCTCGGGGAAGGTGTCGTCGCCGAACCAGAAGCCGGAGCTGATCACCTCGCGCGAGTACGCCTCCCGGGTCACCGGGTCGGCCTGGGCGGGCTGGTCGATCACCCGGTCGGAGAACCTCGTGCAGGCCAGGTCGAAGGTGTGCCAGAAGTGGTGCACCGGGCTGATCTTGCCCGAGTAGCCGGAGGCGAACTCCTCCAGCAGCAGGTTCACCTGGCTGAGCACCTGCCAGTAGCGCGTGACCTGGGCCGGGTCGTAGGCCGCGTGCTCGGTGTCCTCGGCGAACGGCCGGCCGGAGTCGGGCAGGTCGAACGGATGCGGCAGCTCGATCTCCACCGGCACGTCCAGGTCCGCCAGCGCCCGCTGGGTCTCGTGGTGGAACGAGGCCACGGACTGCCCGTACAGGGGGAAGGTCACCTCCCTGCCGTCGATCGTCGTGACGGCCAGCCGGTGGGCGACGAAGTCGAAGTCGATGGTGAAGATCGGCCCGCCGTCGGCCCGGCCTATCGGGCGGGTGGTGATCCCCCGGCCGGTCAGGTGGAACGGCACGTTCCACCAGTGGTTGCGCCGGATCCCGCCGGCGAGCCGGATCTTGCCGATGACCTGGGCGAAGCGGTGCAGCGTGGCCTTGGTGTCCTGCCAGGCCGACAGCGGGATCGCGGGAAACAGTTCCATGTCACTCACCATCCCCCCGACCACCCCGGGCCAGACCTGGCGGCGTGTGGCAGGGTGGGGCGGTGACGCTCACCAACTGGGCGGGGAACACCCCCTTCACGGCCTCCCGGCTCCACCGTCCCGCCTCCCTCGGCGAACTCCGCCGCCTGGTCGCCGCCGCGCGGCGGATCCGCGCGCTGGGCAGCGGCCACTCCTTCAACGACATCGCCGACTCCCCCGGCGAGCTGGTCCGGCTCGACCGCATGCCGCCCCTGATCGAGGTCGACGAAGCGGCGGCGCGGGTGCGGGTCGGCGCGGCCACCACCTACGCGCGGCTCGCCCCCGAGCTGCACGCGCGCGGCCTCGCGCTGGCCAACCTGGCGTCGCTGCCGCACATCTCCGTGGCGGGCTCGGTCGCCACCGGCACGCACGGCTCCGGGGTGGGCAACCCGAGCCTGTCCGCCGCCGTCCGCGGCCTGGAGCTGGTCACCGCCGACGGCTCGCTGGTCACCCTCGAACGCGGCCACGAGGACTTCCCCGGCGCGGTCGTCGCGCTCGGCGCGCTCGGCGTGGTGACCGCGCTCACGCTGGACCTGGTCCCGGCCTTCGAGCTGCGTCAGTACGTGCGCGAGGGCGTGCCGGACGACGCCCCGTTCGACGAGATCATGGCCGACGGCCACAGCGTCAGCCTCTTCACCGACTACCGCGACACCCGCGCCTGGATCAAGCACCCCGCCGAGCCGGTCAGCGACGGCTGGCGCGGCACCCGACCGGCCGACGGGCCCCGCCACCCCGTACCCGGCATGCCGGCCGGGAGCTGCACCGAGCAGCTCGGCGTGCCGGGGCCGTGGCACGAGCGGCTGCCGCACTTCCGCCCGGACGCGCCGCCGAGCAGCGCCGGGAACGAGCTGCAGTCGGAGTGGCTGACGGACCGCGCGCACGCCGCCGCCGCGCTGCGCGGGTTGCGCGCCGTGGGCGACCGGATCAGGCCGGTGCTGCAGATCTCGGAGGTGCGCACGATCGCCGCCGACGACCTCTGGCTGAGTCCCTCGTACGGGCGCGACAGCGTGGCGTTCCACTTCACCTGGGTCAAGGACCCGGTGGCGGTGCGGCCGGTGATCGAGCTGGTGGAGGACGTGCTGGCGCCGTTCGACCCGAGGCCGCACTGGGGCAAGCTGTTCGTCCGCCGCCCGGCCGTCCCCGGCCGGTTCCGCGAGCTGGTGCGCCGCTACGACCCCGAGGGCACGTTCGGCAACGCCTTCACCCGGGCGCTTCTGGATACCTGACAGAAGATGCCAGGTATCCCCGGCAGGATGACGGCATGATCGTCCAAGGACCTTTCGACACCGCGGACTGGAACGCCGAGCCGCCGTTCGAGGAGCGCGACGGCGTCTCGCTCGGCCGCGTCACCATGACCAAGAAGTTCCACGGCGCCCTCGACGCCACCAGCACCGTCCACCTGACCATCGTGACCACCCCGGTGGAGGAGTCCAAGGCGTACGTCGCCGTGGAGCGGGTCGAGGGCACCCTCGACGGCCGGACGGGCAGCTTCGTCCTGCTGCACGGCGCCGCCGGCGACCGCGGCGGGCAGTCGCTGGAGGTCTCGGTCGCGCCCGACTCCGCGACCGGCGAGCTGCGCGGCCTGCGCGGCGACATGGACATCCGGATCGCCCCGGACGGCTCTCACACGTACGTGTTCGACTACACGCTGGAGGAGTGAGGTCGCCGCCGGCCGATGTTAGCCCCGGCCTCTGAGCGGCAGAAACCAGACATGTACATCTGGGGGGTACGGACTGTTCTGCCGGATCACCGGTACGAACAGGAGGAGATCACCGAGGCGTTCGCCCGGCTCACGGCGGCGGACGAGGGGGCTCTCAAACGCTTCCACACCGCGACCGGCGTCACCGGCCGCAACCTGGCGCTGCCGCTGGACGACTACACCAAGCTCGACTCGTTCGCCCTGGCCAACGACGCCTACGCCGAGATCGCGCTCGACCTGGGGGAACGGGCGATCGCCGGCGCGCTGGAGAAGGCCGGGCTGCCTCCCGAGAAGGTCGACCACCTGGTGTTCTGCTCCACCACAGGGCTGGCCACGCCGTCGCTCGACGCCCGGCTGGCCCTGCGGGCGGGGCTGCGCGACGACGTCAAGCGGGTGCCGGTGTTCGGGCTGGGCTGCGCCGCCGGGGCGGCCGGGCTGTCGCGGCTGCACGACTACCTGCGCGGCTGGCCGGACCAGGTGGCGCTGCTCGTCTGCGTCGAGCTCTGCTCGCTCACCGTGCAGCGCGACGACACCTCGGTCGCCAACCTGATCGCCAGCGGCCTGTTCGGCGACGGCGCCGCTGCCGTGGTGGCCACCGGGCACGGCACCGGCCGCGAGGTGGTGGCCACCCGCAGCAAGCTGTATCCCGGCACCGAGCACCTGATGGGCTGGCAGGTCGGCGAGCACGGGTTCCGCATCGTGCTCGACCCCGGGCTGCCCGACTTCGTGAACCAGGTGCTCGCCGCCGACGTCACCGCCTTCCTCGCCGACAACGGCCTGACCCCCGGCCAGGTCGGCACCTGGATCTGCCATCCCGGCGGCCCCAAGGTGATCGACCGGCTGGCCGCGGCGCTGGAGCTGTCGCCGGAGGCGCTGGAGGTGACCTGGCGGTCGCTGCACGAGCACGGCAACCTGTCGTCGGTGTCGGTGCTGCACGTGCTGCAGGAGACGCGCGGGCGCAAGGACCAGCCCGCGGTGCTCATGGCGTTCGGGCCGGGGTTCTCCGCCGAGCTGCTCCTGCTGCACTGGTAGCGGTCAGGACTCCGGCTTGGCCACCGCGATCCGTTCCAGCCCCTCCGGCCGTTTGCCCGGGTAGACCCCGGTCAGCAGCGCGCTCACCGTGTACAGGTGCCAGGCCAGGGCCGGCTTCCTGACCACCGGGTCGGCGAACAGGGCGCGCACCTCGTCCGGGTTCACGATCGGCGCCAGCGCGTCCAGGCCGCCGAGCACCTGCTGCCGCAGCACGTCCGTCAGCACCGGCCCGGGGCTCGTCCGCCAGCTCCAGCCGCCGCCGGTGCGCAGCGTCGGCATGTGCGCGGGAGGCCGCGGCGCGCGCCGCCACCAGTGCGAGGGCCGCTTCTCCAGCGCGCCGGCGAACCGCCACGGCTTGCCCTCGATCGGCACGTCGCGCAGCTGGGGCGCGAACCGCAGGATGAGCGCGTAGATCACCTCTTCGGACAGCCGCCAGGCCTGGTCCAGCCCGAGCGCGGCCCGTACCACGCGGTTGTCCAGGAACGGCCGGACCGGGTCGCCGCGGCGCAGCGACCCCGCGCGGGCGCTGGCCTGCCAGCGGCCCACCTTGTACCAGATGTAGATGTGGTCCAGCGCCTCCAGCCGGTTCTCCCTGGCCAGCCACGGCCGGGCCAGCTCGCGGGCGTGCTCGTTCGCCTCGGCGGTGAACAGCTTGTCGTCCTTGCCGAACGTGGCGGTGATGCGGCGCAGCAGCGCCTTGTCGCTCAGGTCCGTCTGCAGCAGGTTCAGGCTGCCGGCCCGGAGCGTCTCGCCGCTCTGCCCGGACATGGTCGGCTTGCCGGAGTAGGGCAGGTAGCTCACGATCGACTCGTACGCGGAGGTCATGCCCTCGCAGGTGCGCAGCGTCTCCCAGACCCGGTCCAGCGGATGCTCCACCAGCACCGCGTCCTGCCCGGCCGTCTGCGGCGGCGCGATCACCGTGTGCTCCACGCCGAGCCGCCCGGCGATCTGACGGGCCAGGATCACGTCCGGGTGCGTGTCGAGCCCGTTCGTGGTCACCCGGAACGGCACCTTCGCCGCGTGCAGCAGCGCCGCCAGGATGCGGGTGTCGCGCCCGCCGGTCAGCGCCAGGTTCACCGGCTCGTCCAGGCCGCGCAGCGGCGCGACGGTGGCCAGCAGCGCCTCGGCCAGCTCGCCGATCGCCCTGCGCTTGCCCCGCTCCGACGCGGGGGCCGGCGCCGCGAGCGGCAGCGGCGTCTCGGTGATCGTGCGCCGCCCGTCCCGCACGTCCAGCCGCGTGCTCGGCCGCAGCGCCGTCACCCCCCGGTACGGGGTCTCGTCGGACAGGAAGAACCCCTGGCGGACCATCGTCTGCAGGGCGAGCACGTCGTGCTCCACCCGGTCGCCCTCCTGGGCCGCCAGGTGCACGAGCAGGGCCCGGCTGCCGACGATGTGCAGCTCCGGCGTCTCGGTGTGGAAGACCGGGCAGACCCGGTTGATCGCGGTCGCCGCGGACAGCACGCCGTCGCCCGCCACCCAGGCGGAGAAGCACCCGCCCACCCCCTCGCCCAGGGGGTCGTCCAGCAGCCGGCCGGCGTCGCCGGGGTCGGCCAGGTGACCGTTCAGCCCGAGCACCCGGCCGCCCGACTCCGACAGCAGCGGCGGCCGCCGCTCGTCGCCGGGCTCGTTCGTCCACCCGAACAGGGACACGCCCCGGCCGTGCCATTCACGGCCGCGAATCACCTCCGGCGGGACGGGGAAAGCCGTCTCGGCGACGGCACGGACCTTCTCCAGGACCCGGGCCGGCACCTCGCGGCCCTTGGCGGCCAGGCCGATATACATACGCACGGCAGTCATACCTACAGGAAACGGCCACTCCATGACAATGAATCACGTAAGAGTCGCGGTTTGCGCTCGCTTACGTCTCCGCCCCGGCCGCCCTCCGCCACCGCTCGTCATACGGCATGGCTCGTCATACGGCATGGAGGTGACGCACATGACATCACGCTCGCTCGCGGCCATCGCTCTGGCGGCGCTGCTGGCCCTCACCGCGTGCGGCGGATCGGGCGGGAACCCGGACGCCGCCCAGGACCGGCGCCCGGCGCCCGCGCAGCCGGAGAAGTCGGGCACCACCAGCGCCCGGATCTCCACCTTCGCCCTGGACGTCGACACCGCCTCGTACTCCTACGCCCGCCGCACCCTCCAGGAGGGGCGCTGGCCCGAACCCGGCCAGGTCCGGCCGGAGGAGTTCGTCAACTCCTTCCGCCAGGACTACGCCGAACCCCGCGACAACGGCTTCACCGTGCACACCGACGGCGCCAGGCTGCCCGGCGAGGCCGGGGCCGTGCTCCGCGTCGGGCTGCAGACGCGCGGCTCCAGCGCGCAGGCGCGCCGGCCGGTCAACCTGACCTTCGTCATCGACGTCTCCGGCTCCATGGCCGAGCCCGGCAGGCTCGACCTCGTCCAGCAGTCCCTGCGCACCCTGCTCGACCAGCTCACCCCGGGTGACCAGGTCGCCGTCGTGGCCTTCAGCGACGAGGCCGAGCTGCTGGCCGCCATGACGCCGCTCGCCGCCAGGGACGACCTGCACGCCGCCGTCGACCGGCTCGTCACCAAGGGCGGCACCAACCTGGAGGCCGGGATCGTCCTCGGGTACGAGGAGGCGTCCAGGGCCTTCCGCCCCGCCGCCACCAACCGGGTCATCGTGCTGTCCGACGGCCTCGCCAACCAGGGTGACACCGCCTGGCAGGGCATCCTCGACCGGGTGAAGGAGAGCGCGGCCGAGCAGATCACGCTGCTCACCGTCGGCGTCGGCCGCGAGTACGGCGACGAGCTGATGGAGCAGCTGGCCGACAACGGCGACGGCGCCGCGATCTACGTGTCGAGCGTCGAGGAGGCCGAGAAGGCGTTCGTCACCCGGCTGCCCGCGACCGTCGAGCTGCGCGCCCGCGACGCCAAGGCCCAGGTCGAGTTCAACCCGGCCGTGGTCGAGGAGTACCACCTCGTCGGGTACGAGAACCGCGCTCTGGAGGCCGAGGAGTTCCGCGACGACAGCGCCGACGGCGGCGAGGTCGGGCCCGGGCACTCCGTCACCGCGCTGTACGCGCTCAAGCTCAAGCCCGGCGCGAAGGGCCACCTCGCCACCGCCACCGTGCGCTGGCAGGACCCCGACACCCGGCAGCCCACCGAGGCCGCGGGCTCGGTCGACGTGGGCGCCCTGGCCCGGGAGCTGTGGTCCGACGCGCCGCTGCGGCTCCAGGTGGACGTGGTCGCCGCGGCCTTCGCCCTCCAGCTGCGCGACGACGAGTCGTTGGGCCTGGACCTGCCCACGCTCGGCGAGCACGCCACCCGCCTGGCCGCCGCCGCCGAGGACCCGATGGTCACCGAGCTGGCCGGCCTCATCGGCAAGGCACGCGAGACCCGATAACAATTTGCGATGAATGCGACCGTTTGGGCACCTTAAGAAGGTGAGCGTCAAAGCAGAACCGCCTGCCGGCCGAGGACCCTCCGGACGCCGGCGGGCGGCTGAACGGGCGGATAAAGCGGTACGAGAGCGGTCGTGAGGTCCGATACACTGGGGCACGCGACGACGCGAGGGGCTATGGCGCAGTTGGTAGCGCGCTTCCATGGCATGGAAGAGGTCTGGGGTTCGAATCCCCATAGCTCCACCTCCACCTGACGTACTCCACCGGGGTCGACCGGCCAGGACGCCGTTGATCCAGAACATGAGCATCCCGGCCCCCGCCGCGATCGGCGCAGCCGCGCTCATGGCACGCCCCGCTCTCACGCCCGCCCATCTCGGCCATCCGTTCCCTGTTGTGCGTTGGCTCTCGTGACCCATGGTGCCGGATCTCCGGCGGCGTCCCGTGATCCTGGAAAGCCTCATGAACGCCACCACCCGGCAGAGCAGCGAAGCGCGTCGGGAAGGGCGCGGCCGTTCACGCCGGAGGCTTGGGGACGCGCAGGAAGCAGGCGACGAGGAGTGCGGCGACGACGGCGATCCCCGCGTTGACGCCGATCGCGAAGCGCAGCCCGGGCAGCAGCGTCGTGGCCGCCCAGCCGGTGACGAGCGCGGACATGACCGGGGTGCCGAGGGTGATGCCGACCTGCTGGCTCATGGTGACCAGCCCGGTGGCCAGCCCTTGCTGTTCGCTCGGCACACCCGCCGTGGACATCACGGTGTAGCCGACGATCGCCACGAGGTTCGCCACGCCTCCGAGGAAGGTGACGACCAGCAGAGGTACGAGCCAGCCTCGGTCGTCGCCGACGAAGGCGAGGGGCAAGGTGGCGGCGGCCTGGACGACGAAGCCGACGACGATCGCGGTCCTCGCGCCGGTCCTGCCGATGACCCTCGGCGCGATCAGCCCGCCGAGGACGGTGCCGATGCCGAGGACGGCGAGGATCAGCCCTGCCGTGACGGCGGTGTAGCCGAGGACCTCCTGCAGGTAGAGGGTCAGCAGGAACACCAGCGAGGTCTCGGTGGCGAAGGCCAGGAGGCCCGCCAGGTTGCCCCAGGCGACGGTGCGCCGCTTGAGCAGGGCCGGGGCGATGAGGGGTTCCGCGATGCGGGACTCGACCCTCCAGAAGATCACGAACAGGACGGTAGCCGCCAGGATCGGCCCCCAGGCGCCGGCGTGGGTCCAGCCGGCGTGGCCCGCGGTGTCGATGCCGAGGACGAGCGCGACCAGGGCCAGCGTGACGGTGACGGCGCCGGGGGCGTCGAGCCTCGGCCGGCGTCCGGCGGGCGGCTCGCGCAGCACGAACGGGGCGACGGCGATCACGGCGACGGCGATGACGACGTTGATGAAGAACGCCCACCGCCAGCTCACCGTTCCGGTGAGGACGCCGCCCAGCACGGCTCCCGTGGTGAACCCCGCGGCCATGAGCGCCCCGTTCAGGCCAAGGGCCCGGGAGCGGGCCGGGCCTTCCGGGAGCATCGTGGTCATCAGCGACAGCGCGGCGGGAGTGACCATCGCGGTGGCGACGCCCTGGCCGGCCCGGGCGGCCAGCATCAGGGCCGGGTCCTGGGCGAGCCCTCCGGCCAGGGAGGAGACGCCGAGCAGGACGATCCCCGCCAGGAAGAGCCGCTTGCGTCCGAACAGGTCGGCGACGCGGCCGAAGAACAGGGTGAACCCGGCGGCGCAGAGCGCGAAGGAGGTCACGATCCACTGCAGGGCCGCGGTGGCGAAGTCCAGGTCGCGGCCGATGTGGGGCAGGGCGACGTTCAGGATCGAGAAGTCCACGGCGAGGGTGAAGTTCGCCGTGAGCAGCAGGGCCAGCGCGATCTTCTGCGGCCCGGTGAAGCGGTCGGCGCTCGCTGCTGACGGTGGTGCGGAGATGCCGGTAGCGGTCATGCCGTCCAGGCTCCGGCGCGCCGGGACGGGCAGCCAGCCCACCCGGTTGCCTAGCACTGCCAGGGACAGGCTCGCCGGGCGTCGGTGGGGGAGAATGGGAACGTGGAACGACTGCCTCTCGACACAGCGACCCGGCCCCCGGACGAGCGGCCGAGGACCGAGCTCGGTGAGTTCCTGCGCTCCCGTCGTGACCGGCTGACCCCGGAGGCCGCCGGGCTGCGCACCTACGGCCGGCGCCGGGTGCCCGGCCTGCGCCGCGAGGAGCTGGCGCAGCTCGCCGGCGTGTCGATGACGTACCTGACCAGGCTCGAACAGGGGCAGTCGCAGAACGCCTCCGACGCGGTCATCGACGCCCTCGCGCGGGCGCTGCGGCTGGACGCCGACGAGCGGGCCCACCTGTTCGCCCTCGCCCGTCCCAGGCCGGTCAGGCGTCGCCGGGCGCCGAAGCCGGAGGCCGCCAAGCCGGGCGCCGCGCGGCTGCTGCGGGCGATGGACGACGTGCCCGCGGTGCTGCTGGGCCGGTTCAACGACATCCTGGCCTGGAACCGCGCCGGTCATCTCCTGCTGGCGGGCCACCTCGACGTCGACGCCCCGAGCCGGGCCGCCGACCGGCCCAACCAGATCAGGATGCTGTTCCTCGACGAGCACACCCGCGACCTCTACGCCGACTGGCGCGACGAGGCGGCCCTCGCGGTCGCCTCGCTGCGCTACGTCGCCGCCCAGTTCCCCGACGACCCGCGCCTGGCCCGGCTGGTCGGCGAGCTGTCCATGAACAGTCCCGCCTTCGCCTCGCTGTGGGCCGGTCACGCCGTCAAGCTCTGCACCAGCGGCGTCAAGCGGTTCCGGCATCCCGCCGTCGGTGAGCTGACGCTGGCCTACGAGGTCCTCCACCTGCCGGAAGGCAACGGCCAGCGCATCCTCACCCACACCGCCGAGCCAGACAGCGCCTCGGCCGCGGCCCTGCGCCTCCTCACCACGACCTGAGCCGCCCCGGGTCCCCTTGGTAGGGCCCCGGCCCGCTGCTGAGGAGCCGGCCCGTTGGTGAGGGGCCCGGCGCCACCGCGGGCCCCTCACCGCGCTACCGCGGATCCGTACTCTTCCGGCTCTTCCGGCGGGCGACCAGCCGGGCGGCCACGATCACGGCCACGCCGAGGATGGTGAGCGCGGCGCCGGTGACGGCCGGGCTGCGCAGCCCGTGGCCGGCGGCGATGGCCGCCCCGGCCAGGCTGACCCCGGCCGTGTTGCCGAGGTTGAAGGCGGCGATGTTCGTCGCCGACGCCAGCGTCGCCGCGCCCGTCGCGTGCCGGAGCACCCGAGCCTGCAGCCCCGGCACCGTGGCGAAGCCGACCAGCCCCAGGAGCGCCAGGGCGACGGCCGTCGGCACCGGCAGCGACGCGACCGCGCCCAGGGCGAGGATCACGATCGGCAGCAGAGCCGACAGGACCAGCACCGCGCCGTCCGCGTTCCGGTCCGCCGCCTTCCCGCCCACGAGGTTCCCGGCGAACAGCCCGACGCCGAAGAGCACCAGCAGCCACGGGACCGCCGCCGCCGAGTATCCGGTGACCTCGCGGAGCAGCGGCTGGATGTACGTGAACACCCCGAACATGCCGCCGAACACCAGCGCGGTCGTCAGCAGCGAGGCCAGCACCTGCGGGCGGGCCAGCACCCGGAACTGCCGCCCGAGCGGAAGCCGGTCCCGCTCCGGCTCGGTCCTCGGGACCAGGACCGCGACCCCCGCCAGGGAGAGGACGCCGATCAGTCCGATGATCCAGAACACGGTGCGCCAGCCCGCCTGCTGGCCGACGAACGCCCCGGCCGGCACGCCCAGCACGTTCGCGACGGTGAGCCCGGCGAACAGGGCGGCCACGGCGGACGCCCGTCGTGTGGGCGGCACGAGGGAGCCGGCCAGCACGGCGCCGATGCCGAAGTAGCCGCCGTGGGCCAGCGCGGCGACGATCCGTCCCGCGAACATCACCCCGTAGTCCGGCGCCCAGGCCGACAGCGCGTTGCCCACGACGAAGAACGCCAGCAGCAGCATCAGCGCGTGTTTCGGCGGCCGTCGCATCAGGAACGGCGTGACGATGACCGCCCCGGGGATCACCGCGAGCGCGTAGACGCCCACGAGATGCCCCGCTGCCGTGATCGTCACGCCCAGGTCGCCGGCCACCTCGCTCAGCAGCCCCGCGATGACGAACTCGGTCAGCCCGATCCCGAACCCGCCGAGGCTGAGCGCGAGCAACGCCGCCGCCGTCCGGCGGGTGGCCGGCTGTTCCCGGATCTCCGTGGTGCTCGTGTCGATGGTCATCCGCCCTGCCTTCTCGTCGCTGTCGAACGGCGCGGTCCGGCCGCGACCGGGCCGCGCGTCCACCCTCCGTCCGAGGGCGAGAAGGCAGCCAGCACACCGCGTTGACTAGCACCGGCGTTGACTAGCAACGGCGTTGACTAGCATCGGCAGGGACATCCACGACGACACGGGATCGGTGAGCGCGAGTGGTGCGGAAGGTTGGGTCTGGGGGGCGTTCGCGGTGCTCGTCAGGGGCGGCCAGGCGCTATCATCACCGTATGTCATCCCCCCAGCACCGGCTGCAACTGGTCGAGCGTGTCAAGAGATTGGAATCGTGTGTGTTCACCATCGATACGGACGTCGCCGACCTCAAGACCGTCGTCCAGGATCTGCCGACGACGATCCGTCAGGAGATCCTCGACTACACCGAGCCGGTCTTCGGCGAGATCATGGCCGGCCGCGCCAACCTCGCCACGCGCGAGGATCTGCAGAGGCTCGAACAACGACTGACCGAGAAGTTCGAGCACCGCTTCTCCGCCGTCGACACCCGCCTGGACCGCATGGACGCGCGGTTCGACGCCATGGACTCCCGCCTGGATGCCATGGATGCTCGTCTCGACCGCATGGACGCGCGGTTCGACCGGATCGAGGCCGGGCTCGAGAAGATTCTGGTCGCCGTCGCCGGGGCGGCCGGCTGATCAGGGGGCACGCGAGGCCGCTCGCCGGTCGGTGAGATCGGCGAGGTGGCCCCCTCAACAGGGGATCACGTGTGGATGGCCCGCTCCTGGGACACAGGCGGGTCTGCGGCGAAGGCGCGGAGGAAGGTGTCCACCGCCGCGTGGGCGATCGTGGCGAGGTCGTCGTCCGGAGGGGAGCTCACGGGCCAGCGCAGGTCGGCGGGGCCCGTGAGCAGCGCGATGAGCTGCTCGGCCGCCAGCGAGGGGTCCGCCCCGCGCAGCCGGCCCGCGAGCGCGAGCCGGGCCAGGCGGTCGGCGAGGGCTTCGGTGACGCGGTGGCCGGAGGGGCCGCGCACCAGGGAGAGCAGGTCGGGGAAGCGCGCCGTCTCGGCGTGCAGGAGGCGGCGGACCGCCCGGGATCGCTCGTCGCAGTGGCACCGCAGCAGGTCGAGCGCGACCTCTTCCAGCACGGTCCGCAGGTCGTCGCCGGGGACGGCGAGGCGGTCGAGGGTGGCCAGGTGGCGGGCGACGGCGGCGCCGGTGGCGGCGGTCATCGCCTCGCGGAACAGCGTGGCCTTGTCGGTCAGGTGGTTGTAGACGGTGGGCTTGGCGACCCCGGCCTCGTCGGCGATCTCCTGGACGCAGGCCTGGTCGTAGCCCCTGCGGGCGAAGACGGTGATCGCGGCGTCGAGGATGGCCTGCCGCTTGTCGATGCGGCCGCGAGCGGTGGGCATGGACACCATCCTAGAGCGGGATTGAACTCATGGGTTCATTGCTACTGACTAGACTGTTAAGTTGAACCCATGAGTTCAAATCTGTCGCGGTTGGTCGCGGTCGTCCTGCTGGGCGGGATGCTCGGCATCCTCAACAGCACGATGGTCGCCGTCGGGATCGACGCCCTCGCCGCCGCGTTCGGCACCTCGCTCAGCGCGATCGGCTGGGTGTCGACCGGCTTCCTGCTGGCCGTGACCGCCGCCATCCCGGTCACCTCGTGGGCCGTCGACCGGTTCGGCGCGCGGCGGCTCTGGCTGTTCGGGCTGCTGGTGTTCCTCGCCGGCTCGCTCGGCGCGGGGCTGGCCTGGGACACCGGCAGCCTCATCGCCTTCCGCGCGGTCCAGGGGCTCGGCGCGGGCGTGCTCGACCCGCTGGTGCTCACCCTGCTCGCCCGCGCCGCCGGGCCGCACCGGGCGGGGCGGGTGATGGGGCTGATGGGCGTGGTGCTGTCCCTGGGTCCGGTCCTCGGGCCGCTGACCGGCGGGGCGCTGCTGCAGGCGTTCTCCTGGAAGTGGATGTTCCTGCTGAACGTGCCGGTCGGGGTGGTCGCCTACCTGCTGGCGCTGCGGGTGATCCCGGCCGACGATCCCCCGGCCGGACGGCGGGCCCGGCTGGACGTGACGGGGGTGGCGCTGCTCGCGCCGGGGTTCGTGGCGCTCATGCTGGCGCTGTCGCAGGCGGCCGAGCAGGTCGCGTTCGGGGTGTGGCAGGTGCTCGTCCCGCTCGCGGCCGGGGTGGCGCTGCTGGGCGGGTACGGGCTGCACGCGCGCCGCGGGGAGCCGCTGATCGACCCGCGCCTGTTCGCCCGGCGCTCGTTCAGCGCCGCGGTGGTGGTGATGGGGCTGGTCGGGCTGGCCACGTTCGCCACCCTGTTCGCGCTGCCGCTGTACTTCCGTCAGGTGCACGGGGTGGGGGCGCTGGCCGCCGGGATGCTGGTGGCGCCGGTCGGCGCGGGCGCCGCGGTGGCGATGCCGCTGGCCGGGCGGCTGTCGGACCGGCTCGGCGCGCGGGGCCTGGCGCTGGGCGGCGCGGCGGTGGCGGTGGTCAGCGGGCTGGCCTTCACCCAGGTCGGCCCCGGCACGGGATGGGCGTGGCCGGTGGTCGCGGGCTGCGCGATGGGGCTCGGACTGGGCTTCGTGGGCGCGCCGACGATGGGCTCGCTCTACCGGCTGCTGCCCGCGCCGCTGATCCCGCAGGGCAGCGCCGTGCTGTACATGCTCAACCAGCTGGGCGCGGCCCTGGGCATCGCGGTGGTCACGCTCATCGTGCAGACGGCCGGCGATCCGCTGGGCGGCATGCGGGGCGTCTTCTGGTTCGCCCTGGCCATGGTCACCGTCATCCTCGCGGCGGTCCCCCTGCTCCCCGGCTGCCCGGCCCCCCAAGCGCGGGCGGTCACGGAACGGGTGGGCTCCGGCTGACGCGCCCCGGCGGCCACCGCTCCGGTGACCGCCGGGCCGCCGTCAGAAGCCCTGGGCCAGGCGGTAGTAGGCCTGGTTCCAGCGGATCTCCTTGGCGAACTGGCGCGGCGTGGTGCCGGCGTCGATGACGAGCAGTTCGACGCCGAGCATCTCGGCCAGGTCCGTCAGCTCCTCGACCCCGACGGCCGTGGACAGCACCGTGTGGTGCGGGGCGCCGGCGGTGAGCCAGGACTCGGCCGAGGTGCGCAGGTTCGGGCGGGGGCGCCAGACCGCGCGGGCGACCGGCAGCGCGGGCAGCGGCTGCGGCGGCGCGACCAGGTCGATCTCGTTGGCCACCAGCCGGAACCGGTCCCCCATGTCCGCCAGGCCGACCACGACGCCCGGCCCCGGGGTGGCGTCGAAGACCAGCCGGACCGGGTCCTCCCTGCCGCCGATGCCCAGCGGGTGGATCTCGCACGACGGGGTGCCGGAGGCGATCGTCGGGCACACCTCCAGCATGTGGGCGCCGAGGATGAGCTCCTCCCCCGGCGTCAGATGGTAGGTGTAGTCCTCCATGAACGAGGTGCCGCCGGGCGCCATCGCCTTGAGCGTGCGCAGCAGCACCGACGTCTTCCAGTCGCCCTCACCGCCGAAGCCGTACCCGTCGGCCATGAGCCGCTGCACCGCCAGGCCGGGCAGCTGGCGCAGCCCGCCGAGGTCCTCGAAGTTGGTGGTGAACGCCTTGAAGCCGCCACTCTCCAGGAAGTGGCGCAGGCCCAGCTCGATCCTGGCCGCGTAGCGCAGCGACTCGCGCCGTTCGCCGAGCAGCTCGGGCGCCACCCGGTAGAGCTCCTCGTACTCCTTGAGCAGCTTGTCGACGTCGGCGTCGGCGGCCGCGTCGACGGCCTCGACCAGGTCGTTGACCCCGTAGGTGTTGACGGAGACGCCGAAGCGGAGCTGGGCCTCCACCTTGTCGCCCTCGGTGACGGCCACGTCCCGCATGTTGTCGCCGAACCTGGCCAGCTTGAGCGTGCGCAGCTCGGCCAGGCCGGAGACGGCGCGCGCCCAGGACAGGACGCGCTCGGCCACGGCCGGGTCGCTGACGTGGCCGGCCACGGTCTTGCGGGCCACGCCGAGCCGGGTCTGGGCGTACCCGAACTCGCGGTCGCCGTGCGCGGCCTGGTTGAGGTTCATGAAGTCCATGTCGATGGAGGCCCACGGCAGCTCCACGTTGGCCTGCGTGTGCAGGTGGAGCAGCGGCTTGCGGAGCGCGTCCAGGCCGGCGATCCACATCTTGGCCGGGGAGAACGTGTGCATCCACGCGATCACGCCGGCGCAGGAGTCGTCGGCGTTGGCCTCCAGCATCACCCGCCGGATGGCGGCCGCGTCGGTCAGGACCGGCTTCCACTGCACGGGCACCGGCAGTGCCTCGGCGATGCGCTGCGACTGCTCGGCCACCTGCCGCAGCGTGTCCTCCCCGTACAGCCCTTGGCTGCCGGTCAGAAACCAGATGTTCAACGCGGGCTCCTCTGTCCGTAGACGTTCTGGTAACGGTCGTACAGCCGGTCGACGTGCTCCGGCTTGATCGGCAGGGGCTCGCCGAGCTGCCTGGCGACGTGGACGGTCCGGGCGACGTCCTCGCACATCACGGCGGCCTTCACCGCCGCCTTGGGGTCCTTGCCGATGGTGAAGACGCCGTGGTTCTGCATGAGCACGGCGGGCGAGCGGTGACCGGCGAGCGTGGCCACGATGCCCTGGCCGATGGAGTCGTCGCCGATGAGCGCGAAGGGGCCGACGGGGATCTCGCCGCCGAACTCGTCCGCCATCGCGGTGAGCACGCACGGGATCGGCTCGCCCCTGGCCGCCCACGCCGAGGCGTAGGTGGAGTGGGTGTGCACGACGCCGCCCACCTCGGGCAGGTGCCGGTAGACGTACGCGTGCGCGGCGGTGTCGCTGGACGGCGCGTGGTCGCCCTCGACGAGGTTGCCGTCGAGGTCGCAGACGACCATGTTCTCCGGGGTCAGCTCGTCGTAGGAGACGCCGGAGGGCTTGATGACGAACAGGTCCTCGCCGGGGATCCGGCCGGAGACGTTCCCGGCGGTCCAGGCGACCAGGCCGTAGCGGACCAGCTCCGCGTGCAGGGTGGCGACCGTGCTCCTCATGGTGGTCCTCATGGTGGGCCTCACGCGGTCGCCTCGTTCCTGATGGCGCGCAGGGTGTGCAGCATGCGTCCGTCTCCGAAGTGGTCGTGCAGGGTGCGGTACTCGGCGTACAGCCGGTCGTAGGCGTCGGCCCTGGCCGGGTCGGGCAGGTACGCGGCCTCGGTGCGCTTGCCCATGGCGGCGGCCGCCTTCTCGATGTCGCCGTAGGCACCGGCGGCGACGGCGGCGTGGATGGCCGAGCCGAGCGCCGGGCCCTGGTCGGAGCCGATGACCGACAGCGGGCGGCGCAGCACGTCGGCGTAGACCTGTATGAGGAAGCGGTTCTTCAGCAGGCCGCCGGCCACGACGAACTCCTCGACCGGGACGCCTGCCCGTTCGAAGGTCTCGACGATCATGCGGGCGCCGAAGGCGGTGGACTCGATGAGCGCCCGGTAGACGTCCTCCGGCCGGGTGGCGAGGGTCTGGCCGACGATGACGCCGGACAGGTTGTGGTCCACGAGGACCGAGCGGTTGCCGCCGAACCAGTCGAGGGCGACCAGGCCGTGCTGGCCGACGGCCTGCTTCTCGGCCAGCGAGGTGAGGTACTCGTGCGCGTTCATCCCCTGGGCGGCCGCCGCCTCGGCGTACCCGGCGGGGACGTGGGCGTCGGCGAACCAGGCGAAGATGTCGCCGACCGCGGACTGGCCGGCCTCGTACCCCCACAGGCCGGGCACGATGCCGTCGCGTACCACGCCGCACATGCCGGGCACCTCGGCGAGCTGGTCGCTGGGCATGATGTGGCAGGTGGAGGTGCCCATGATGGCCACCATCTGGCCGGGTCTGACGGCGTCGGCGGCGGCGGCGGTGACGTGCGCGTCCACGTTGCCGACGGCGACGGCGATCCCCTCGGGCAGGCCGGTCCAGGCGGCCGCCTCGGCGGTGAGGGTTCCGGCGAGGCCGCCGAGCGCCGCCAGGGTGACTCCCGCGATCTTCTCGCCGACCTGCCCGGTGGCGAGTTTCGCGGTGAAGCCGGCGAAGCCGGGGTTCAGCTCGGCCAGGAACTCCTCGGAGGGGTAGCCGTCGTCCTGGAGGATGCCCTTGTAGCCGGCGGTGCAGATGTTGCGGCTCTCCACCCCGGTGAGCTGCCAGATGATCCAGTCGGCGGCCTCGATCCACCGTTCGGCCGCGGCGTAGGTCTCCGGGTCCTCCTCCAGGACCTGCAGCGCCTTGGCGAACTCCCACTCGGAGGAGATCTTGCCGCCGTAGCGGGGCAGCCAGCTCTCGCCGCGCCGGGCCGCCAGCCCGTTGATCCGGTCGGCGTGCGGCTGGGCGGCGTGGTGCTTCCACAGCTTGGGCCAGGCGTGCGGCCGCTCGGGGGTCCGCAGGCAGAGCGGGGTGCCGTCGGCCGTGGCCGGCAGCACGGTGCACGCGGTGAAGTCGGTGCCGATGCCGATCACCTCGCCGGCGGGGACGCCCGCCGCGGCGAGGGCGGCCGGTACGGCCACGCGCAGCACGTCGATCCAGTCCTGCGGCGACTGCAGGGCCCAGTCGGGGCCGAGCCGCACGCCGGAGCCCGGGAGCTCCCGCTCGATGACGCCGTGCGCGTACTCGTGCACGGCGCTGCCCAGCTCGGCGCCGTCGGACACGCGGACGACGACGGCACGCCCGGACAACGTGCCGAAGTCCACTCCGACCACGTACTTGTTAGCGTTCACGCTGAACTCCAGGGGATTCGTACGGGGCCTTGCCCCCGCATAGGACACGGCATGGATCACGGCATGGATCACGGCACCCGCGCCGCGGCGGCCGTGCTGGACCTGACGACGAACCCGGGCGGCACGACGAGCCGCTCGCCCGCGCCCGCCCCCGAGTCGATCTGCCGGAGCAGCACCTCGATGCAGTGCCGGCCCACCTGGTCGAAGTCCTGCCTGACCGTGGTGAGCGGGGGCGAGAAGAACGCCGACTCGGGGATGTCGTCGAAGCCCACGACGCTGATCTGGTCGGGTACCTTCACTCCTTCCTCGGAGAGCGCGCGCAGCACGCCCAGCGCCATCTGGTCGTTGGCCGCGAAGACGGCGGTGACGCCGTCCATCGCGGCCAGGATCCTGCCCGCCTCGTAGCCGGCGTGCGGGCTCCAGTCGCCCGCCAGTGGCTCGGGCACCGGCCGGCCCGCCTCCTGCAGCGTGGCCCGCCAGCCCTCCAGCCGGCCCTCGGTCTCCAGCCAGTCGGGCGGGCCGGTGACGTGGTGGACGGTCCGGTGACCCAGCTCCAGCAGGTGCCGGGTGGCGAGCCTGGCGCCCTCGGCCTGGTCGATGCAGACCACCGAGACGTCGCTGCGGTGGCTGCCCTCGACCGCGACGGCGGGGGTGCCCGACGGCAGGTTCTCCAGCGCCGGGCCGGCCGAACGCCGCGGCGCCACCACCACGACCCCGTCCACCCCCTGACCGGACAGGTAGTCGATGGCGTCGCGGACGCTGTCGACGTCGAGGGTCTTCAGGCTCACGATGCTCACGAAGTAGCCGGCGGTCCTGGCCGCCTGCTCGATCCCGTAGATCGTGCTGGCCGGGCCGTAAAGAGTGGTGTCGAAGCTGACCACGCCGAGCATCCGGGACCGCTTGGTGACCAGGGCGCGGGCGACCAGGTTGCGCCGGTAGCCCAGCCTGGTGATCGCCTGCTCCACCCTGGCCCGGGTGTCGGGCCGGACGTTGGGGTGGTCGTTCAGCACCCGGGAGACCGTCTGGTGCGACACGCCGGCTTCCCTGGCCACGTCGGCCATCACGGGCGGGCGGCGCTTGGGCGGCGCTCCCACGGTCTCTCCTCTCTGCGGGTCCGGGACGGGTACGGGTACGGGTACGGGAACGGGACGGGAGCCGGGGGTCAGCCGGCGGCGCCCGCGCGGCGCTTGGTCCACACGTCGAAGGCGACGGCGGCCAGCAGCACGAGGCCCTTGACGAGCATGACCCGTTCGCTCGGCGAGCCGATCAGGGACATGCCGTTGTTGATCACCGCCATGATGAGGCCGCCGGTGATGGCCCCGACCACCTTGCCGACGCCGCCCTGGACGGCCGCGCCGCCGATGAAGGCCGCGGCGATGGCGTCCAGCTCGAAGGCGTTGCCCGCCGTCGGGCCCGCCTGGTTGAGCCGGCCGGCGAAGATGATGCCGGCGACGGCCGCCAGCACGCCCATGTTGACGAAGATCCAGAAGACGACCTTCTTGACCTTGACGCCGGACATGACCGCGGCCTGCAGGTTGCCGCCGATGGCGTAGATCTGCCGGCCGAACACGGTCTTGTTGGCCAGCAGCGAGTAGCCCAGCACCAGCACCGCGAGGAGGACCAGCACCCACGGCAGGTTCTTGAACCGGGCGAGCTGCACGACCAGGAACATGATGAGCGCGGCCCCGGCGACCATCTTGAGCGCGAACAGCGCCAGCGGCTCCACGTCCTGCCCGTAGCCGGCCCTGGCCGCGCGGGTGCGCCACTGGGACACGACCATGCCGGCGATCGCGGCCAGCGCGACGAGCAGGCTGAACAGGTCGGCGCCGCCCAGCGGGCCGAGCCCGACGTTGCCGAGGTAGCCGGGGGTGAACCCGTTGGCCAGCGTGCGGACCTGGTCGGGGAACGGGCCGATGCCCTGGTTGCCGAGCACGGTGAGGGTCAGCGCGCGGAACAGCAGCATGCCCGCGAGCGTCACGATGAACGCCGGGATGCCGAAGTAGGCCACCCAGTAGCCCTGCCAGGCGCCGATCAGGGCGCCGGCGGCGATCGTGAGGATGATGGCCAGCGGCCACGGCATGCTCATGTTGACCATGAGCACCGCGGCGAGCCCGCCCGTGACGGCCACCACCGAGCCCACCGACAGGTCGATGTGCCCGGCGATGATCACCAGGATCATCCCGATCGCGAGGATCAGGATGTAGGAGTTCTGGACGATGATGTTGGAGATGTTCTGGGGGGTCAGGAGCGCGCCGTCGGTGAGGATCGAGAAGAGGACGACGATCAGCGCGAACGCGATGTAGATGCCGCTCGCCCTCAGGTTGAGCGACATTCCGCCCAGAGAGATGCGACCCGGCCGCCTGGGCTCTTCCGGTCCGCCGCCCGTGGCGCCCGCCGTGACGGCGGTGGGCGTGGTGCTGCTCATGTGGAGCTACTCCTGTCCCTTGGTCATCAGTTGCATGAGGCGTTCCTGCGTGGCTTCCCGCCGCGGCAGCTCACCGGTGACGCGCCCTTCGCAGAGCGTGTAGACGCGGTCGCACAGGCCCAGCAGCTCGGGCAGCTCCGAGGAGATCACCAGCACCGCCTTGCCCTCGTCGGCCAGCCGGTTGATGATCGTGTAGATCTCGTACTTGGCGCCGACGTCGATGCCGCGGGTGGGCTCGTCGAGGATGAGCACGTCGGGCTCGGTGAGGATCCACTTGGAGAGCACGACCTTCTGCTGGTTGCCGCCGCTGAGCTTGCCGACGACGCTCGACACGCTGGGCGCCTTGATGTTCATGCTCTTGTGGAAGCGCTGGGCGACCGCGTACTCCTCGTGCTCGTTGACCCAGCCGCGCCGCGACAGGCCGCTCAGGCCGGCCGCCGAGATGTTCCGCTTGATGTCCTCGATGAGGTTGAGCCCGTACCGCTTGCGGTCCTCGGTGGCGTAGGCCAGGCCGTGCCGGATCGCGTCCTGCACGGTGCGGATCTCGATCGGCTTGCCGTCCTTGTAGATCTTGCCGGAGATGTTGACCCCGTACGCGCGGCCGAAGACGCTCATCGCCAGCTCGGTCCGCCCGGCGCCCATGAGGCCGGCCAGTCCGACGATCTCGCCGCGCCGCAGCGTGAGCGAGGCGCCGTCGACGACCTTGCGGCCGGGCTGGCTGGGGCTGTGGACGGTCCAGTCCTCGATGCGCAGCGCCTCCTCGCCGATCGTGGACTCGTGCGGCGGGAAGCGGTTGTCCAGGGCGCGGCCGACCATGCCGGAGATGATCCGGTCCTCGGTCACCTCGTCGGTCGCCATGTCGAGCGTCTCGATGGTGCGGCCGTCGCGGATGATCGTGACGGCGTCGGCGATGGCGGTCACCTCGTTCAGCTTGTGGGAGATGATCACGCAGGTGATGCCCTCGTCGCGCAGCCCGCGCAGCAGGTCGAGCAGGTGCGCGGAGTCGTCGTCGTTGAGCGCCGCGGTCGGCTCGTCGAGGATGAGCAGCTTCACCTCCTTCGACAGCGCCTTGGCGATCTCCACGAGCTGCTGCTTGCCGACGCCGAGGTCGGAGACGACGGTCGTCGGGTTCTCCCGCAGGCCCACCCGCTTCATCAGCAGGCCGGCCTCGTAGTTGGTGCGGTTCCAGTCGATGATCCCGCGCCTGGCCCGTTCGTTGCCGAGGAAGATGTTCTCCGCGATCGACAGCTGCGGGCTGAGCGCCAGCTCCTGGTGGATGATGACGATGCCGGCGTGCTCGCTGTCGCGGATGCCGCCGAACGCGCACCGCGCGCCGTCGAAGTGGATCTCGCCCTCGTACGTGCCGTGCGGATAGACCCCGGACAGCACCTTCATCAGCGTCGACTTGCCGGCGCCGTTCTCGCCGCAGATGGCGTGGATCCGGCCGCGCCGCACGGACAGGTTGACGTCCTGCAGCGCCTTGACGCCGGGGAAGGTCTTGGTGATCCCGGTCATCCGCAGAATGTGGTCGGTCATGTGTCGAAGCCCCTCGGTCAGGGGCTCCGGGGGACGGGTCGTCCCCCGGAGCACGGCCCTACTTGAGCTGGTCCTCGGTGTAGTAGTCGCCGCCGATGATGATCTCCTTGTAGTTCGTCTTGTCGACGATCACCGGGTCGAGCAGGTACGAGGGGACGACCTTGTTGCCGTTGTCGTAGTCCTTCTCGTTGTTGACCTCGGGCTTCTGGCCCTTGAGCACGGCGTCGGCCATCTTGACGGTGGTCTCGGCGAGCTTGCGGGTGTCCTTGAAGATCGTCGAGTACTGCTCGTCCGCGATGATCGACTTGACCGAGGCGAGCTCGGCGTCCTGGCCGGTCACGATCGGGTAGGGCTGGCCGCTGGTGCCGTAGCCGCTGCTCTTGAGCGCCGACAGGATGCCGATGGACAGGCCGTCGTACGGGGAGAGCACGCCGTCGACCTTGGTGTCACCGGTGTAGGTCTTGGTGAGGATGTCCTCCATGCGCCGCTGCGCGGTGGCCGGGTCCCAGCGCAGGATCGCGGCGGTCTTGAAGTCGGTCTGGCCGCTCTTGACGACGAGGGTGCCGTCGTCGATCTTCGGCTGGAGCACCGACATGGCGCCGTTCCAGAAGAACGTGGCGTTGTTGTCGTCGGGCGAGCCGCCGAACAGCTCGACGTTGAACGGGCCCTTCTCGCCCTTGTCCACGCCGAGGCCCTGGAGGAGGGAGGTGGCCTGCTGCACGCCGACCTTGAAGTTGTCGAAGGTGGCGTAGTAGTCGACGTTCGGGCTGTTGCGGATCAGGCGGTCGTAGGCGATGACCGGGATCTTGTTGTCCGCCGCCTGCTGGAGCTGGGAGGTGAGCGCGGTGCCGTCGATCGAGGCCACGATCAGCAGCTTGGCGCCCTTGGTGATCTGGTTCTCGATCTGGTTCGCCTGGGTGGGGATGTCGTTCTCCGCGTACTGGAGGTCGACCTGGTAACCGAGCGCCTCCAGCTGCTTCTTGACGTTGTCGCCGTCGTGGATCCACCGCTCGGACGACTTGGTCGGCATCGTGACGCCGACCAGCCCGCCGGAGTTGCCCCCTCCGGCGGCGGAGGACGCCTCGGCGTCGACCGTCTTCTGACTGGAGCCGCAGGCCGTCATGGTGGCGGCGAGCGCGATCGCGGTGACCACGCCCCCGATCCGTCCCAACCTCATCGTGTGCTCTCCTTGCATGAAAGATCACGGCAGCGGGGGCTGCGCGTGAGTGTTAACGGTTCACCACAAGAAGGGATGAACCAGAACAAACCTCGCATTTGTTGTCCGTGATTGTTATCGCTAACAACCACGGTGTCAATGGCTCCCGGTAACCTCCTGGTAACGTTCACATGGTATCTCCCCGCAGGTCAGAGGCGTGACCGCGCCGAGAACAGCCGCTGCAGCAGGATGAACGCGAACAGCAGGAGGCCGATGACGATCTTGGTCCACCAGGAGCTCAACGTGCCCTCGAAGCTGAGGATGGTCTGGATCAGGCCCAGCACGAGCACGCCCAGCACGGTGCCCAGCAGGAAACCGGTCCCCCCGGTGAGCAGGGTCCCGCCGATGACCACCGCCGCGATCGCGTCCAGTTCCATGCCGACCGCGTGCAGGCCGTACCCGGAGAGCATGTAGAACGACAGCACGACCCCGCCGAGCGCCGAGCAGAACCCGGAGATCGTGTAGACCGCCACCTTCGTGCGGCCCACGGGCAGGCCCATGAGCAGCGCCGACTGCTCGCTGCCGCCGGTGGCGTAGACCGCCCGGCCCAGCCGCGTGTAGTGCAGCACGTACGCGGCCACCACCACCACGACCGCCGCGATGACCACGCTCGGCGAGATCCACAGATCCGCGAACAGGTCCAGCCGGGTCTGCGCGAAGACGGTGAACGTGGGATCGGTGATCGGGATGGACTCTGTTCCGATCGTGTAACACAGTCCTCTCGCCAGGAACATCCCGGCCAGCGTCACGATGAACGGCTGGATGTCGAAGGCGTGGATCAGGTAGCCCATCACCAGGCCCAGCCCCGAGCCGACCAGCAGCACCAGCGGCACCACAACGTACGGCGGCCAGCCCGGCCCGGACATCAGGCTCGCGGCGATCATCGTGGACAGCGCCACCACCGAGCCCACCGACAGGTCGATGCCGCCGGTGAGGATCACGAACGTCATCCCGACGGCCACGATCAGCAGGAACGCGTTGTCGATGAAGACGTTCAGCACGATCTGCCCGGTGGCGAACCCCTCGTAGCGGACGCCGCCCGCCAGGAACATGGCCGCGAACAGGCAGGCCGTCACCATGACCGGCACGTACTTGGCGGGGATCGTCCTGCCCCCGCCGAGGCTGAGCGTGCTCACGTGCTCACCCGTACCTTCTCCTCGTTCACCGGCTGGGGCGGGGCGGTCCCGCCGCGGCGGCGGAACACCTTGTCGCGGAACGCCTGCGACTGGATCAGGCAGACCGCGGTCACCACGAGCGCCTTGAACAGCAACGTGGTCTCCGGCGGCACGCCGACGGAGTAGATCGTGGTCGTCAGCGTCTGGATGATCAGCGCTCCGATCACCGTGCCGCCGAGCGAGAACCGGCCGCCGGCCAGCGACGTGCCGCCGATCACCACGGCCAGGATGGCGTCCAGCTCGATCCACAGGCCGGCGTTGTTGCCGTCGGCGCTGGACACGTTGGAGCTGATCATCAGCCCCGCCACGCCCGCGCAGAGGGCGGCGAACGCGTACACCATCACGATGATCCCGCGTGCCCTGATGCCGGCCAGCCTGCTCGCCTCGGCGTTGCCGCCGACCGACTCGATGAGCACGCCGAGGGCCAGCCGCCGGGTGAGGAACGCGGTGACCGCCAGCACGACGAGCACGATGAGGATGCCGAACGGCACGGTCAGCAGGTAGCCGCCGCCGATGAGCTTGTACGCGGGCTCGTTGACGGTGATGATCTGCCCGTCGGTGATCAGCTGGGCCAGGCCGCGCCCGGTCACCATGAGGATCAGCGTGGCGATGATCGGCTGGATGCCGACCGCGGCGATCAGGAACCCGTTCCAGGCGCCGAGCAGCAGGCAGAGCCCGAGCGACAGCGCCACGGCGACGAGCACGCCCTGGTCCTGGCTGATCTGCAGGCAGGCGAGCGCGGCGCCGATGGCCACCACCGAGCCCACCGACAGGTCGATGCCGCCGGTCGCGATGACCAGCGTCATGCCCAGCGACACCAGGATCAGCGGGGCGCCGAACCGCAGGATGTCGATCAGGCTCCCGTACAGGTGGCCCTCGCGGAGCTGGATGGAGAAGAAGCCGGGGGTGAAGATCACGTTGACGAGTAACAGCGCGGCCAGGATCAGGATCGGCCACAGCAGGCGGCGCATCAGGTCCGGCCTCCGCTCGCGATGGTCTCCATGATCACTTCCTTGGTGAGCTCGTCGTCGTTGGGCAGTTCGGCGATCAACCGGCGGTCCCGCAGCACCGCGACCTTGTGGCTGAGCCGCAGCACCTCCTCCAGTTCGGCGGAGATGAACAGCACCGCCACCCCGCCGTCGGACAGTTCGGCGACCAGCCGCTGGATCTCGGTCTTGGCGCCGACGTCGATGCCGCGGGTGGGCTCGTCGAGGATGAGCAGCCGCGGCTCCAGGATCAGCCAGCGGGCCAGCAGCACCTTCTGCTGGTTGCCGCCGCTGAGGTTGCGCACCGGGATCTCGGGGTTGGGCGGGTTGATCCGCAGCGCCTTGACGTACTTGGCGACCAGCTGGTCCTGCTGCTCGCGCGGCACCGGCCTGGTCCAGCCTCGGGTGGCCTGCAGGGCCAGGACGATGTTCTCGCGGACGGTGAGGTCCTCGATCAGGCCGTCGGTCTTGCGGTTCTCCGAGCAGAAGGCGATCTTGTGGTTCATCGCGGCGCGCGGGGTGCGCAGCGTGACCGGCTCGCCCCGGACCGCGAGCTGCCCGCCCGAGGGGTGGTCGGCGCCGAACAGCAGCCGGGCGACCTCGGTGCGGCCTGAGCCGAGCAGCCCGGCCAGCCCGACGACCTGGCCCTCGTGGATGGTCAGCGAGAACGGCTCGATCGCCCCGGACCGGCTCAGCTCGCGCGCCTCGACCAGCGGCCGGGTGAAGGCCCTGGCCTCACCGTGCAGCTTGTCCAGCGCCTCCAGCTCCTGACCGATCATCTTGGCGACCAGCTCGACCTGGCTGAGCTCGCGGGTGAGGTACTCCCCCACCAGCCGCCCGTTGCGCAGGATCGTCATCCGGTCGGAGATCTCGTACACCTGGTCCAGGAAGTGCGTGACGAAGAGGATGGCGATGCCCTCCTCCTTGAGCCTGCGCATGACCCGGAAGAGCTGCCCCACCTCGTCGGCGTCCAGGCTGGAGGTGGGCTCGTCCAGGATCAGCACGCGGGCCTCGACGTCGAGCGCGCGGGCGATGGCCACCATCTGCTGGATGGCCAGCGAGTACGACGACAGCGGCGCGGAGACGTCCAGGTCGAGCTCCATCCGCGCCAGCAGTTCCCTGGCGCGGGCCCGCATCCGCTTCCAGTCGATGCGGCCGAAGCGGCGCGGCTCGCGGCCGATGAGGATGTTCTCGGCCACGGACAGGTTCGTGCAGAGGTTGACCTCCTGGTAGACGGTGCTGATCCCGGCCTGACGCGCCTCCAGCGGGCTGGCGAAGGCGACGGGCCGCCCGTCGAGCTCGACGGCGCCTTCGTCGGCCGGGTGCACGCCGGTCAGCACCTTGATCAGGGTGGACTTGCCCGCGCCGTTCTCGCCCATGAGCGCGTGCACCTCTCCGGGCAGCAGCCGCAGGTCCACGCGGTCGAGGGCGCGCACGCCCGGGAACTGTTTGCCGATCCCGCTCATCCGCAGGACCGGCGCGGGTGCGTCCATCCGGCGCCCCTTCCTTTCGGACCGGGCCGGCCGCGCGGCCGGCCCGGTCGTCCACGGTCAGTACTGGCGGCTGGGCAGGGCTTCCTTGGCCTGCTCCTGGGTGAACGTGGTCTCCTCGGTCACCACGCGGGCCGGCACGCTCTCGCCGGCGACGACCTTCTTGGCCAGGTCCATCAGCTGCGGGCCGAGCAGCGGGGAGCACTCGACGATGTAGTTGATCTTCCCGTCGGCGAGCGCCTGCATCCCGTCCTTGACGGCGTCCACCGTGATGATCTTGATGTCCTTGCCGGGCACCTTGCCCGCGCCCTCGATCGCCTCGATCGCGCCCAGGCCCATGTCGTCGTTGTGGGCGTAGAGGACGTCGATGTCCGGCTGCGCCTTCAAGAAGGCGTCCATGACCTCCTTGCCCTTGGCCCTGGTGAAGTCACCGGTCTGCGAGGCGACGATCTTGAACTTCTGGTCGGCGCCGATGACCTCGGCGAATCCCGCCTTGCGGTCGTTGGCCGGGGCGGAGCCGGTGGTGCCCTGCAACTCGACGATGTTGACGGTCTCGCTGCTGTCCTTGTACTCCTCGACCAGCCACTGGCCGGCCTTCTTGCCCTCCTCGACGAAGTCCGAGCCGAGGAAGCTCTTGTAGAGCGAGGTGTCCGCGGAGTCGACGGCCCGGTCGGTCAGGATCACCGGGATGTTCGCGTCCTTGGCCTCCTTGAGCACGGTGTCCCAGCCCGACTCCACGACCGGCGAGAACGCGATGACGTCCACCTTCTGCTGGATGTAGGAGCGGATCGCCTTGATCTGGTTCTCCTGCTTCTGCTGGGCGTCGGAGAAGCGCAGCGTGATGCCGGCCTGCTTGGCGGCCTCCTGGACGGACTTGGTGTTCGCGGTCCGCCAGCCGCTCTCCGCGCCGACCTGGGAGAAGCCCATGACGATCGAGTCGCCGCCGGAGCCTCCTCCTTCCGTGCCGCCGCTGCCGCCGCTGCCACCGGTGCCGCATGCCGCCAGCGCCGCCGCGGTCAATCCGGCGACGACCAGCGTCGAGATCCTCTTCAACACGTGGGGGGTGTCCTTTCTGGGGTTGTGAGCGCTAACACGAGGGGCGTGCGAGCGCCGTCCTGCCGGCGGCCCGGGCTCAGCGCCCGGCCGTGCTGACGCGGGGGACGAACGCGGGAGGGACGACGAGCCGCTCGCTTGCCTGCGGCCCGCCGGCCTCGATCTGCCGCAGCAGCACCCCGATGCTGTGCCGCCCGACCGCGCCGAAATCCTGCCTGATGGTGGTGAGCGGAGGTGAGAAGTACGCCGACTCGGGGATGTCGTCGAAGCCGACGACGCTCACCTGACCGGGCACCTTCACCCCCTTCTCGGTGAAGGCCCGCAGCACGCCCAGCGCCATCTGGTCGTTGGCCACGAAGACCGCCGTGACCCCGGCCATGCCGGCCAGGCTGCGACCGGCCTCGTAACCGGAGCGCGGGCTCCAGTCGCCGGCCAGCGGCTCGGGGACCGCCCGGCCCGCCCGCTCCAGAGCGGACCGCCAGCCGATCACCCGGCCTTCGGCCTCCAGCCAGTCGCCCGGCCCGCGTACGTGCCAGACCGTCTCGTGACCCAGCTCCAGCAGGTGCTCGGTGGCGAGCCTGCCGCCCTCGACCTGGTCCACGCAGACGACCGGCACCTCACCGGCCTCGCCGCCCTCGACCGCCACCGCCGGGATGTCGAGCGGCAGGTCGGCCAGCGCCTGGGCGGCCGACCGCTGCGGCGCGACCGCCACGATGCCGTCGACGCCCTGGTCGGCCAGGTAGTCGAGGGCGTCGCGGACGCCGGTCTTGTCGATGGACTTGAGGCTGACGATGCTGATGAAGTAACCGGCCGCCCTGGCCGCCTGCTCGATGCCGTACACCGTGCTGGCCGGGCCGTAGAGCGTGGTGTCGAAGCTGACCACGCCCAGGGTTCTGGAGTGCTTGGTGACCAGCGCGCGGGCGACGAGGTTGCGGCGGTAGCCCAGCTTGTCGATCGCCTCCAGCACCCGGGTCCGGGTCTCGGCGCGCACGTTGGGGTGGTCGTTGAGGACGCGCGAGACCGTCTGATGGGAAACGCCGGCCTCCTTGGCCACGTCCGCCATGACCGGCGGACGGCGTCCTCGGGCAGTTCCCACGGCCGTGCTCCTTTCGGGCTTGGCACGACTGTGAACGTTAACATGCCGCTCCGTCAAGGGTCGCCACGATTACGGTCGGGTTACACACGGGTCCGGCCGGCGGCCGTCAGCGGCGGGCCGGACCCCCGGCGCGGTCGGGCCCTTCCGCCCTGAGCTGCGCCGGGACGCCGGACCGCCGGAGGCCCGCGGCCCCACGGTGGCATTGTGGTTGATCCGTACCGCCCGGGTTCGCCGCCGGGCGGCCTCCCCTGCGGAAGGGGCCCCGCGCCGTCAGCGTCCGTCGCGCATGCCGAACAGGAACCGGGTGACCCGGGTCCGCCGTACCAGCACGTCGTACGCGGCGACCGTGAGGAGCAGCGAGACGGCCACGATCAGCGGGTACTTGACGGCGATGGGCGCGTCCAGCCGCACCACCCCGTACGCGACCGCGACCACGATCGGCTGGTGCAGGATGTACAGGGGCAGCACGGCGGCCGCCAGGTAGGCGTACACCCGCCGGCGGGCGCCGCCCCGTGACGGCGCGCCCGCGGGGCGGGCGGCGGCGCGGCGGTCGAGCAGGCCGAGGATGCCGACCAGCAGACACCAGCCCGCGACGCCGTACATCGCCCGCGCGACGGTGGCCATGGGGCTCAGGTCGGTGAAGGGGTCGCCGCCGGCGAGCAGGAACATGGGCAGGCCGGCCATGGGCAGCGTCACGCCGAGGGCGGCGGCCACCGGCGCGTCCCTGCGGATCGCCCGGCGGAAGCGGTCGTCGCCGGCGAGCACGAACCCGTAGCAGAAGAACAGCAGGTAGGCCCAGCGGCTCCAGCCGGCGTACTCCTCCTCCAGCCCGGCCAGCGCGCTGAGCAGCGCCACGGGGAGGGCGGGCAGCAGCAGGGCGCCGCGGTGCCCGGCCGCGGCGGCGAGCCGGTCGGCGATCCGGCCGGCGCGGGCGGCGGGGAACCAGCGCGCCACCGCCGCCAGCATGAGCGCGAACACCAGCAGCAGCAGCATGAACCACAGGTGCCCGGTCTCGAAGTGCTCGCCCTGCAGCACGAACGGGAACTCGGCCGGGTCGAACCGGACCTCGAAGAAGCGCGGCAGGAAGGCCAGGTAGGACTCGTGGTAGCCGGGGTCGGCGCGCAGCCGCAGCCACTGCGGCACCGGGACGATGGTGAGCGTGCCGAAGACCAGCGGCACGCCCAGCCGCAGCAGCCGCTCGGCGGCGAACCCGGCCGGGCCGCGGCGGCGCAGCGAGTGCCGGGCGCCGAAGCCGGCGATGAGGAAGAGGATGGGCATCGCCCACACCACGCCGAGTGCCGAGACGACGAGGGACACGCCCGTGGTCTCGGCGTTGCGTACGTAGAAGTCGTCGGAGCCGTCGAAGACCAGCGCCGCGTGGAAGAACACCAGCCCGACGACCACCAGCACCCGGACGGAGTCCAGCTCGCTCCGGCGCGCGGGCGGCGCTCCGCCGTCCGCCGGCGAGGGGGCGGGCTCCGGCTGCTCGGTCATCCGCTCGCCCCCCTCGGGCCGGCCTGCCTCGGCGCGCGCGGTCATCCGGCGGCCCGGAACTCTTCGCCGGCCAGGAAGGCGTCGATGTCGGCCTGCTCCTCCGGGCCGATGGCACGGTCCCCGCGCCATCGCTCGGCGGTCACGTGCAGATAGGGCCGCACGGCGGCGACGTCGACGCCCTCCAGGAAGGCGCCGAGCATGATCTCCCGCCAGTCCGGCACCGGCGCATCGGGCACGACGGTGGTGGCCAGGATGAGCCAGGTGCAGGCGACGTCGGCGACGGGCGCGCCCCTGGCCGCGTTGGCCCAGTCGACGATCCGCGGCCCGTCGCCGGTGATGACGACGTTGGAGGGGTGCAGATCCAGGTGGAGCAGCCGGTTGCCGGGGCAGCCCCCGACGGCCTTGAGCCACCCGGGCGCGCGCACGCGGCCCAGCGTCCGCAGCAGCTCGGCCAGGAGGTGGCCGTACTCCTCCAGGCGGTCGGGCCGGCGCAGCGCCGTCTCGCGCAGGCTCGGACCCTCCAGGCGTTCCATGAGGATGTCGGGCCCGTCGGCGTCGAAGACCTCCGGCGCGGGGATCCCGTGCCGGCGTGCGTGGCGGATGACGGCCGCCTCCTGCTCCAGGCCGCGGCCGTCGCGGGAGCGCTTGACCACCCTGCCCGCCCCGGCCTCGTAGACGAGGCAGTCGTCCCCGGCCGCGATCAATGCACCCACACGCATATTTGTCAGATTAATCAGTCAGGACGGCCGACAGGAATCGGCTGCCGTTGGCCGCTTCTTCGCGAAACTAGTTGCCACCGGCCGCGCCCATGTTCGTCGCTATCGTAAGAGAACGTCGGGCAATCGCGTAAATCGGATTACTCAAATACTGATGGTGTGACATCTGAGGAGGTGACACATTGCTGGTGGTAACCGATCTCGTCAAACGGTACGGCACGGTGCAGGCCCTCGACGGATTCACACTGAATGTGGCAGCCGGTGAAATCGTCGGACTGGTCGGACACAATGGTGCGGGCAAGACGACCTTTGTGGAAATCGTGTCCGATTTGATCCGACCGGACAGCGGTCACGTCACCATTGACGGTAAACCCCCGTCGGCCATGCGCGGCCAGGTCGGGGTCGCCCCCCAGCACCTGGCCCTCTATCCCTCCGTCACCGTGCGCGAGCACCTGGAGCTGTTCGGCAGGCTCGCCGGGCTCAGGGGGGCCGCGCTGACCTCGGCCATCGACGACCTCGCCGGCATCCTGCGGCTGGCGGAGATCATGGACAGGCGGGCGGGGAAGCTCTCCGGCGGCCAGCAGCGGCGTACCCAGGCCGCCACCGCGCTGGTGCACCGGCCGCCCCTGCTGCTCCTCGACGAGCCGACCGCCGGCGCCGACCTGGAGACCAGGCAGGCCATGCTCGACGTGGTCAAGCAGCGGGCGGGCGAGGGCGCGGCGGTCGTCTACACCACCCACTACCTCCCCGAGCTGACCGAGCTGCAGGCCACGCTCGCCGTCGCGCGGGACGGCCGGGTCATCGCCAGGGGCACCTACGAGGACCTGGCCAGAGACCTGCCGGGCGAGGTCCGGGTCCAGCTCGAGGACGACGAGGAGATCACCGTCTCCACCACCGAGCCGACCGCGACCCTGATCGACCTGCTCGGCCGCCTCGACCGCCCCATCCGCTCGGTCGACGTGCGCCACCCCTCCCTTGACGACCTCTACAGATCCCTGGCGGTCCACGATGCTCGCTGACAGCGCGCCGCGCGGCGCGGGCGTGTTACCCGCGTTCCACCGGATCGCCGCGGTGGCCCGGCACAACACCATCATCCGGCTGCGCGACCCCGGTCAGGCGATCAGCTACATCGTCATGCCGATGGTGCTCATGCTGGTGCTCAAGCCGCTGTACGTGCGGGCCGTGGACGGCGGCGCCACCCAGGTGTCCACCGGGCTCATGGTGATGTTCTCGGTCTTCGCGATCTCCCTGGCGGGCAACGCGATCCTGTCCGAACGCACCTGGCGGACCTGGGACCGGCTCCGCGTGAGCCAGGCGGCGGCCGCCGAGCTGCTGGCCGGCAAGATCGCGCCGATCTTCGCGGTGATGGTCGTGCAGCAGACGCTGCTGCTGACCTACGGCTGCCTGGTCATCGGGCTGCCGGTGCCGAGCGCGCCGCACTACGTGCTGCTGGCCATCGTGATCTGGGCCTTCGCGCTGCTCTCACTCGGCGCGCTGCTCGCCGCGATCGTGCGCAGCCACGGCGAGCTGAGCGTGATCTGCGACGTGGGCGCGCTGACGCTCAGCTCCCTGGGCGGCGCCCTGGTGCCGCTGAGCCTCATGCCCGAGTGGGCACAGCTCGTGGCGCCCGTCTCGCCCGGCTACTGGGCGCTGACCCTGATGCAGGCCGCGGTACGCGGCGACCTGGCGGGCATGCTGCCGTCCGCCGCGATCCTGCTGGCGATCGGCCTGGTGGCGGGCGCGTTCGCGGCCCGTCGGCTGGCTCGCGGCTGGGGCCGCGGCGGGCTGATCTGAGGCCGGGGCGAGCAGCGGAGTAAAGCAATGGCGACTTCATGAAGAGGGGCACGTCCATGGATGAGCACCAACCACCCGGCGCGGGAGACGTGGCGATCATCGGCATGTCCGGGCGCTTCCCCGGCGCGACCGACGTCGAGACGTTCTGGCGCAACATCAGCTCCGGCGTGGAGTCCTTCACCCGGTTCACCGACGAGGAACTGGCCGCCGCCGGGGTGGACGCCTCGGTCTACCAGCAGCCCAACTACGTCCGCGTACGGCCGATCCTCGACGACGTGCGGGGCTTCGACGCGGGGTTCTTCGGCTACAACCCGCGCGAGGCGACGCTGGCCGACCCGCAGCAGCGCATCTTCCTGGAATGCGTGTGGGAGGCGCTGGAGTCGGCCGGCTACGCCGCGCCCGAGGGCCGAGGCGCCGTGGGCGTCTTCGCCGGCATGAACATCAGCGGCTACCTGCTCACCCGCCTGCGGGCCTTCACCATGGGCATCGACACCTCCGCCCTGATGATCGGCAACGACAAGGACTCGCTGGCCACGAACGTCTCCTTCCGGCTGGACCTGAGCGGGCCGAGCCTCAGCGTGCAGACGTTCTGCTCCACGTCCCTGGTGGCGGTGCACCTGGCGAGCGAGAGCCTGCGCCGCGGTGAGTGCGACATGGCGCTGGCCGGCGGCGTGTCCGTGCGCATCCCGGACCGCACCGGCTACCTGTGGGAGGAGGGCGGCCAGGAGTCGCCCGACGGGCACGTGCGGACCTTCGACGCCGAGGGCCGGGGCAGCATGTTCGGCGACGGCGCGGCCGTCGTGGCGCTCAAGCGGCTGTCCGACGCGGTGGCCGACCGCGACACCGTGCTCGCCGTGATCCGCGCCTCGGCCATCAACAACGACGGCGCCATGAAGTTCAGCTATCTGGCTCCGAGCATCGACGGCCAGCGGCGCTGCGTCTCCGCCGCGATCGCCAAGGCGGGGGTGGACCCGTCCGAGATCTCCTACGTCGAGGCGCACGGCACCGCGACCGAGGTCGGCGACCCCATGGAGGTCGCGGCCCTGACCAGGGCCTTCGGCGCGACCAAGGAGAAGCAGTACTGCGTGCTCGGCTCGATCAAGCCCAATGTCGGCCACCTCGACCGGGCCTCCGGCGTGACCGGCCTGATCAAGGTCGTCCAGTCGCTGCGGCACGAGCTGATCCCCGGCACCCTGCACTACCGCGCGCCGAACCCCGAGATCGACTTCGCCGACAGCCCGTTCCGGGTGACCGCCGGCACCACCGCCTGGCCGCGCGCCGCCGACCGGCCGCGCATCGCCGGCATCAGCTCACTCGGCATGGGCGGCACCAACGCGCACGCCATCATCACCGAGGCGCCCCTGCCCGCCGAGCGTCCGGCCCGGTCGCGCCGCTGGCAGATCCTGCCGCTCTCGGCGCGTTCCGCCGCCGCCGCCGACCGGTCCTGCGCCAGGCTCGCCGACCGGCTGGCGGGCTCGCCGGACGACCTCGGCGACGTCGCCTACACGCTGCAGGCCGGCCGCAAGGTCTTCAACCACCGGCGGTTCGTGGTGGCCGCATCCACCGGCGAGGCCGCCGGGCGGCTCGCCGATCCGGCGGGGCCGCTGGGGCGCAACGACGCGACGGCGGGCAGGAAGCTGGGCTTCCTGATCGCCGGGGTGGGCGAGCAGTACCCCGGCATGGTGGCGTCCCTGTACGCGGAGGAGCCGGCGTTCCGCGCCGACGTGGACGCGTGCCTGGCCGTCCTCGGGATCGCCGAGGCCGCGGAGCTGTCGGACGTGTTCGTGCCCGCCGACCGGGGCAGGGCGGCCGGCGACCTGGCCGGGATGCTGGGCAGGGCCGCGCCCGCGCCGGCCTCGACGACGGACGCCCACCTGGTCCAGCCGGCCGTCTTCGTGGCGGAGTACGCGCTGGCGCGCCAGCTGATCCGCTGGGGGCTGACGCCGGACATCATGATCGGTTACAGCCTCGGCGAGTACGTCGCCGCCTGCCTGGCGGGCGTCCTGTCGCTGCCCGACGCGGTCCGGCTGGTCGCCCACCGGGCCAAGCTGATCGCCTCGCAGCCCGAGGGGGCCATGCTCGCGGTGTCCGCCGACGAGCGGCGGCTGCGCGTCGTGCTGGGCGAGTCGATCACGCGCGACCTGGACGTGGCGGTGCGCACCGGCTCGCAGGTGGTGCTCGCGGGCCCGGCCGAGACCGTCGAGGCGGCGTCCGCGCTGCTGCTCGACGCGCGGATCGGGCATCGCAGGCTGGACACCACGCACGCGTACCACTCCCGGATGCTGGCTCCGCTCGCCGAGGAGCTCACCGCCTGGATCAAGGAGAACGTCACGCTGCGGGCGCCCGAGCTGCCCTACGTCAGCAACGTCACCGGCGGGCTCGCCACCGCGGAGCTGGTGGACGACCCCGGTTACTGGGCCCGGCACATGTGCGAGACGGTCGAGTTCGGCACGGGCCTCACGCACGTGCTCGGCGCCGAGCTCGCGCTCGCCGAGATCGGCCCCGGTCAGTCGCTCGGCGCGCTGACGCGCGGCCACCCCGGCTGCGACCGCGCCCAGTGGCCGCTGATCGTGACCACCCTGCCGGCCGCCAACGACCCGCAGGACGCCGGCGCGGCGCTGGCCACCGCCGTCGGCAAGCTCTGGCTGACCGGCGTGCCGGTCGACTGGGCGGCGCTGCACGAGGACGACGGCTGGTCGCCGGGCCGGGTGCCGCTGCCGACGTACCCGTTCGAGCATCAGGACTACTGGCTGGAGATCGACGAGAGCTCCCTGGCCGGCGGGACCCCGGCGTTCGACGAGAGCGATCCGACGAGCATCGCCAAGGCGTACCCGAGGCTGCCCGACAACCGCTGGATCCACCTGCCGACCTGGCGGCAGACCACGCCGCGCCCGGCCCGCGCGCAGGAGGCGGCCCGCTGGCTGGTCTACACCGACGCCGGGTTCGCCGACACGCTGGCGGCGCCGCTGCTCGCGCACGTGGCGGCGCAGGGCGGCGAGGTCGTGCTGGTGCGGCCGGGCGAGCGCTACGCGAGCGGCCCCGACGGCTTCCTGCTGCGCCCCGGCTCCCCTGACGACGCGCTGGCGGCGCTGCGCGAGCTGGCGGCCCGCGACTGGCTGCCCGAACGGGTCGTGCACCTGTGGACGGCCGACGACGCCCCGCCGCGCCCGCAGGACCCGGCGACCGAGGAGTGCCTGCGGCGCGGCCTCTACACGCTGGTGGCGCTGGCCCGCGCGGCCGGCGACCTCGGCCTGCCCGGCTGGTCGCTGGACGTCGTCACGGCCCGCAGCCACCGGGTGCACGCGGGTGAGCAGGTGGCCGCGGAGCGCGGCACCCTGCTCGGTCCCACGCGGCTGATCCCGGTGGAGTACCCGAGGGTGCGGACCAGGCTGATCGACCTGGACGCGGCCGCCGAGGGCGCCGCGCTGCTGGCCGAGCTGCGCGCCGAGCCCGAGGACCAGGTCGTCGCGCTGCGCGGCGGGCACCGCTGGATCCCCGACTACGAGGCGCTGGACGCCTCGGTGATCGAGGCGGCGCCTCCGGCCGCGAGCGTGCGGCACGGCGGCGTCTACCTGGTCACCGGCGGTCTGGGCGGCATCGGGCTGGCGATGGCCGAACGACTGGCCGAGCAGTACCGGGCGCGGCTGGTGCTGCTCGGCCGGACGCCGGTCCCGCCGCGTGAGCGGTGGGACGCCATCCTGAACGCGGAGAGCACCGGCGGCGAGGTCCGCAGGCGGCTGGAGGGTCTGCGCCGGCTGGAGTCGGCGGGCGTCGAGGTGCTCACCGTCGCCGGCGACGTCTCCAGCGCCGAGGACGTGCGCCGCGCGGTCGGCGCCGCGGTCGAGCGGTTCGGGGAGCTGAACGGCGTGCTGCACTGCGCCGGGGTCCCGGCGGTCGGGCTGATGCAGTTCAAGACCGTCGCCGACATGGAGCGGGTGCTGGCCCCCAAGGTCGGCGGCACGCTCGCCCTGGCGCAGGCGCTGCGCGAGGTGCCGGTGGACTTCCTGGCGTTGTTCTCCTCCACCACCTCGGCGACCGGCGGCGGCGCGGGCCAGGTCGACTACTGTGCGGCCAACGCCTTCCTCGACTCCTTCGCCCTGGCCGACGCGCTGCCCGGCGTGGCGGTCGCCTCGATCGACTGGTGCGAGTGGACCTGGAACGGCTGGACCGACGGCCTGGACAACTACGACGAGGGGTCCAAGCAGTACTTCGAGTGGTACCGGGAGAACTTCGGCCTCACCTTCGACCAGGGCTGGCAGACGCTGCTGCGGGTGCTGGCCAGCGGCGAACGGCACGTGGTGGCCTCCACCCAGGACTTCGCCCCGATGGTGGCGATGAGCCGCAGGTCCTCCATCGAGAGCCACCAGGCGACGGTGAAGAAGATCCGGGACGCCTTCGGGCGGCACCCGAGACCCGACCTGTCGACCGCGTACGTCGAGCCGCAGTCGCCCGCCGAGGAGACCATCGCCGGCGTGTGGTCCGAGGCGCTCGGCCTGGAGCAGGTCGGCGTGCACGACAACTTCTTCGAGCTGGGCGGCAACTCCCTGCTCGGGATGGAGATCATCGCCGAGGTCAGGCGGGCGCTGGAGCTGTCGTACCTGCCCCCGCACATCCTCTACCAGGCGCCCACCATCGCCGCGCTCGCCGAGGCGGCCCGCGAGGGCCAGGAGTCCGGCGGGGAGCCGGCGGCGGAGGAACGTGAACAGCAGCGATCGCGGATCGCCCAGCGACGCAACATGCTCAGGAGCGGAAGGACGTCATGACCGAAACCGACTACGACTCCGCGGTCGCGCTGATCGGCATGTCGGGGCGCTTTCCCGGCGCCGCGGACGTCGGCAGCCTGTGGCGCAACCTGCTCTCGGGAGTCAAGGGCCTGCGCACGATCACCGACGAGGAACTGCTGGAGGCGGGCATCGAGCCGGGGATGCTGGCCGATCCGCGGTACGTCCGCGTCGGCGGGCCGCTGGAGGGCCTGGACACCTTCGACGCCGCCGTCTTCGGGGTCAACCCGCGCGAGGCCGAGCTGATGGACCCGCAGCACCGGTTGTTCCTGGAGTGCTCCTGGGAGGCGCTGGAGAGCGCGGGCTACTGCCCCACTGACGTGCCCGGCCAGGTCGCGGTGTTCGGCGGCTGCGGCTTCCCCGACTACATCGTCAGGAACATCCAGCACCTGATGGGCCAGCCGGGCGCGGCGATGCTGGCCGCGATCGGCAACGAGCGCGACTCCCTGGCCTCGCTCGTCTCCTACAAGCTGGGCCTGCGCGGGCCGGCCGTGTCGGTGCAGACGTTCTGCTCCACCTCGCTGGTCTCGGTCCACCTGGCCTGCCAGAGCCTGCTCACCTACGAGTGCGACCTGGCCGTGGCGGGCGGCGCGTTCACGCCGCTCCCCCAGCCTTCCGGCTACCTGTACGAGCAGGGCGGCATCCTGTCGCCCGACGGCCGGGTCCGCAGCTTCGACGCCGAGGCGAGCGGCACCGTGATGGGGGCGGGCGCGGGCGCGGTCACGCTCAAGCGGATGTCCGACGCCATCGCGGACGGCGACGTCATCCACGCCGTGATCCTCGGCTCGGCGTCCAACAACGACGGCCGGCTGCGCGCCGGCTACACGGCCCCCGGCGTGGACGGGCAGGCCGAGGTGATCGAGTCGGCGCTGGGCGTGGCCGGGGTCAAGCCCGAGACCGTGGGGTACGTGGAGTGCCACGCCACCGGCACCATGCTGGGCGACTCCATCGAGCTGGCGGCGATGAACCGGGTGTTCACCCAGGCGGGCGAGACGCCGTGCGTGCTCGGATCGGTCAAGCCGAGCCTGGGCCACCTCGACCGCGCCTCCGGGGTCACCGGGCTGATGCGGGCGGCCCTCAGCCTGAGGCACGAACTGCTGCCGGGCACCCCCGGCTACGAGACGCCGAACCCGGCGCTGGCCACCGCGCACGACCGCTTCACCGTGCTGAAGGAGCACACGCCCTGGCCCGCCGGGCCGCACCCGCGCCGCGCCGGGGTCAGCTCGTTCGGGCTCGGCGGCACCAACGCGCACGTCGTGCTGGAGCAGGCGCCGCCGAGGCCGGCGCGTCCCGCCCGGCCCGGCCCGCACCTGCTGGTGTTCTCCGCCGCCGACGACCGCGCGCTCACCGCGCTCACCGAGCGGCTCCGCGACCATCTCGCCGCCGGCGCGCCTGACGGCGAGGACTTCGCGGACGTGGCGTTCACCTCGCAGGTGTCGCGCGGCGGGTTCGCGCTGCGCCGGGCGGTGGTGTGCCAGGACCGCGAGGACGCCGTGGCCGCGCTCGGCGACCCGGCGCGCTGGATCGACGGCAAGACGCAGCGGCGCAACCCCAGGGTCCGGCTGGTCACGCCGGACTCCGGCGTGCCGGAGCAGTGGTGGGCCGAGGTGCACGCGGCCGTCGGCGCCGTGCTGCGGCCCGGCTCGCCGGCCGCCGGCTCTCCCGGCACGCGGGCTCCCGGACGCGAGGAGGCTCCTGGACGCGAGGAGGCTCTGGGCGCGCTGGCCGACGCCCTGCGCGCGATCGGCGTGAACGTGACGGACGCCGAGGACGCCGCCGAGACGGTGACCGTCGCGCCCGGTGACACGGCGCGCGACGACACGGGACTCGGAACGGGTGGGTCAGAGGGCGCGTCCGGCTGGCTGCTCGCCGTGGTGGCGCGGCTCTGGCAGGCCGGCGTCGCCGTCGACTGGGCCGCGCTGCACGGGGGCGCGGGCCGCCGGGTCGAACTGCCGACCTACCCGTTCCAGCGCCGCAGGTACTGGATCAACCCGCCGGAGGAGCAGGCGCAGGTCCAGGTCGGCAGCGGCAAGACCTTCGACAGGACCCGGTGGACGTACCTGCCCGGCTGGCGGCAGCGCCCGCTGCCCGTGGCGGGCCTGGACGAGCGGCTGCGCGAGGCGGGGCCGTGGCTGGTGTTCGCGGCGGACCCGCACGGCGAGGCGCTGGTCGAGCGGCTGATCGAGGCCGGCGCGGAGGTGACGACGGTACGCCCGGGCGAGAGCTTCCAGCAGGACGACACCGGTGACTTCACGGTCAGGATCGGCACCGCCGACGACATCGCCGAGGTGATGTACTCCCTGGTGGCGGCCCCGCGCGCCATCGTGCACGGGTTCAGCCTGGCCGCCGCCGAGTCGGGCCGGGACGACGACCCGGTGGCGCACTTCGCCGCCGAGCAGCGGCGCGGCTTCTACTCGGTGCTGGCGCTGGCCAGGGAGCTGATCGACAACACCGGTTCGGCCCCCCGCGCCGAACTGGTCCTGCTCACCCCTGAGGCGGTGAGCGTGGCCGGCGCCGACCTGCGCCACCCCGAGCACGCCACGCTCGCGGCGCTCGCCCCGAGCCTGGCCCAGGAGAACCCGAGGCTGCGCAGCCGCGCCATCGACGTGGGCGGCGGCCTCGACGCCGGGGCCACGGCGGCGCGCATCCTGGCGGCGGCGGTCTGCCCGTACGAGGGACCCGTCGCGATCCGCGCCGACGAGACCTGGGTGCGGCGCTACGAGCAGTACCCGATCGAGGCCCCCGAGCCGGACCAGCGGCCGTTCCGCGCCGGCGACACGGTGCTCATCACCGGCGGCCTCGGCGACGTCGGCCTGGTGCTGTCGCGGCACCTGGCAAGCGCGTACGGCTGCCGGCTGGTCCTGACCGCCCGCAGCGCGCTGCCGCCCAGGGAGGAATGGGACGGCTACCTGGCCTCGACGCCGCAGGGCGGGGAGCGGACCGCCCGGCACATCCGCAACATCAGGGACCTGGAGGAGCGCGGCGCCACCGTGCTCGCCCTCTCGGCCGACGTGGCCGACGAGGAGGCGATGCGGGCCGTCGTCGACCAGGCGGTCGCCCGCTTCGGCGGCATCGACGTGGTGGTGCACGGCGCGGGCGTGCAGGACGGCGCGTACTTCAACTTCGCCCACCTGATGGACCGGCGGCAGTGCGACGCGCACCTGGCCGCCAAGGTGACGGGGTTCCACGTGCTGCAGAAGGTGCTCGGCGACCACTGCCCGGACCGCCGGATCACGCTGTCGTCGATCGCCGCGGTGCTCGGCGGGATGACGCTGGCCCCGTACGCGGCCGCCAACGCCGCGCTGGACGCCTACGTCCGCGCCGACCGCGCCGCGGGCGGCCACTGGGTCACCGTCGACTGGGACACCTGGAACATCGACCCCGAGCGGGTCGAGGGGCACAGCGGCGCCGTCATCGACTTCGCGATGGCCCCGGCGGAGGGCGTGGACGTCCTGGAACGGGCGCTGTCGGCCGCCGACAGGGTCGGCCACCTGGTCATCTCCACGGGCTCGCTCGACGGCCGGATCGCGCAGTGGGTCACCGGCGACATCCACGAGGCCGGCGAGGACGTCGACGACCAGGAGCGCCACCCGCGCCCCGAGCTGAACAACCCCTACGTCGAGCCGCGCGAGGGCACCGAGGCCGTCCTCGCCGGGATCTGGTCCCGGGTGCTGGCCATCGAGCCGATCGGCGCCCTGGACAACTTCTTCGAGCTGGGCGGGCACTCCCTGCTGGCGATCGAGCTGACCACCCGGATCCGCAAGACGCTCAACGCCTCGGTGCCGGTGACCGGGCTCCTGGAGTGCCCCACCGTGCGCCAGCTGGCCGAATTGCTCGACGCCCGCGACGACGAGGAGTGACCCCGGCGATGAACTCTCCCGAGCACCTGCGGACCCTGCGCGGGTTCGTCCGGCGCGAGCTGACCGGCAAGGACGACTACCTCGACTCGCTGGCCGAGGCGCCGCTGCCGCTGTACGAGCGGTTCGGCGCCACCGGCCTGGCCGGATGGTGGCTGCCCGAGGAGTACGGCGGGCTCGGTCTCAGCCTGGAGGAGAGCGTCCGGATCACCTCCGAGCTCGCGTACGCCGACGCCGGGGTGGCCTTCACCCTGTTCATCCCGGTGCTCACGACGAGCATGGTGCAGTGGTACGGCAGCGAGGAACTGCGCAAGGAGCACCTGGGCGGACTGGCGGGCGGCGGCTTCGCCGCCACGCTGGGCAGCGAGCACGCCGCCGGCAGCGAGCTGGCCAGGATCGGCACCACGGCACGGCGCGAGGGCGACACGGTGGTGCTCGACGGCCAGAAGGCGTTCTCCACCAACACCGCCTTCGCGCGGTTCATCGTGGTGATCGCGCGCGTCGCCGACGACCCGTCCGGCTACCTGGCCGTGCTGGTCCCCGGGGACGCGCCGGGCGTCACCGTGGAGAAGCGATGGGACGTGATCGGGCTGCGCGCCTCGGCGACCTACCAGGTGTCGCTGTCCGGCGTCCGGGTGCCGGCGGGCAACGTCCTGCGCGGCAACGGGCTGCGACTGCTGGAGATCGGCCTGAACGCCAGCCGCATCCTGATCGCCACGACCGCGCTGGGCATCGCCCGCCGGATCCGCGACGTGTGCATGGAGTACGGCAAGTCCAAGTCGGTGAAGGGCGCCCCGCTCACCTCGAACGCGGTCTTCGCCTCCCGTCTCGGCCAGTTCGAGATGGAGATCGAGGTCATGACCAACCAGTGCCTGGCCGCGGCGCGCGCCTACGACGCGATCGCGGCCAGGCCCGACGCCGGCGAGGAGTTCATGCGGGTGGGCACGCTGAAGTCGGCGCTCACCACGAAGATGTTCTGCGGCCAGACCGGCTGGCGGATCGCCTCGGCGGCCTCGGAGATGTTCGGCGGCCTCGGCTACACCCACGAGGCGGTGATCGGCAAGCTGCTGCGCGACATGCGGTACGTCTCGATCGTGGAAGGCGGCGACGACGTGCTGCGCGACCTGGTCTTCAGCCGGTACGTGGTGCCGGTGTCGAAGCGGTCGTGAGCACCGCGGCGGCGTAGCCGGGAGCGACGTCCAGCCAGCGGACGGCGGCGGCGGAGCCGGGGAGGGAGCGTGACGACACGCTCCCTCCCCGGCTTCGCGCGCACGTGCCGGCGTCGGGGCGCACGAGGACGTCGCGCAGGCCGGCCAGCCCGGCCCCGCTCGCCTTGACGTACGCCTCCTTGGCCGTCCACAGCCGGAAGTACTCCGCCAGGCCCGCTTCCGGCCCGGCCGCGAGGACCCGGGCGGCCTCCTCCGGCTGGTACATCCGCCGCGCCATCTCCAGGTGGTCGAAGTCGTCGCGGACGCGTTCCACGTCGACGCCGACCCGGCCGCCCGGCTCCGTCACCGCGATCAGCGCCCACCGCCCCGAATGGGACAGGTTGAAGTCGGGCCGCCGCCGTCCTGCGGGGGTCCGCAGGCAGGGGCGGCCCGACTCGCCGGCGCCGAACACGAGCCGCCCGGCGGGCAGCCTGCACAGGCGTCCCAGGACGGCGCGCAGGGCCGCGTGCGCGGCCACGTAGCGCCGCCGCGCCAGCGGCTCCGCCAGCGCCTCGGCCTTCTCGCGCTCGGCGGCCGACAGGCAGTGCCACCACTCCGGCCGCTCCGGGCGGTCCAGGTCGGCCCGCCAGACCCTCACACCCACGGCCGCAGCGCCTCGGCCACGATGCCCCGGGTCCTCGGCGCCTGCTCGAAGACCGCGAAGTGGCCGCCCTCGAAGGGGTGCAGCGCGAACGCGCCCGCGGTCTGGTCCCGCCACGCCGCCACCTTCGCCGGCGCGACGCGCGGGTCGGCGCCGCTGGGCATCGCCGAGATCGGCACGGCCAGCGGCGGCTCGTCCGTGTAGCGGTAGGTCTCCTTGACGGTGAAGTCGGCCTGCACGGCGGGCAGGATCATCTCCAGCGCCCCCGGGTCGGCCAGCAGCCACTCCGGGGTGCCGCCCAGCTTGCGCAGCAGCGCCACCACCTGCGGCCTGGTCATGTCGCGGACCGGCCGCCCGCGCTCGTAGGTGACGTGCGGGGCGTCGGCGCCGGAGACGAACAGGTGCACCGGCAGCGGGCCGCCGCGCCGCCTGACCTCCCTGGTCAGCTCGAAGGCCACGAGGCCGCCGAGGCTGTGCCCGTACAGCGCGTACCGGTGGCCCGCGGCCGACAGCTCGACGTCGGCGAGCACCGCGTCGGCCAGGTCGGAGACCAGCGGCTCCATCCGCAGGTAGGGCTGCTCCCTGTGCCTGCTCTCCCGCCCCGGCAGCTGCACCGGCTGCACCGCGACCCCCGGCAGCTCGCGCTGCCACGACCGGAAGGCCGAGGCGGCGCCGCCCGCGTGCGGCAGGCAGTAGAGCGGCAGCGCGCCGGGCTCGGCGCCGGTCAGGGCGCGGAACGGCAGCCAGCTCGCCAGGAGGCCGTCGGTCGTCTCGTCATAGACGGTCATGTGGGTTCCTCACTCGACGATCTCGACTTTCACGTACGGCGGCGGCGGCTGCACCGCGGTCAGGTCGGCCTCCAGCACGACGTGCGCGCCGTCCCTGGCGACCTCGTGGAACCCGGCGAACGCGTACGTCACCTGCATCATCCGGTTGCGGCCCGTCTCCACGAAGTCGGCCCGCACCTTCGCGCCCGCCTCCACCGCCAGCCGCAGCACGTGGTTGAGCAGCACCATGCCGACGCCGCGCGACATCACCCGGCACGACATCAGCATCATGCGCAGCCACCAGGCGTCCTCGCCCTTCTCCACCAGGGCCAGGCCGATCTTGCCGTAGCCGCCGAACCGGTCGGTGAGCGAGGCCACCAGGAGCAGGTGGTCCGGCGACTCACGCAGCGCGTCCAGCTCCTCGTAGGAGTAGGTGCGGCCGGTGGAGTTCAGCTGGTTGGTCCGCACGGTCAGCTCCTCGGCCCGCTGCAGGTCCTCCCTTCTGGCGGGCGCGATGGTGAACGACATCTCCAGGCCGGCCAGGAACTCCTCGTTCGTGCCGACGAACTCGCCTTCCAGCTCGTCCCTGGCGATCTGGCTGCGGTACATGCCGCGCCGCAGGGCGGACTCGTCGGTGACGAAACGCGGCCGGAACTCCGGCCGCTCCAGCGCCTCCTCCAGCTCCAGGACGTCCACGCAGGTCACCTCGGGGATCCCGTGGGCCACCTCGGCGAGCTCGAACGGCTGGTCGTCGACGAACGCGAAGGCGTCCAGGCCGAGGTTGAGCGCCTTGGCGAGGTGCCGGATGGAGTCCGACTTGGGGTTCCAGTTGATCTGCGGGTACAGGAACATCTCCTCCAGCCCGAAGGCGCGCAGCTTCTCCATGGCCGCGTCCCTGTCGTTCTTGCTGGCGACGGAGTGCAGGATGCCCTTGCGGTCGAGCTCGTGGATCCGCTCGACGACGGCGGGGCGCACGGTGACGTCGCCGTCCTCCAGGAGCACCCCGTCCCACAGGGTGTTGTCGAGGTCCCACACGATGCACTTGATCCGGCCCCGCTTCGGCTTCTCCGGCAGCGGGGGCGTCGCGGTGACGGCTGTCGTGGTCACGGACATGGGGTCTTCTCCCTCTCCGCCTGGCCGGCGATGGTGATCCGCTGGATCTCGTTGCTGCCCTCGATGATCTCCATCACCTTGGCGTCCCGGTACAGGCGCGCGACCGGGAAGTCCGGGCTGCACCCGTTGGCGCCGTGGATCTGCACCGCTTCGGCCGCGTGCCGCACGGCGGCCGTGGACGCGAAGTACTTGGCGATCCAGGTGGCCATGAGCGTCGCCGAGTCACCGGCGTCCTTGAGCCGGCCGGCCTCGGCGAGCAGCAGCCTGGCCGCCCGCGCGTCGGTCACCATGTCGGACAGCTTGGCCTGGATCAGCGGCAGGTCGCGCAGCGGCGACCCGCCGACCCTGCGGTGCGCGGCGTAGGCGGAGGACGCCTCCAGGCACGCCTGGAGGATGCCCAGCGAGCCCGCGGCCACGCTGTAGCGGCCGAGGTCGAGGGTGCCGGTGAGCACCATGCCCGCGGTGAAGCCGCTCGGGCCGAGCAGCGCGTCGGGGCCGAGTTCGACGTCCTCGAAGGAGATCTCCGCCAGCATGGAGGCGCGGGTGCCGAGCATGTCGTCGATGGGCCGTACCCGCACGCCCGGCGCGTCCCTGCCGACCAGGAAGGCGCCGATGCTGGCGGCGGTGCGGGCGAACACCAGGAACAGGTCCGCGCGCTGGCCGCCCGTGGTCCACGTCTTGACCCCGTTCAGCACCCAGCCGCCGCCGGACTCGACGGCGGTCGTGGTGATCCCCGCGGTGTCGCTGCCCGCGCCGGGCTCCGACAGGCAGAACGCGCCGAGCACGGCACCGCTGCCGAGCGCCGGCGTCCACCGGTCACGCTGGGCGGCGGTGCCCCACCGCTGCACCGTCCACGCCACCATGGTGTGGACGGTGAGCAGGCTGCGCAGGGAGGAGCAGCCGCGCCCCACCTCCTCGTGCACCTCGCCCAGGGTGACCATGTCCATCCCGATGCCGCCCGAGCCGGGCGGCAGGAACGGCGCCCACAGGCCCGCCTCCGCGACCTGGCTCAGCAGGTCCTCGGGGACGCGGCCCTCCCGGTCGTAGGCGTCGGCGCGCGGCACCACGTGCGTGTCGACGAACGCGCGGGCCGAACGCCGGTCGGTGACTCGCCCGGCGGCCGGCGCGATGGGCGCGGCCGGCGCCGGGTCGGTGAGCGTCACGCGGCGGCCGCGTCGGGCGCGAGCCTGGCCACCAGCGTGGCCATGGTGTCCGCGGTCCTGAAGTTGTCGATCCGCAGCTCCTCGTTGGGGATGGTGACCTCGAAGGTCTTCTCCACGAACATCACCAGTTCCATCGCGAACAGCGAGTTGACGAAGCCGAGGGCGAAGATGTCCTGGGATGCGTCGATCTCCGCCTGCGGGTAACGCTCCCGTACGAAGGCGAGGATCTGGTCTATCGCGGTAACGGACATGGAGGTGGCTCCCTTTCAGTTCGAGTCGTAGGTGTAGAAGCCCCTGCCGGACTTGCGGCCGTGCAGCCCGGCGTCGGTCATCTGCTTCAGCAGCGGGCAGGGGCGGTACTTGCTGTCGGCGTAGTGCTCGTAGAGCACTTCGACGCTGTAGAGGATCGTGTCGACGCCGATCAGGTCGGCGGTCTCCAGCGGACCCATGGGGTGGCCGAAGCAGCCGCGGAACACCTCGTCCACCGACGCGGCGTCCGCCACACCCTCGTGCACGAGGTAGGCCGCCTCGTTCACGGTGAGCATCAGCACCCGGTTGGAGACGAAGCCGGAGGAGTCCTTGACCCGCACGGCCTTCTTGCCCATGGCGCTCAGCAGGGCCTCGGTACGCTCGATCGTCTCCTGCGAGGTGTGGAAGCCGGGGATCAGCTCCACGACCGGCTTGGCCGGCACCGGGTTCATGAAGTGCACCCCGATCACCCGGTCCGGGCGGCCGGTGACCGCGCCGACCTTGGTGATCGGGATGGCGGAGGTGTTGACCACGAAGACGGTGCCGGGGCCGCACTCGGCGTCCAGCGTCTCGTACACCTCCCGCTTGACGTCCCAGTTCTCGGTCACGTTCTCGATGACGAGGTCCGCCTTGGCGGCGCCCGCGGCCCCGACGGCGGTGGTGATCCTGGACAGGACCTCGTCGGGGTCCAGGGCGGGGCCGCCCATGAGGCGGCTCATCCGGGTGTTGTGCCTGATGGTCGCCAGCGCGTCGGCCAGCGTCCGCTCGTCCTTGTCGACCAGCACCACGTCGTGACCCGTCGCGGCGAGGTTCTGGGCGACGCCGACTCCCATGACGCCGGCGCCGATCACCCCGATCACCGTCATGTCGTCTCCGTTCCACTCATCGTTTGCGCTCCTAGATCGCTGGTTCGGTGGTCCCGCGGCGTCCTCACCTGCCGCGTCTGCGTGCGGCCGAGGCCTCCAGGCCCGAACGCCTCAGCTGGGCCCGTACCTGGCTGCCGCCGTCCGCGACGGCGGTGGCCGCGCCCGAGACGAGGGCGTCGACGGTGCGGCTCAGGGCCGCCACCGTCGGCGCCTCGTAGAGGATGTGCGGCGGCAGTTCCGCCAGCTCGAACGCGCGCCGGACCGAGGCCACGATGGCGACGCCGAGCAGGGAGTTGCCGCCCAGTTCGAAGAAGTTGTCCAGCACGCCGACCTGGTCCAGCCGCAGGGACTCGCCCCAGATCGCGGCGATGGCCTCCTCGGTGGCGCCGTCGGGCTCCTGGTAGGAGGTGACCAGCTCGGGCCGGGGGTGGCGTTCGCTCCCGCCGCCCATGGCGGGCGAGGTGACCGCCTCCAGGGTGAAGCGGGAGCTGCCGCTCACCAGCGTGGGGAAGTCCTGCGTGGACACCACGACCCGCGGCTCGCCGGTGGCCAGCGCCCGCAGCAGCGAGCGCCAGCCGTCGGCGAAGCCGATCCCGACGCGGGCCCGGTTCTGCCGGAAGAAGTCGCGCAGCGCCTCCTCGTACCCGTCGAGCCCGGCCTCCCAGGCGTTCCACGTCCACTCGCCCCAGCCGACGGACACCACGCGGCGCCCGGTCGCGGCCAGCTCGCAGGCGTAGCCGTCCAGGAAGGCGTTGGCGGCGCAGTAGTCCACCTGGCCGGGGCCGCCGCCGGTCGCGGAGGTGATCGAGGAGAACAGCACCAGGAGGTCCAGCTCCACCTCGTCCGGCCGGCCGAGGCGCAGCGCCTCGGCCAGCGCCAGCGCTCCGCCGATCTTGGGGGCGAGCACCTCGTCCAGTTCCTCGGGGCGTTTGAACTGCATCAGGCCCATGGCCGGGACTCCGGCCGCGTGCAGCACGCCGTGCAGCGCGCCGAAGCGCCCGGTCGCCGCCTCGACGGCGCGGCGCACGTCCGCGGCGCTCGCGGCGTCGCCGGTGACGACCTCGACCTCCGCCCCCAGCGCGACCAGCTCGGTGACCCGCCGTACCCTGTCCCGCGTGACGTCGTCGGCGGCGCGCGCGCCGGACAGGACGGCGGGCCAGTCGGCGCGCGGCGGAAGGCCGCGCCTGGCCAGCAGGACCAGCTTGGCCCGGTAGTCGCGGGCCAGGTGCTCGGCCAGGCCGAGCGCGATGCCGCCCAGCCCGCCGGTGATCAGGTAGACGCCTTCCTGGCGCAGCCCGGTGGCGTCGGCGGCCGGGCCGTCGGGCAGCGGCGGGGCGGGCATCCTGGCGTAGCCGGGGACGTAGCGGCGGCCGTGGCGCAGCGCGACCGTCCGGTCCTCCCGCGCGCCGGCCAGCTCGGCGGCCAGGCTCCGCAGGTCGCGCGCGGACGGGCCCGCGGGCAGGTCGATCAGGCGGGTGTCCACGCCCGGGTACTCCAGCGGGATCACCAGCGACGGCCCGAGCAGCGTGGCCCCGGCCGGGTGGGCCACCTCCTCCCCGAGCACCTGCTGGGTGCCGGAGACGACGGCGTCGAGCGACCACTCGCCGATGCCGGACTCGCCGGCGGCGCGGGCCAGCGCGACGAGGGTGTGCAGGCCGCGGGCGATGGCGGTGTCGTGCGCGTCGGGGTCCAGGTTCCACAGGTGCACCACCCGCTCCAGCGGCCGTCCCGCCGCGCGCAGGTCGCGCAGGACGGCGAGCATGTCGGCGACGTCGCCCGGCCTGACCGTGTGGCCGCCGGCGCCGGCCGCGTACGCGTCGCCGGGGCGCACCTCCGTGACGGCGGCGCCGGTCCTCGCGGCGACGCCGCGCAGGGCCGCCAGCACCTCGTCGGCCAGCCCGTCGCGGGTGAAGACCAGCCACGAGCCGGGTGAGCGCCCCGCCGCGCCGGTCGGCGCCGTCTGCTGCCACACCGGCAGGTAGAGCCACTCGTCCTCGGGCAGCTTGGGCAGGCTCGTGATGGCCTCGAACAGGTCCTCGGGCTCGGCCGCGGCCTGGCGGCCCACCTCGGTCCTGGCAGGCGGGTCGATCCAGTAGCGCTGCCGCTGGAACGGATAGGTGGGCAGCGGGATCCGGCCGGGCAGCTCCGCGGGGTCGGCGCCCTCGGCGCGCCCGTGGTAGGCGTCCCAGTCGACGGTGACGCCGCAGAGCCAGAGCCGGGCCAGGCAGTCCGCCAGCACCTCGTCCCCCGGCCTGAGGTCGCTCGCGCCGGGCTGCGTGTGGGTGATCAGGGACCAGCGCTCGGCCGGGCAGCCGGCCCCGCGCACCAGCGCGCCCAGCGACTGGCCGGGGCCGATCTCGACCAGGGCCAGCTCCGGCTCGGCCAGCAGGGTCTCGACCCCGGCCTGGAAGAGCACGGTCGCGCACATGTGCCTGGCCCAGTAGCCGGGGTCGCACACGAGCTCGGCGTCGGCGATCGCACCGGTCACGTTCGAGATGTACGGCAGCGCCGGCGGGTTGAGCGTGACCTCGGCCTTGATCCACTGGGTGAGCTCGTCGCTCACCGGCTCCAGCATGCGGGAGTGGAACGCGTGCGTGGTCTCCAGCGGCCGGCAGGCGATCCCGGCCAGGCGCAGGTCGGCGGCGAGTTCCCCGACCGCGTCCACCGGCCCGGCGACCACGACGGTCTCGGGGCCGTTGACGGCGGCGACGTCGAGCCCGCGCTGCTGCAGGGTGAAGCGGCGGCGCAGGACGTCCATCGGGAGCGAGACGGCCAGCATCGCGCCCGGCGGCAGCGCGGCGATCAGTCTGGCCCGGTGCGCGACCAGGGCGATGGCGTCGGGCAGCGACAGGACTCCGGCCAGGCAGGCGGCGACGTACTCGCCGAGGCTGTAGCCGAGCATGACCGCCGGTCGCAGGCCCCAGGACATCAGGGTGCGGGCCAGCGCGTACTCGACGGCGAACAGCGCGGGCTGGACCACGTCGGTGCGCTGCAGCGCCGCGTTCCGACTCTCCCCGGCGGCGGGATCCCCGGGCGCGCCGCCGGAGCCTCCCCCGCCGGTGGGCGCACGGCCCAGCAGGGCGGCCAGGCCGGCGCCGGACTCGCGCTCGCCGGTCAGCAGGCCGGCGAGCCCGGCGTCGCCGAGGTGGTGCTCCAGCAGTTCCAGGCACTCGTCCAGGGCCGCGCGGAAGGCGGGCTCGTGCCGGTAGAGGTCGCCGGCCAGGCCCGGGTACTGCTCGCCGACCCCTGTCAGCAGGAAGCCCGTCCGGCGGTCCCGTACGGTGTCCACCCGGCCCAGCAGCCCTTCCCGGCGCGAGCCGGTGAACGCGGCCGCGGCGGCCTGCCCGTCGGCGGCGACCAGCGCCCGCCGGTGCTCGAACGTCTTGCGGCCGACCTGCAGCGTGTAGGCCACGTCGGCGAGCCGCTGGCCGGGCTCGGCGGCCAGGTGCTCGCCCAGCCGCCGCACGGCGGCGTCGGCCGCGGGGGCGTTCCGCGCCGAGACGGGCAGCACCTGGTAGCGGCGGGCCGGCGGCCGGGGATCGGGCCGGTGGGGCGGTTCCTCGATGACCATGTGCACGTTGGTCCCTCCCATGCCGAGGGAGTTGAGGCCCGCGATGCGCGGGCGGCCGTCGCGGGTGCGCCAGGGGGACAGCTCGGCGTTGACGTAGAACGGGCTGTCCTCGAAGTCGATCTCCGGGTTGGGGCTGGTGTAGTGCAGGCTGGGCGGGATCACGCCCTCCCTGGCCGCCAGCGAGGTCTTGATCAGGCCGCTCGCGCCGGCGGCCCGGTCCAGGTGCCCGACATTGGTCTTCACCGACCCGATCGGGCAGTACCCCTTGTCCCTGGTGGGACCGAACGCGCGGGTCAGCGCGGCCACCTCGATCGGGTCGCCCAGCTCGGTGGCCGTGCCGTGCGCCTCGACGTAGCTGATGTCCTCGCCGGTGACGCCCGCGTCGGCCATCGCGTCGGCGATCACCCTGGCCTGGCCGACGACGCTGGGCGCCGTGTAGCCGACCTTGAGCGCGCCGTCGTTGTTCATGGCGGAGCCGCGGATCACCGCCCAGATGTGGTCGCCGTCGCGCACGGCGTCGGGCAGCCGCTTGAGCAGCACCGCGGCCGCGCCGTCGCCGAACATGCTGCCCTTGGCCCCGGCGTCGAAGGCGCGCACGTGCCCGTCAGGCGACTCCTGCCCTCCCGGCCCGAACAGGTGGCCCACCCGGTCGGGCACCCGGATCGAGACGCCGCCCGCCAGCGCCAGCTCGCACTCGCCGGCCCGCAGGCTGCGCACCGCCAGGTGGGCGGCGACCAGCGAGGTGGAGCAGAAGGTCTGCACGGCCACGCTCGGCCCGTACAGGTCGAGCAGGTACGAGACGGTCGTGGTCAGGGCGTCCTTGTCGTTGCCCATGATGACCTCGAAGTCGCTGAACTCCTGCTGCCCGCCGCCGAGCAGGTGGTCGGTCATCCGCAGCAGGTACGTGCTGATGTTGGCGCCGCCGAACACGCCGACCCGGCCGCGGTGCTCGGGCGCCGCGTACCCGGCCTGCTCCAGCGCCTCCCAGCACACCTCCAGGAAGGCCCGCTGCTGCGGATCGTTGATCGCGGCCATCCGCGGGCTCATGCCGAAGAAGGCGGCGTCGAAGCCGCTGATGTCGTCCAGCACCGGCCTGGCGGGCACGTACGCGGGGTCCTTGATCTGCCCGGGGTCGGCCCCGGCCGCCAGCAGCTCCTCCTCGGAGAAGAAGGTGATGGACTCGACGCCGTCGCGCAGGTTGCGCCAGAACGTGCCGACGTCGCTCGCGCCGGGGAAGCGCCCGGCCATGCCGACGACGGCGATCCGCCGGTCATCCTGGTCGGCCTGATCCGACCGGACCGGCTCGCCGACGTCGCGCCGCGGCGCCTCGGTGACCCGCAGCGCGGGCGCCCGCGGGGTGACGCGCTCGGCGACGACGGCCGCCAGGGTGGCGACGGTCGGCGCCTCGAACAGCGTCACGGTCGGCACCGCGACGCCGAACCGCTGCTTCACCAGCGCGAGCATCTGCAGCGCGACCAGTGAATTGCCGCCGAGGTCGAAGAAGTTGTCCCGGGTGCCCACCGGTTCGATGCCCAGCACCTCCGACCAGAGATCGGCCAGGTCCCGTTCCGCCGCCGACAGCGGCGGCGTGTAGGGCTGCGGCAGCTCCGGGCGCGGAAACCGGTCGCCGGCCGCGACGGCCGTGGCCGGTCCGGCGGCGGGCAGGGCGTGCGGCAGCCGGTCGTCCAGGCCGCCGGCGGCCACGACGAGACTGGGCCGGGAGACGGCCAGCAGGTCGTCGAAGGCGGCCAGCGCCTGCTCGGAGCTCATGGAGTGGGCGGCCATCGCCGCGCCCATCCCGCCCTCGATCCGGCCGAGCGTGACCGCCCAGGTGTCCCAGGCGGCGCTCAGCCACCGGGTGGTGCCGCGGCGGGCGTCGTTGCGCTGACCGATCGTGGTCAGCGCGGCGTTCGCCGCCGCGTACCCGGCGAACGCGATGCCGCCCAGCACGGCGGAGGTGGAGGAGAACAGCAGGCAGAAGTCGGGCGCGCGGTCGGCGGGCAGCTCGTCCAGCAGCCGTTCCAGAACCAGCGCGCCGCCGACCTTGGCGGCGTAGTTCTTCTCCACGGCGGCGTCGTCGAGGTCGCGCAGCGGGTGGAAGGTGTCCTGTCCGGTGTCGGCGGCGGCGTGCACCACCCCGTCCAGCCGCGCCCCCTCCTGGGGGGCCTGGCCGGCCGGGCCGCGAAGCGCGTCGTCGAGCACGGCGCGCATGGCGGCGGCGTCGGTGACGTCGACCCGGGGGGTGAGCACCTCGGCGCCGAGCTCGCGCAACCGGCGCACGCCCTCGCGGCGGGGGTCGCCGTCGTCCTCGGGCACGCCCCGGCGGCTGGTGAGGATCAGGCGCCGGGCGCCCCCTCGGGCCAGATGCCCGGCGACGAGCAGTCCGACGTCCCCGAGGCCGCCGGTGATCAGGTACGTGCCGCCCTGCCGGATCGCGCACCCGCCGGTCTCCTCGGGGGGTTCGGTGGAGTCTTGGGGGGTGAACACGCGGACCAGGCGGCGGCCCTGTCTGTAGGCGGTGAACACCTCTCCGGAGGGCCGGCGGATCTCGGCGGCGAGCGCCTCGGCGACCGCCGCGGGACCCGCCTCGGGGTCCAGGTCCACGGTGGCGCAGTCCAGGTTCAGGTACTCCTGGTTGGCGACCATCGGCAGGGTGGCGGCGGCGGCCTGCCCGGGGTGGGGGACCTCGCCGGCTGTCACCGCTTGCCCGCCCGAGGTGGCCAGGAGGACGCGCACCCCGGTCCCGGACTCGCCCCAGGCGTCGAACAGGCGTGCCAGGGGCGGCAGCCAGGCGCGGCCGTCGGAGGACGGTTCTCTCTCGCCGAGCAGCCTCAGGTCCACCAGCACGGTGGGGACGCCGCCCGCCGGCTCGCCCGTCCGGCCCTCCAGGGGCCTTTCCGCCAGCCGTGCGACCAGCTCGGCGTGGGAGGCCGCTGACGCGGGGTCGATGGCGTAGCCGTCCCCGGTCTCCGCGAAGGCGTCCGACGAGGTGATAGTCACCACCTCGATCCCGTCGGCGCGGAGCGTGCGGGTCAGGGCTCCGGCCGCCTCGGCGGGGCCCGTCAGCAGGACGCAGCGGGCGACCGGCGCCGCCGGCTGCGGCGGCGCCGGGGCTGTCGTCCACCGCGTGTCCATCAGCCGTACGTGCGGCTCAGGCTGTCCCGCCGCGACGCCGGGCCCGACCCCGGACCCGACCTCGGCACCAGGAACGGCGCCGGCCACACCCTCGGAGAGGGCACCGGAAACGGCACCGGAAACGGGGGCCGGAACGGTGCTCGGGGGGTCCACCCAGTAACGCTCGCGCTGGAAGGGGTAGGTGGGCAGGCCGACCTTGGCGACCGGCCGGTCCTGGCGGTAGCCGGCCCAGTCGACCGGCACGCCCGCCAGCCACAGCCGCCCGGCGGCCTCGGCCAGCACGGCGGTGGCCGGGCGGGGGTCCTGCGCGCCCGGCAGCGTGGCCACGACCAGCGGCCAGCGCTCGCGGGCGCAGTCGCGGTGCCCGCGGGCCATCGCGCCGAGCGACTGCCCGGGGCCGATCTCCAGCAGCGCCGCCTCGCCCTCCTGCCGCAGCAGCGTGGCCAGGACGGCGTCGAACTGAACGGGGGCGCACATGTGCTCGGCCCAGTAGGCGGGGTCGGTCACCTGTTCTGCGGTGGCCAGGGCGCCGGTCACGTTGGACACGTACGGCACGCGCGGCGCGTTCAGGGTCACGTTCTCCGCGATCCACGCCGTGAGCTCCTCGCGGATCGGCTCCATCATGGCCGAGTGGAAGGCGTGCGTGGTGGCCAGCGGGCGGCACGGCACCGCGTCGGCCTCCAGCAGGGCGCGCACCTCCGCCATGGCGTGCGGCTCTCCCGCCAGCACGGTCAGCTCGGGGCCGCTGACGGCGGCGACGTCCACGCCCGTGATCCCGGCCCGTGCCAGGCGTTCGCGCGCCTCGGCGGCGGGCAATGGGACGGCGCTCATCGCGCCCTCGGGCAGCGCGTCGATGAGCCGCGCGCGGTGCGCCACCAGGGCCAGCGCCGACTCCGGTGACAGGACTCCGGCCAGGCAGGCGGCGACGTACTCGCCCAGGCTGTAGCCGGCCAGGACGGCGGGACGCACGCCCCACGAGCACACCAGGGTGGCGAGCGCGTACTCGACGGCGAACAGGGCGGGCTGGAGCACGCCGGTCGGGGTCGCGGCGGCGGCCGGGCCGCGGCCGAGCAGGGCGCTCAGGTCACCGGCGGCGGCACGCGGGGCCAGCATCTCGGCGAGCGGGTCGGCGCCGCCCATCCGGCCGCGCAGCACGGTGCGGCATTCGTCGAGCGTCTGCCGGAAGACGGGCTCGGTGCGGTACAGCTCGGCCGCCATGCCCGGGTACTGCTCGCCGGTCCCGGCGATGAGGAAGGCGACCGGCCGGTCGGCGCGGCTCTCGGCGCGGCCCAGCACCGCCCCGTCGTGGACGGCGGCGGCGGCCTCGGCGGTGGACGCGGCCACCAGCATCCTGCGGTGGCCGAAGACCTGCCGGCCGTTCTGCAGGGTGTGGGCCACGTCGGCGAGGCGCGTCCCGTTCCCCGGCCCGGCCAGGTGGGCGGCCAGACGCGCGGTCATCTCGTCGGCGGCGGCGGCCGTGCGGGCCGACCACACCAGCGGCTCGGGGCGCGGCTCCTCCTCCGTCCTGGGGACCAGCGGCGCCTCCTCCAGCACGACGTGGGCGTTGGTGCCGCCGATGCCGAACGCGCTCACTCCCGCCCGGCGGACGTGCCCGGTCGTGCGGGGCCAGGCGCGCCGCCGGGTCACCACTTCCAGCCGGGCGTCGCCCGCGCCGAGCTGCGGGTTGGGCTCGGTGAGGTTGAGCGTCGGGGGGATCTCGTCGTCGCGCAGCGCCAGCGCCGCCTTGATCAGGTTGGTGACCCCGGCCGCCCGGTCGAGGTGGCCGAGGTTGGTCTTGACCGAGCCGATCAGCAGCGACTGCCCGCGGAACACCTGCTGGAGCGCGGCCAGTTCGGCGGCGTCGCCGAGCGCGGTGCCGGTGCCGTGCGCCTCGACGTAGTCGATGTCGGCGGCCGTCAGGTCGGCGCTGGCCAGGGCCTCGGCCATCACCGCCGCCTGGCCCTGCACGCCCGGCGCGGTGAAGCCGACCTTGCGGCCGGCGTCGTTGTTGACCGCCCAGCCGCGCAGGACGGCGTAGATCTGGTCGCCGTCGGCGAGCGCGTCCTCCAGCCGGCGCAGCGCGACCACGCCGACGCCGCTGCCGAGCGGGGCGCCGAGGCCGGTCGCGTCGAAGGCGCGGCACTCGCCGTCCGGCGGGGAGATGCCGCCCTGCTGGTAGAGGTAGCCGACGCGGTGCGGGACGCTGACCGCGACGCCGCCGGCCAGGGCCAGATCGCACTCGAAGCCGGCCAGGCTGGTGGCCGCGGCGCAGACCGCGACCAGCGACGTCGAGCAGTAGCTCTGCACGCCGTACGACGGGCCGGTCAGCCCCAGGGTGTGGGCCACCCGGGTGGTCAGCGAGTCCTTGTCGTTGGCCAGCCCGAGCGCGAGGTCGCCCATCACCGCGCCGATGCCGCTGGGCAGCAGGTTGTTCTGCATGTACGAGCTGTGCGCGCAGCCGCCGAACACCCCGATGGAGCCGTCGAAGCGCCGGGGGTCGCAGCCCGCGTCCTCCAGGGCCGCGTGGCTGTGCTCCAGGAACAGCCGATGCTGCGGGTCGAGGATCTGCGCCTCCTTCGGGCTGAACCCGAAGAAGGCCGCGTCGAACAGCTCGACGCCCTCGATCACCGGCGCGGCCTTCACGTACGCGGGATCGGCCAGCACGTCCTCGGGGACGCCGGCGGCGCGCAGCTCGTCGTCGGAGAACCGGGTGATCCCGGACGCCCCCGCCCGGACGGCGGACCACAGCTCGGCGACGTCGGACGCCCCCGGGAAACGGCCCGACATGCCGACGATGGCGATGTCGGTGCCGGAGTTCTCGGTCTCGATGTCGTCGATCACGTCTTCCGACCTCATTTCCGGTTACTGGAACGGGCCCGGCGCCGCCGTTGCCCCCGTGCCGAACTGGTGGTGAGCGAATCCCGGTCTCCCCCGCCGTCCGCGTCGTCCGCGTCGTCGAGCGCGGCGGCGAACTCCGCCACGGTCGGGTGCTCGAACAGCAGCGCGGGCGGGACCGGGCGGCCCCGCCTCTGCTCGATCGCGAGCATCATGGCCATGCCGACCAGGGAGTTGCCGCCGAGGTCGAAGAACGGGTCGTGCACGCCGACCTGGTCGATGCCGAGGTAGGCGCCCCACAGCTCGGCCATCTCGGACTCCGCCTCGGTGCGCGGCGCGGCGAAGTCGGTGCGCAGCCTCGGGCGCGGGAACCTCTCGCCCACGGGCACCGCGGAGGCGGAGCCGACGAGGTCGTCCAGGTCGAGCATGCTCGTCCAGGCGTCCAGCACCTGGTGCAGCGGCTGCCGCACCGCCATCACGCTGCCGTGGCCGCCGGCCACGATCCGGTCCAGCAGGGCACAGCCCGCGTCGTCGGCAAAGCCGTACCGGGCGCGGTAGGCGGCCACCCGGTCGGCCAGTCCTCCGGCCGACTTGAGGTTCCGCGACTGCCACACGTCGTGCTGCCAGGGGCCCCAGGCGACCGACACGACCCTGGTCGAAGGGGCGGTGGCGGCCAGCGCGTCACCGTACGCGTCCAGGACGGTGTTGGCGGCGCAGTAGTCGCCTTCGCCGATGCCGCCGAACGCGGTCACCGCGGAGGAGTACAGCACGAGCAGTTCCGGCCGTTCGGCGGCCGGGGTGTCGGGCCCGACCAGCTCGGCCAGCGGTCCCATGGCCGCGACCTTCGGCGCGAGCACCCGCGCGGTCTCGGCGACGGTGCGCCGCCTCAGCAGGCCGGCGGCCGGGAGTCCGGCGGCGTGGATGACGCCCGTCAGCGAGCCGAAGCGCTCCCGGGCGCGCCGCAACGCCTCCCTGAGCTGGTCGGGCACCCCGGTGTCGGCGGTGAGCAGCAGCACCTCCGCGCCGCTCGCCGAGAGTTCGGCGACGTCGCGCAGGGTGCGCTCGGCCGCTTCCGTGAGCCCACCAGCCTCGCGGTCCAGCGGGGTGCGGCCGACCAGGGCGAGCCGCCGTACGCCCGCGCGGACGAGATGCTGGGCGAGCGCCATGCCGAGCCCGCGCGTCCCGCCTGTGATCAGGTACGCGCCGTCGGAGCGCCAGACGGGGGCCGGCGGCGGCGCGGTGGC
>NZ_JAPNNL010000219.1 GCF_027620315.1 Nonomuraea corallina | reverse complement strand
AGGGCACGGAATGGAATCGGACTGCGCGCATGCCGAACGCCCCGGCGAAGACCGGGGCGGTGAAGGGCAGCGCGAGCAAGCAGCTTAACGTAAATGGGAAACCAATGTCCACACTTACTTTTAGCGTCAACCTCGGTGCCGCCATCAGAATGACACAGCGGGCCGGTCTCGTCAATTCCTTTGCCGTGACACGCCGGTATCAGAGGTCCTCGGCCGGAATCCCGATCATGGTCAGGAAGGCCGCGGCGGCGGGGGAGGGGCGCAGGCGGCTCCAGATCAGGTGCTCGGCGCGGGCCGGGGCGTCGCTGAGGCGGACCACGGGAAGGTCGGGGAAGGCCGGCACGAACGCCTCGGGGAGCATGCCGATCCCCAGGCCCTGCCGGATCAGGCGCGCCATGAAGTCCGGGGTCGACACCTCGAAGGCGACCTCGCGGCGCACCCCGGCCGCGGCGAAGGCCTCGTCCGACTGGACTCGCCCGGCGCTGCCCGCCGGGAAGTCGACGAAGGGCTCGTCCGCCAGGTCGCCCAGCTCGACGCCGTCCTCCGCGGCCAGGGGATGGCCGGGCGGCACCACGGCGACCAGGGCGCCGCGGGCCAGTTCGCGGCCACGGACGCCCTTGGGCCGCGCGTCCAGGGGAAGCCCCAGGAAGGCGAGGTCCATCATGCCCTGCCGGACCCGTTCGATCATCTCCTCGCTCGCGCCTGACCGCAGGGTGATCCGTACCGCGCGGTGACGCAGGTGGAAGCGGCGCAGCGCGACCGGGAGGTCGACCGCCGTCACGGTGGGGATGGCGCCGATGGCCAGCCGGCCCCGGATCTCGCCGGCGGCGGCCGCCACCTCGGCCCGGGCCCGCTCGGCGGCGTCGAGGGCCTGGCGGGCCGCAGGGAGGAACGCCTCGCCCGCCGGGGTCAGCCGGACCCGGCGGCTGGTGCGGTCGAAGAGCCTGGCGCCCAGCTCGCGCTCCAGCCGGGCGATCTGGTGACTCAGCGCCGACTGGACGACCAGGCACTGCTCGGCGGCACGGGTGAAGTTCCTCGTCTCCGCGACCGCGACGACGTAGCGCATCTGCTGAAGCTCCATCCATCAATCGTGAAGCACGATCGTTGACATGACAAACATGCGTTGGACTCATTGATCGCTCATCGTCGATGCTGGACCGCATGACGACGACGACCCGTACCGGTGGCGGCCTGTCCAGCGGGCTCCTGCTGCTCATGTCGGCGGCGACGGGGCTGGCCGTCGCGGGCAACTACTTCGCCCAGCCGCTGCTCGACGTGCTCGGCCGGGAGCTGGGGCTGAGCCCGTCCGCGGCGGCGCTCATGGTGACGGCCGCGCAGGCCGGATACGCCCTGGGACTGATCCTGCTGGTGCCGCTCGGCGACCTGGTGGAGCGGCGGCGGCTGGCCGTGGCGCTCTACGCGGCCACCGCGCTGTTCCTGCTGGTGTCGGCCACCGCGGCCGACGGCACGATGCTGCTGATCAGCACCGCCCTGACCGGACTGACCTCGGTCGGCGCGCAGGTCGTGGTGCCGTTCGCGGCGACGCTCGCGGACCCGGCCGAGCGCGGCCGGGTCGTCGGCACCGTGATGACCGGGCTGATGCTCGGTCTGCTGCTGGCCCGCACCGCGTCCGGAGCGCTGTCGGACCTGGGCGGCTGGCGAACGGTCTACTGGGTGCACGCCGTCCTGATGGCGCTGATGGCCGTGCTGCTGCGGGTGCGCCTGCCCCGGCTCGGCGGCGACGGCGGACGCCTGTCCTACCTGGCCCTGCTGCGCTCCACCGTGGCGATGTTCCGGTACGAGCCGCTGCTGCGGTGGCGGGCCGCCCTCGCCGCCCTGAGCCTGGCCTCGTTCAGCGTGCTGTGGACGGCGCTGACGTTCCTGCTGGCCGGCGCCCCCTACGACTGGTCGGAGTCGGCCATCGGCCTCTTCGGCCTGGTCGGCGCGGCCGGCGCGCTGACCGCCACGGTGGCCGGGCGGCTGGCCGACCGCGGCCACGTCCAGCTCGTGAGCGGGGCGGGCACGGTCCTGCTGCTGGCGTCGTGGGCGGCCATCAGCGCCGGGGCGCACTCCCTGGTCTGGCTGCTCGTCGGCGTGATCGCGCTGGACCTGGCGCACCAGGGCGTGCTCAACAGCAGCCAGAACGTCGTCTACGCGCTCCGGCCCGAGGCCCGCAACCGGATCAACTCCGCCTTCATGACCTCGTTCTTCGTCGGCGGCGCCGTGGGCTCCGCGCTGACGTCGGTGGCCTGGGCGTGGGGCGGCTGGACCGGCGTGTGCGTCCTGGGCGCGATCCTCGCGGCCGGAACCGTCGCGCTCTGGGTCCTGGAACGCGTCCTCACCCGGGCCGCGGGCACGCCGCCCCGGCCCTCCCGCCACGAGCCGGCGCCCGTCGGCTCGTCCGACTGATCCGTACCTGCAAAAGGAGTAAGGAACATGTCCCGAACCATAATGATCACCGGGGCCACCGGAACGGTGTCCACCCTGCTGATGAACGCCCTGCGCGAGGCCGAGGTCAACCTGCGCGTCCTCGTCCGCGACGAGTCCAGAGCCGGCGCGCTGCGCGAGCAGGGGGCCGAGGTCTTCGTCGGCGACCTCGGCGACCCCCGATCACTGGCCCCCGCCTTCGACGGCGTGCGGGACGTGTGGCTGCTTCCCCCGAACGGCCCCCGCGCGCCGGAGAACAGCATGAACGTCCTGTGGGCCGCCCGCCAGGCCGGGGCGGAACGCGTCGTGCGCCTGTCCGCCGTCGGCTCGGCGTACGACGCGCCGACGCGCAGCGGCAGGCTGCACGCCCTGTCCGACGCCGAGCTCGAACGGTGCGGCATGCTCTGGACGATCCTGCGACCGCACTGGTTCATGCAGAACCTCCTGAACGAGGCGGGCGACGTCGCCGCGACCGGCACGTTCTCGCTCAACGCCGGCCGGGCCCGGGTGGGCATGATCGACGCCCGCGACATCGCCGAGTGCGCCGCCCGGGTGCTCCTCGACGACCCCGACCGCCACCACGGCCGGACGTACACGCTCACCGGACCGCGCTCGGTGACGTTCGACGAGGTGGCGGGCCACCTGAGCGAGGCTCTCGGCAGGAAGGTCACGTACCTGCCGGTCAGCGACGACGCCAAGCGCAAGACGCTGCTCGGCCACGGCGTCCCTGAGTGGATCGTCGACATGCTGGAGGAGTACGCGCAGGCGTACGTCACCGGCTGGGGCGACTTCACCACGGACGCCGTCGCCGGACTCCTCGGCCGCCCCCCGCGCGACATCGCCGACTTCGCCCGGGACCACGCCGCCGCGTTCACCGCGAACGCCTGAGCGCGGCGCCGCCGGGGGGCGGGGGTCAGGCCGGTCGGGTGAGGAGCTGGGTGGTGGCGAGCTCTCGGTAGAGCGCGTCGCCATGGAGCAGGCCGGCGTGTGTGCCGGTGGCCCTGACCCGCCCGTCCTCCATCACGACGATCAGGTCGGCGCCCGCCACGGTGGACAGCCGGTGCGCGATGACGAGCACGGTCGTCTCCGCGGCCACCTCGGCGATCACCTCGCGCAGCAGCAGTTCGTTGACCGCGTCGAGCTGCGAGGTGGCCTCGTCCAGCAGGAGCAGCCGGGGCCGGCGCAGCAGCGCCCTGGCGATGGCGACCCGCTGCCGCTCGCCGCCCGACAGCATGACGCCGCGGTGGCCGACCATGCTGTCGAGCCCCGCGGGCAGCCGGGTGACGAGGTCCTCCAGGCGCGTCAGCCGGAGCGCGCGCCGCAGGTCGGCCTCGCGGGCGTGCGGGGCCGCCAGCAGCAGGTTCTCCCGGAGGGTGCCGTCCAGCACCGGCGCGTCCTGCTCCACGTAGCCGATGGCGGCGCGCAGTTCGGCCAGCGGCCAGTGCCCGATGTCGCGGCCGTCGACGGCGATCCGCCCGGCCTGCCGCTCGTAGAACCTCTCCAGCAGGGCGAACACGGTGGACTTGCCCGCGCCGGACGGGCCGACCAGCGCCGTCATGCCGCCTGCCGGGGCGGTGAAGGAGACGTCGCGGTGCACGGCGGGGCGGTCGTCGCCGTAGCGGAAGACGACCCCCTCGAACGTGACGCCGGCCGGGGCGGCGTCCACCCGGCCGGAGAAGCCGTCCGCGGGCTCTTCGCCCGGCAGGGACTCGATCTGCCGGATCCGCGCGGCCGCCGCCAGGCCGCCCTGCACGTGGGTGGCGCCCTGGATCAGCTGGGCGATCGGCGCGACGAGGTAGAACAGGTAGAGCAGGAAGGCCACCAGCGACGACACGGTCAGGGCGCCGGAGGCGACGCGGGCACCGCCGACGCCGAGCACGGCGACGAAGGTGAGCTGGGCGGCGCCCCACGAGGCGGTGCCCGCGAGCGACGTCCACCAGGCGACGGCCACGCCGCGGTCACGGGCGCGGCGGGCGGCGGCGGCCACGGCGGTGATCTCCCGGCCTTCGGCGCCCGAGGATTTCACCGTGCGGAAGGCCTGCAGCACGCGGTCCAGGACGGCGCCCATCTCGCCCACCGACGCCTGCGCCTGCTCGGAGGCGTTCTTGATGCGCGGCATCAGCAGGCCGACCAGCCCGCCGACGAGGACGAGCACGGCCAGGGTGACCAGCAGCAGGAAGCCGTCCAGGACCGCCATCATCACCAGCGCGCCCGCCAGCATGAACGCCGCGCTGATCGACTCGACGAGCCCGCTGGTGAACACCACGCGCAGCAGCGTGGTGTCGGAGGTGACGCGGGCGAGCAGGTCGCCGGGCCGGAGCCGGTCCACCTCGGAGACCCGCAGCCGGAGCATCCGGTCGACCAGCCGGACGCGGGCGGAGTAGACGATGCCCTCGCCCATGCGTTCCAGCACGTACCTGCCCAGCGCGCCGACGAGCGCGCCGCCGACGAGCACGGTCACGGTCAGGGCGAGCAGCGGGCCGGTCAGCGGACGCTGCGCGCCGAACGCGTCGACGACCGTCTTGGCCAGCAGCGGCATCGCGAGCCCGGTCAGTGAGCTGATGAGGGTGAGCGCTCCGCCGAGTGCCAGCAGGCCGCGGTACGGCCGGACGTACCCGAACAACGTGCGCCAGGAGCCGCTCGCCTCGCTCATGCCGGTGCGACGGCGAGGTAGGCGGGGCGGCGCCGGATGCGGTCGGCCACCTCGCCGGAGCCGAAGTGCAGGTCGATGCGCCTGGTCGCCTCGGCCCAGTCACGCATGCAGCGGATCGACGACAGCGTCTCGACGACGAACGGGTCGCGCCAGCGCGCGATGGCGCGCTCCCACAGCACCATGGGGTCCTCCTCCAGGAGGCTGCCCACCGTCCCCTCGTAGATCGGCATGGCGCGCATCTCCCCGTCGGGTTCCACCTGCGCCATCGGGAACCCGTACCGCTCGATGAAGCCGGGGTTCATCTGCAGCATGAAGTTGTCGGTCGTCATGACCTGCACGGTGGGCGGGGCGAGCGCGCGCAGCCGGGCGACGTACTCCGGGTCCGTCAGCGTGCGCAGCTCGTCCTGCGTGAGCAGTTCGTCCTCGAAACCGGGCCTGCTGGCCAGCCCCGACGGGATCACTGCGCCGAAGATGAGGAAGCCCAGGCTCGGGAACCGGGGGGCCACGGCGGCGCAGAACTCGTCGAGCTGGTGAAGGTTGCCGCGCATCGCCACGCAGTCGATGCCGAAGGTGACCTCGCGGGCCGGGGCGAGCTCCTCCAGGAGCGTCAGCGCCCGCATGGCCCGCTCGTAGGAGCCGGCCCGGCCGCGGATCCTGTCGTGGACCTCGGCGGTGGCGCCGTCGACGCTGACGGTGATGCGGGAGAAGACCTCGGTCGCGGCCTCGGCCATCGGCCGGGTGAGGGTCCAGCCGCCCGTGTAGAGGTTGACGGTGATCCCGGCCGACTTGAGCCGCCCGGCCACCTCGAAGATCCCTCTGACGAGCAGGGGCTCGCCGCCGGCGAACTCCACCGACTCCGGGCCGAGCGCGACGATCGCGTCGGCGACGCGCAGCATCTCGTCGTGGCCGAGCTGCCGGGAGGGCCGCCTGCCCGACTCGGAGTAGCAGTGCGTGCAACGCAGGGGACAGGCATAGGTGATGTCCCAGGTCACGCTCGTGGGCCCGGTGAGGCTGCTCATTGCTTTCCCTTCGCCGCCGACACAACGGCCGCCAGCATGGGCGGCCGTACTTGTGGCGCGCTTGGAAGTGGCTGCATCTCGACCGGGCCGACGCGAGAGGTGCTGACCTGCGGAAATGTCGCGTCCTTGATCCGGATCAGGCCCTCGACCGGGGGCTGCAGCGCGTTCCAAGTACGCCGCAAGTCGCCGCTTCCATGCTCGTCGTCGCAGCCGGCAGAACAAGAGCCCGACTCACATTTTCTGGCTGATCGCGGAAGTCCGTTCACACGACGGGGGAGACGGAACCCATGCACACCAAGCGGGAGCGGCTGACGCTGGACCCGGTGCCGCTCGACGACGTTCCCGAGGTCACGCGGTTCCTCGGGGAACTGGGCCTGGGCGCGCTGCGGCAGGAGGACGTCACCGCCTTCTTCGGCCGCAACGACAGCTGGGCGGGGGTGACGGACGCCGGCGTCGCCGTCTTCGTCAAGAAGACCCTCGGCGAGCCGGAGCCGGTCCGCCTCCGGGTGACACGGACCGGGGCGATGGGAGCCCTGCTCGACGGGCACCCGGTGATCAACACGCCGCGCCTCCTGGGCGCCGACGCGGCCACCGGCCTCGTCGCCTTCACGCTGCTGCAGGACGCGCGCAGCGGCGCCGACCTCGCCTCCGAGGACGGCTTCAGCTGGGAGCTGGCCCACTCGGCCGGCGTCCAGGTCGGCACGCTGCACACCCTCCCCGCCCCGCGGGAGGTGGCCGAGGACGTCTCGCCGCCCTCCCTGCCGCCGCTCGGCCGGTTGTCGGCCCTGACGCTGAGCGCGTACGAGGCGTCCAGCGGAGCGGAGCTGGAGGCGTGGGCGCTCCTGCACAGCGACGCCGCCATCACCGAGGCGATCAACGACCTGTGCCGGTGGGAGCGGGACAGCCCTCGCGTCCTGGCGCACGGCGACCTCCGGCTCGACCAGTTCCTGCACCACGACGGCGTGCTGTACCTGACCGACTGGGAGGAGACCCGGCAGGCCGACGCCGCGCGCGACGTGGGCGCCTTCGCCGGCGAATGGCTCTACCGGGGCGTCCTCGGCATGGCCGGCAGCGCCGACGCGGTCAGCGACCGTGAGGTCGTCGCCAACGGCGCCCGTCGCTTCGAGGCCCTGCGTCCGTACGTCGAGTCCTTCTGGTCGGGCTACCTCCAGGCCCGCCCGGCGGCGCGCGCCGACCGGGAGCTGCCCGCCAGGGCGGCGGCCTTCGCCGGCTGGCACCTGATCGACCGGCTGATCGTCGCCGGGCACCGGCGGGCGCGGCTGTCACCGCTGGAACGCGCCGCCGCCGGCGTGGGACGCAGGCTCCTGCTCGACCCCGCCGGGTTCATCACCATTCTGGGACTGGGAGACGGACGATGAGGCAGCACCTCGGCCGCGTGCGCGTCGCCGCGGACCTGACGTCGGCCACCGTGGACGGCCGGGAGGTGACCGCCTCCGGCCCGAAGGCGCTGCGCAAGGCGCTCGCCGACGCGCTGTACGAGGCCCTCCACACCGGTGCGACGCCCAAGGAGGACCTGCCGCGCAGGCCGCCCAGTGACCCCGCGTTCGAGCAGGTGCTGCGGGCCACGGTCCCGCACTCGGGCACCCGCGTCCTGGCCCCGGTGGAGCCCGGCGCTCCGCACGTGGTCCGCCTCGGCGGCGTGCGCGTGCTCGTCCCGGAGCCCGAGACCGCCGTCGGCGGCGAGACCGGGCAGAGGCCGGACGCCGCCGTCACCGGCGAGGCCGGGAAGACCCGCTGGGTGACCCTGCCGTCGGTCATGCCGGCCCTGTCACCCGGATTCCTCCTGGTCAACGGCTCGGCGGGGCACGGCCTGGACGAAGGCGCCTGCGTACGGGTCTACGCCGGGGCGGAGCGGCCCGACGCGGCCCCCGGCCTGTGGGGCGCGGTCCTCGCGCGGCTGGAGGACCTGGGCCTGCCCTACCGGGCCAAGGTGCTGTCCATCCGGGGCCACTATCCCCGCCGCGACAGCATCGTCGTCTACCTGGGGCCGCGCTCGTGGCACGCCGTACCGGAGATCGCCCGGGCCGCCACGGCGGCCGGCGGCCTGCGCCCGGACCTGTCGGCGTACGTCGCCCCGCTCGGCCCCGGCCTCGGCTGGGCCTGGGAGCCGCACGACCCCCGGCCCGGCATGCGCGGGCTGAGCTTCGGCGAGCACCGCTCACACGCCGTCGCCGCCGGGCTGCTCGCCCACGCCGAGCACGGCGGCGACCTGGAGCAGGCGGTCGACGAGGAACTGCGGGCCGCCGGCATCACGCCGGACGCCCCGTACCGCAACCTCGCCTCCCCGCCGCTCCCCTTCGAGACCTCCGGACCCGCGACCGGGCCCGGATCCCACAAGATCCAGGAAAGGGGGTGAACACCATGTCCACCGAGCTCCTGATGGAAGGCGCCGACGCCTACACCTCGCTCGCCGAGGTCGCGACGGTCCCCGGCGGCGACGGCCTGGAGGCCTTCCCGCCGAACAGCTGGCTGACCAGCCCGCTGTGCAGCATCGCCTACACCATCCAGTCCGGCTGCTGATCCCGGCCCTCGCGACAGAGGCTGGGAAGGGGGTGAACACATGTCCACGGAGCTCCTCATGGAGGGCGCCGACGCCTACACCTCGCTCGCCGAGGTGGCGGCGGTCCCCGGAGCCGAGACCCAGGCGGCCCTGCCGCCGACGGTGGACTGGATCCTCAGCATCTGCACGCTGACCATCCAGGGCGGCTGCTGACCTGAACGACGTGGCGGCGTCCCGACCGGCGGCGCCGCCACACCCCCTTCGAGGAGAGGCGCATGACTCCCGCACTGCTGTTCCCGCTCCAGCCCCCGCACCCCGACGTCGTCGTGCCGTTCGGGGAACTGGTCGCCGGCGGCCTGGCCGGCCGGCTCTGGCTGGGGCAGTCCGTGATGGCCGAGTCCCATCAGACGATCGCCTACCTGGCGGGCCGGGGCGTCAAGGTGGCGTCCGGGCTGGCCGTGACGCTCATGCCGCTGCGGCATCCGATGGAGGCGGCCGCGCAGGCCCGCAGCCTGGCCGTGCTCACCGGCAGGCCGGTGGTCGCCGGGTACGGCGCCGCCACCCCCGACCTGGTCGAGGCGCTGCGCGGCGCGCCGTACGAGCGGCCCGCGAGCGCCGCCGCCGGATACGCCGGGGCGACGCGCGCCATCCTCGACGGCCGGATCTCCGGGCACGCCTGCGAGGCGTGCGTCGCCACCGGCGGCGGGCTGCCGCCGATGAAGCACGCGCCCGTCGAAGTGGGCCTGGGCGTGCTGCGCCCCGGCATGGCGCGCAAGGCCGGCGAGGTCGCCGACGTGGCCATCACCTGGATGACGCCGCCCGGCTACCTCCGCGACACGCTCGTGCCCGCCCTCGCCGAGGGCGCCGCGGGACGCGGCCGGGCGCCACGGGTGGCCGCCGTGGTCCACGTCGCCGTGGCGAACTCCGGCCGCGACCCGTACCAGCTCGCGATGGCCGGAGCCGGGATGCACCTGGCCGCCCCGCACTACACCGACATGCTCAGGCGGGCCGGGGTGCCCGCCTGTCCCGACGACCCGCGCGCCGGCGCCGCCGCCCTCGTGGACGCCGGGGTCTACGTGTACGGCACGCCCGGGGAGGTCGCCGAGCGGCTGCGCGCCTACAGCGCGGCGGGCGTCGACGAGATCGTCCTCAACCCGGCCGGCGTCCTGCGGACCGAGGGGTTCAAGGCCGCGCTGGCCGACGCCGAGCAGATCCTCCACGCGATGGCCGACGCCTGATGCGTGAGCTGAGCGGCGTCCCCGCCTTCTCCGCCGAACGCCTGCTGGTGCTCGCCACCGGCTCACTCGGCGCCGCCTTCCTGCCGTACTGGCTCAACTGGCTCAGGCACGGCTACCCGCGGCTCGACGTGCGGGTGGTGCTGACCAGAAGCGCCGAACGGTTCGTCACCCGGCAGTCGGTCGCCGCCATCGTCGGCAAGAACGTCCCGCTCGACGTGTGGCCGGACGCCCCGGAGCCGGGCTCGCCGCACGTGGAGTACGCGAGCTGGCCGGACACCGTCCTGGTCTACCCGGCGACGTACCACTTCGTGAGCCGGTTCGCCGGCGGCCTGGCCGACACCCCGATGCTGCTGGCCCTGCAGTGCACCGCCGCGTTCATCGGGATCGCTCCCGCGCTGCCGCCCGGCGCCGACCGCTCCCACGCCTACCGGGGCAACCTGGACGCGCTGGCGTCCCGCCCCAACGTGGCGGTCGCCGAGCCCGTACCGACCATGAGCACCCACACCAGGGAACGGGACGCGCTGGCGGCCGCGCCGCTGTCCGCCCTGATCGAACGGGTGGAGAAGCTCCGGGCGGAGGCGGGCGCATGAGCGGCGCCGCGCACTCCTTCGGCACCGGCTACCTGCACACCACGATCGGCCGCGACGGCGCGGGCGGCTACCTGTGGACGCGCCGCCCTGGCCCGGACCGCCACGACGCGCTGCGCGTACCGGACCCGGCCCTGCTCGCGCCGCTGCGGGCGGCGTCGCGGGAACCGGTTGCGCTCGTCCTCCCCGAACACGCCGAGCCCGGCGCCGTGACGTTCCGCACCACCCAGGCCGTCGCCCTCGCCGGCCTCATGCTCAGGAACGGACCGGACCTGGAGACGGCCGCCGCCGGCACCATGACGGGGGCCGGATCGGCTCTCGCCCGGCTGCACGCCGTACCCC
>NZ_JAPNNL010000218.1 GCF_027620315.1 Nonomuraea corallina | reverse complement strand
ATGCCACTCGCGACCAGCTTTCCCGTCACACTCAGGACCGACGACGGGGTGCGCATCGACGCCGCGCACACCCCTCCCGGCGGGGCCGGGGCCACGGACGTGGGGATCGTGGTGGCGCACGGGTTCACCGGGTCGTGGCGGGAGCGGTCCGCGCGGCGGATCGTGCACGTGCTCAGCGGCTACGGCGGCGTGGTCGCCTTCGACTTCCGCGGTCATGGCCGGTCCGGCGGCGAGAGCACGGTGGGCGACAAGGAGATTTTGGACGTGGCCGCCGCCGTCCGGCACGCGAAGGCGGCCGGCTACGGCAGGATCGCGGTGGTCGGCTTCTCCATGGGGGCCGCGGTGGCGGTGCGGCACGCGGGGCTGTGCGAGGGCGCGGACGCGGTGGTGGCGGTCAGCGGCCCGGCGCGGTGGTACTACCGCGGCACCAAGCCGATGCGCCAGGTCCACTGGGCGATCGAGCAGCCGCTCGGCCGCTGGGCGGCCAGGGTGGCCAAGCGGACCAGGATCGCCGTCGGCCGCTGGGACCCGATCCCGATGCCGCCGCACGAAGCCGCCGCGCTGGTCGCGCCGACGCCGCTGCTCATCGTGCACGGCGACGCGGACGCGTTCTTCCCGCTCGACCACGCCCGCCAGCTCTACGAGGCCGCGCGGGAGCCGAAGGAGCTGTGGATCGAGCCAGGGTACGGCCACGCGGAGGCCGCGGCGACCCCCGAGCTGATCCGCCGCATCGGAAAGTGGATCTCTTCGAACTTTTCCTGAGCGGGACACGTCTACCTAGGGCGGATGGCAGCGAACCGCCACGGCCTGGGGACGCGGTCATGTTCTTGTGGCCGACCGGTGGACCAGCGTCGCGGGGGCGCGCTGGGTCGCTGAACGCCGCTGAGGCGAGGGGGCCCGGTCGTGCTCCGGGACCCCTCGCCGCCGGTCAGCCGAGCCGGGCGATCGTCTTGTACTCCAGGTAGCTGCCCAGGCCCTCGGGGCCCAGCTCGCGGCCGAGGCCGCTGGCCTTGTAGCCGCCGAACGGCGCGGCCGTCTCGATCATGTAGCAGTTGACGCCGTAGGTGCCGGTCCGCACCTGGCGCGCCACTTCCATGCCGTGCTCGGTGTCGGCCGTCCACACCGTGCCGGCCAGACCGTAGTCGCTGTCGTTGGCGATCCGCACGGCGTCCGCCTCGTCGTCGTACGGGATCACCGCCAGGACCGGGCCGAAGATCTCCTCGCGGGCGATGCGCATCTCGTTGGTGACGTTCGCGAACACCGTCGGGGCGACGTACCAGCCGCGGTCGTACGGGCGGTCGAGGCCGCCGACGACGACCTTCGCGCCCTCGTCCATCCCGATCTTGATGTAGCCCTCGACGCGCTCCTGCTGCCGCTTGGCCACCAGGGGGCCGATCCCGGTGGCGGGGTCGGCGGGGTCGCCCACGGGCTGGGAGCTGACCATGTTCGCCACCGCGTCCACGACCTCGTCGTAGCGGTTGCGGGAGGCCAGGATGCGGGTCTGCGCCACGCACGCCTGGCCGTTGTTCATCAGCGAGGCGAGCGCGAGCATGCCCATCGAGGAGGTCAGGTCGGCGTCGTCGAGCACGATCGCCGCCGACTTGCCGCCCAGCTCCAGGCTGACGCGCTTGAGCTGCTCGCCGCAGATGGAGGCGATGCGCCGGCCCGCCGCGGTCGAGCCGGTGAACGCCACCTTGTCGACGCCCGGGTGCGACACCAGGTGCTCGCTGACCTCGCGGCCTGCGGGCACGATGTTGAGCACGCCCGCCGGGACCCCGGCCTCGCGCGCCATCTCGGCCAGCACGTACGCGTCCAGCGGCGTCTCGGGGGCCGGCTTGAGCACGATCGCGCAGCCCGCCAGCAGCGCGGGCGCGACCTTGGTCATGGTGACGAACTGCGGGACGTTCCACGGCACCACGGCCGCCACCACGCCCACCGGCTCGCGGCGCACGGTCACCGGGCCGAACACGCCGGGCCGCTGGTCCTCCTGCTCGAACGTGGCGCCGTACTGGGCGTAGTAGTTCAGCATGCCCAGCGGCTGCGGCGCCTGGGCGAGGTTGGAGAACGTGATGGGGGAGCCCATCTCCTCGGTGATGAGCGCGGCCATCTCGCCCTGCCGCTCGGCGTAGATCTCGGCCAGCCTGCCGAGGACGGCCGCCCGTTCGGCGAACGTCATGCGCGGCCACGGTCCGTGGTCGAACGCCTCCCGGGCCGCGGCCACCGCCCGGTCCACGTCCTCGGCGGTGCCGTCAGGGACCCGGCCGATCACCTCCTCGGTGTGCGGGTTGATCACGTCGATGGTGCCGGTGCCCGCCGGGGTCACCCACTCGCCCCCGATGAACAGCTTGTCGTGCTGGCGCATGTCGTGAGCCTCCTGCCGGAACCGATGGGTTGCTTCGCAAGCAGACCGAATCATGTTCTGTCCAGGCACGCAAGAGGGGCACGCAAGAGGGGCACGCAAGAGGGGCACGCAAGAGGGGCACGGCACCGGGGTGCCGTGCCCCTCCTCAGCCGATCAGCGCCGGCCGTTGAGCAGGTGCGCCATCGACCGCTTCACCAGATCGGCCCTGGTCGCCTGGTCGAGCAGGCTTTCCGCGCCGAATCCCAGGTACACGGTGTCCGCGGTGGTGATGCCCGCGCCCTCCTCGAACACCTGGTCCGTGCGGGCCCAGTTGTTGACCGAGGGCGAGGTGCCCTCCGGCGGGCCCGCCACCGTCCAGCCGCCCAGGTCGGACTCGAACGAGGTCTCCTCCGCCGTCGTCCCGTCCAGCGTGACGACCGCGTCGTCGACGAAGACGCCCGCGCCCTGGGTGGCCCAGTCGCTGACGTACGAGATCGAGACCTCGACCCGCTTGCCCGCGTACGGGGTCAGGTCGATCCGCCACTGCTGCCAGCCGGCCGAGTTGCCCGAGGCCGCGTTCCAGGAGCCGGAGGTGCCGGTCGGCTCGCAGTTCGGGCCCTGGTAGCGCTGGGTGAACGGATGGATGGTGCTCCACTCGGACTGGCAGCTGCTGCCGGTCGCCTGGCTGGTGTGGCCGTTGGCGTCGGGCAGCGTGGTCCAGTCGTCGCCGCCCGCCGTGTGCGCCTCCACCATGAGGAAGTCCCAGTCGGCCTCGGTGTCGTACGACGTCCAGAACGTCAGCTCGCCGCTCGACCGGCCGGTCAGGTCGATCGTCTTGGTGAGCCGCTTCCAGGCGACGTCGGAGATGCCGCTGTAGACGTCCCACGAACCGGTGTGCGGGTCGAACGGGGCGCCCGGCCGGTCCCACTTGATCGGGGCCGAGCTCGCGAACAGCGGGAACCGGTCCGGGGGCAGGATCGCCGAGGTGGCCACGAACGCGTTGGTGTGCGCGTCCGGCTCCAGCGTGCCGGAGAAGCCGTCGAAGACGTCCTTCACGCCCTTCAGCGGGTACGGCTGACCGGTGGCCGGATCGCTGCCCGAGTTGTCGAAGAACACGTAGGCCCCCAGCCAGTACTGCTGGAAGTCGTTGAACACCGGGATGCACGGCGGGTCGCTCGGCGCCGCGCACTCCGGCTGGCCCGGCTGGTCGGGCTCGTAGTAGTAGGCGCCGTTGGCGTTGGCCGCGTACGACGGGTACTTGCCCGCGTGCATGACCTTGCCGCCCTCGTTCAGGTAGTCGCGCACGGCCAGCTCGGTGTCCACGCCCGCCTTGGAGGTGGTGCCGGGCACCTGGCCCGCGCTGCGCGGGATGATGTCGTCGCCGGTCTCCCAGATGACGGCCTTGTAGTGGCTGAGCACGCCGAGCGGGTGCGGAGCCTTGCGCCCCATCTTGTCCATGTCGTACACGTCGGAGCTGTAGCCGGCCGCCTGAAGCGCCTGCGCGTAGGCGCCGGCGTACTTCGCCTCGGTCACGCCCTGCGCCGGGCTCAGGCCGGTGACGTCCTCGGCGGCCAGCACGAGCACCTTGCCGCCGATGTCGTCGTGCACCTTGTACGTGAACGCCGCGCTCTTCTTGCCCAGGGAGCTGAACCAGACCTTGACCGTGTCGCCCGGCTTGGTCCCGGTGACCTGGCCGCGCGTCCAGTGGTAGTAGCGGTCGTAGCCCTTGCCGTACCGCTCGCCGCCCTTCCACTCCTTGGTCGGCTTCACCTGGGTGCGGCCGTTGTTGACCTGGTAGTTGAGCAGCACCGGGCCGAGCTTGCGCTTGGCGTTGACCTGCACCGTCTGGTTCTTGCCGTAGCTGACCTCGAAGGGGTCGAGGACGAAGTCCGGCGTCGTGTTGCCCAGGTGGGTCACCGGCTCCACCGGGTTGACGGCCGACCTGGCCACGTCCAGCGCGAACGGCAGGTTCCGCTCGAACTCGGCCTGCACCAGCGCCTCGTCGTCGGGGAAGACGAAGCCGCAGCCGTCACAGCCCTCGTTCAGCTCGGGGGTCCAGGCGAGGGTGCCGTACGTGGAGTGGGCGTGGTCGGTGGTCTCGCCGTTGGTGGTGTACAGCTCGGCGCCCAGGTCCGGGTCGAAGCCGGGCACGGCCGGCCGCTCGTCGTTCCCGGTCAGCGCCTCGTAGATCGGGTTGTCGGCGGTCTCCGTGGCGATCTGGAAGCCGGTCGGGTAGAGCAGCAGCGGGCCGTACGAGTGGTAGTTGAGCTGCATCTCGAACCGCACCCGCCGCAGCAGGCCGTCCATGGCCCTGGTCTCCGGCTCGCTGGCCGGGCCGGCGCCGCGGTAGGTGTCGCTGCTCGGGACCGAGGAGGAGCCCTCCTCGTCGTAGTGGAAGTTCGTGGGGAAGTTGCGGTTGAGGTCCACGCCGTCGCCGACGGTGATCCGGCCGTCGCCGTTGATGTCGCGCAGGTTCTTGCGCCACAGGCGGTTGCCCTCGGTGAAGGTGAAGTCGTAGCCGTCGGGGTTGGCTACCGGGACGAACCAGAGCTCGGTCCTGTTCAGCACGTCGGAGAGCTGCCGCTTGTTGGCGACCACGTGCTTGAGCAGCCGCAGGTTCGTCTCGGTGGCGATCCACTCGCGGGCGTGCTGGGTAGCCGAGTAGAGCGTGGCGGGCTTGACGCCGTCGGGCAGGACCCGGGCCAGGGACGTCACCTTGACGGCGAGGATGTCCTGACCGCGGATCGTCTTGCCGATGGACTGCAGCTTGACGATGTCCTTGTTCTCGTCAGCGATCTTCCTGAGCTGGTCGGCGACGCCGCCGCGCTCGGAGTAGGACTTGAAGACCGTGTAGCCGCTCGCCGCCTGGGCCCTGGCCGCCTGCAACTGGGTCTGGCCCTGCGGGTTGCGTACCGGCTGGGGCCGGTGGCCGAGCTTGCGCAGTCCTTCGAGATCGTTCTGGGCGGCGGTGAGCTCGATGTGCTCCTTGCCGTTCTCGATCTCCTGGTGGACGACGTCGAAGCCCTTCTCCCTGAGGTTCTGGGCGGTGCCGGGCGGGCTGTCGAGCTGGTAGAGCTCGATGCGGTCGCCGGGCGGGAGCGGGTCCACGGACGCCTGGGCCTGCAGCGCGACCATGGACGTGGCTAAGCCGAGGATCACGGCCGTGACAAGGGTGAGTGAACGAGACACAGGTTCCTGCCCCTTCGCAGAGACGCGTACGCCGCCATCTCAATGTGGTGCGACGATCTCGGCAAGACCCAATCTTTATGAATGTCTTATCTCGGACAGATTCCGACAAATCTCTTTAACCGGGCAGCAGTTCGGGGGTTAAGATGACAGGTTTCAAGATCATCTTCTATAGTTTCCGACGTCTACGAGGGGAGGGCGGGCGTGAGAGCCGGACGTGTGGCCGTGTTCGCCATCGTCCTCACCGCGCTGCTCGCGCTTCCCGCCCCCTCGCCGGCGGTCGCCGATCCCAGCCCCGCCCAACTGCGCAAACTCACCAGACAGGCCGCCCAGCTCAACGACCGCTACCGAGGCTCCATCCAGAGCCTGGAGGACATCCGCATCCAGGCCAAGCGGGCCGTCGACACCTCCGGCTCGTTGCAGCGGCGCCTGGCCGCAGCCGAGTCCGAGCTGGCCTCCCTGGCCGAGACCGCCTACATCCTCGGCCCGCTCGACACCACCCGGCTGTTCAGCAGCCAGGTCGACCCCCACAAGGCGCTCGGGCAGGCGGCCAACATGAGCTACATGGTCAAGGAACGGGCCGGCCGGGTCGCGGGCGTCGAGAAGCTCATCGAGGACGCCAAGAAGGCCAGGCTCCGCGCCAACGACCGGGTCAAGAAGCTGGAGAAGGAGATCAAGAATCTCCAGAGCAGGCGGCGCGAGCTCGACCGGCTGCTCGCCAAGTACGGCTTCCAGCAGCCCGGCAACGCCGGCGGCCTGACCCAGCGCATGATCAGCGTACGCGCCGAGGTCATGCAGAACTTCCCGATGCCGTACGGGGTCGGCTGCCTGCGCCCCGGTGACCCCGGCGAGCACGGCAAGGGCCGGGCCTGCGACTTCATGATCTCCCGCGGCATGGCCACCGGCGGCGAGGCCGACCGCGGCGACGCCCTGGCCGAATGGCTCATCCGCAACGGTGACCGGCTCGGCGTGATGTACATCATCTGGAAGCAGCGCTACTACGACATCAGGTCGGGCGGCGGCTGGGACATGATGTCGGACCGCGGCGGCGTGACGGCCAACCACTACGACCACGTGCACGTCTCAGTGTTCTGACCGCTCACGGGCCGCCAGGAAGTCCCTGAACCACGCGTAGGAGGCCTTCGGGGTGCGGCGCTGGGTCGTGAAGTCGACGTGCACCAGCCCGAACCGCTGGTGATAGCCCTCGGCCCACTCGAAGTTGTCCAGCAGCGACCACACGAAGTAGCCCCGCACGTCCACCCCTTCCCGCCGGGCCCGCTCCATCGCCTCGACGTGCCGCTCCAGGAAGGCGATGCGGCCCCGGTCGTCGACCACGCCGTCCGGGCCCGGCACGTCCTCCTGGGAGCAGCCGTTCTCGGTGACGTAGACGGGCGGCAGCGCCTCCCCGTACCGGTCCTTCAGCCGGACGAGCAGCTCGCGCAGTCCGTCAGGAACGATCGGCCAGCCGAAGGCGGTGGTCGGGTAGCCCGGGATCGCGGCTTCCTCGAACGGCAGGCCGTCGGAGGAAGGGGCGGCGATCCGGGTGGGGTTGTAGTAGTTGATCCCGATCCCGTCCAGCGGGGCCGCGATGACGTCCAGATCCCCGTCCCTGACCACGTCCCACCGGCCCACTCCGTACGCCGACAGATCGGGATACTCGCCCAGGAGCACGGGGTCGTTGAAGAGCCGGTTGTGCAGGATGTCGTACGCCCGCGCCGCCGCCCGGTCCTCCTCCGCGTCCGACGCCGACCAGACGGGGGTGCAGTTGTTGGTGATCAGCACCTGCCCGGCGCCCGCCGCCCGCAGCGCCCCCACCGCCAGGCCGTGGCCCAGCAACTGGTGGTGCGCCGCCGGCAGCGCGCCGACCAGCAGCGCCCGCCCGGGGGCGTGCACGCCTATCGCGTACCCGTACGCCATGTGCACGAACGGCTCGTTGAGCGTGATCCACATCCGCACCCGGTCGGCCAGCCTCTCGGCGGCCAGCGCGGCGTACTCGGCGAACCGGTGGGCCGTGTCGCGGGCGAGCCAGCCACCGCCGTCCTCCAGCGCCTGTGGCAGGTCCCAGTGGAACAGCGTCGGCACCGGCGTGATCCCCGCCGCCAGCAGCGCGTCCACCAGCCGGTCGTAGAAGTCCAGGCCCTTGGGGTTGGCGGGCCCGCTGCCCGCGGGCTGGATCCGGGGCCAGGCCAGGGAGAAGCGGTAGGCGTTCACGCCGAGGTCCGCCAGCAGCGCGACGTCCTCCGGCCAGCGGTGGTAGTGGTCGCAGGCGATGTCGCCGGTGTGGCCGTCCCTGGTGCGGCCCGGCTCGCGGGAGAAGGTGTCCCAGACGGACGGGCCCCGACCGTCCTCCTCCGCGGCGCCCTCGATCTGGTAGGCGGCCGTCGCCGCGCCCCACAGGAACATGCCGTGCTCCCTCTGCTTGAGTGCGGCTCATGTTAGCTGAGCCGGTCACTACCTGCCGGTAGTGCGTCAGGATGGGGACATGACGAGTACCTTGCGTCGCCGTCCGGCTCAACGCCGCAGCCTGGAGCGGGTGGAGCGGATGCTCGACGAGTGCGCGCTGCTCCTCGACGAGATCGGCTACGAGGCGTTGACGACCAAGGAGGTCGCCCGGCGCGCGGAGGTGCCGATCGGCACCTTCTACCAGTTCTTCCCCGACAAGCACGGGCTGGTGCGGGCGCTGGCGCTGCGCAACCTGGAGGCGTTCCTCGACAGCGTCACCGAGCGCCTCGCCGCCGCCGAGCTCGGCCACTGGACCGACCTGGTCGACCTGGCGATCGACGAGTTCGTGGCGATGAAGCGGACCACGCCCGGGTTCGCCGTGGTCGACTTCGGCGAGATCCTGCGCGCCCCCGGCGGCCCCGCCATCGAGGGCACCGACCGGATGCTCGACACCGCGCTGGAGAACAACGCGATCGTCGCCGACCGGCTGCGCGCCATCACCGTCGACCTGCTCGACGCGCCCGCAGGGCCGGCGCTCGACCGCGCGATCCTGGTCGCGGTCGAGGCCGCCGACGCGGTCCTCAAGCTGGCCTTCCGGGTCGACCCCGAGGGCGACCGGGACCTGATCGCCGAGTGCAAACGACTCGTCCACGGCTATCTGGCGGTCCACCTGCCGTGAGCGTCCGCGCGGGCGGCTCGCGGGCGGCTCGCGGGCGGCTCGCGGGAGGCTCGCGGGCGGCTCAGCCGATCCGCCATGCAGGGCTTGACGCTCAGCCGCTCAGCCGACCCGCCGCTCAGGCGCGCGGGCGCTCAGCCGATCCGCCGTAGTGCGCGCTCGCGCCGCGCGGCGACGTTCGAGCCCGACTCGCGCCGGGCCATCCGGCGCAGCACGACCGGCGCGAGCAGCAGCCCGGCCACCGCCCACACGCCCAGCGCCGCGGCGGTCTCCAGGTGCCGCCACGACCCGCCGATCTCCAGGGCCGCGGCGCTGTCGGGCAGCAGCGCCGAGCGGGTGCCGAGCCCCAGCCAGTAGAGCGGGAAGACCTGCGCGACCCCCTGCAGCCACCCCGGCAGCGAACTGATCGGGTAGAAGATCCCGGAGATCGCGATCAGGCCGAGGAACGGCAGCATGATCAGGCCCTGTGCCCGCGCGCTGCCGAACATCGAGCCGAGCACCGCCCCGGCCGGAAGGGTCGCCACCAGCCCCAGCGCCACCACCCAGGCCAGGGTCAGCCAGGACGCCAGGTTGCCGGTCACCAGGCCGGGAACGATCAGCAGCCCGGGGATCAGAAAGATCGCCAGGTCGGCCACCGTGCCGCCCGCCACCGAGACGACCTTGCCGGTCAGGTAGCCGAGCATGCCGTGCGGCACCGCCTTCGCCCGCAGCAGCGTCCCGTCCTCGCGCTCGGCCGTGAGCTGCTGGCTCATGGCGATCATGCCGTTGGCCACGTTCATGCCCAGGATGCTCGGCAGAAGCAGGGTGCCGAGCGGGTAGCCGCTGTCGCCGAACGGCACGTCGCGCAGCCACCACGCCACGGCCAGCGTGAGTCCCGGCCACAGGAAGTGGGCGAACAGCTCCGCGCCGTTGGTGAACGACTGCCGCAGCTCGATCAGGCCGCGCGTCCAGCCCGCGCGCACCGCCGCGGCCGCCGGGCTCATCGCGCCGCCCCTTCGGCCTGCCGCACCAGGGCGAGGTAGGTGTCCTCCAGCGAGGACCGTCGGACCTCCAGTTCGCCGATCCGCCTCCCGTGCCGCTCGAACAGGTCGAAGACCAGCGCGGTGGAGTCGCGGGTGGACCGGGTGAACCGCTGCCCGTCCAGCGTCCAGCGCACCTCGTCCTCGCCCGTGATGCGCCGGGCGAGTTCCTCGGCGGTGCCGTCGGCGATGATCCTGCCCCCGTCGAGGATCACGATGCGGCCCGCCAGCTTCTCCGCCTCGTCCAGGTCGTGCGTGGTGAGCAGGATCGTGGTCTCGCGCGACCCGGCCAGCCCGCGGACCAGCTCGTGGAACTCGCGTCTGGCCTGCGGGTCGAGTCCGGCGGTCGGCTCGTCGAGGAACAGCAGCTCCGGCCTGCCCACCAGGCCGATCGCCACGTCCAGGCGGCGGCGCTGGCCGCCGGAGAGCATCCGGATCTTCTTGTCCGCGTGCCCGGTCAGGCCGACCGCCGCGATCAGCTCGTCGGCGTCCCACGGCCGGGGGACCCGCTCGGTCGTGTAGCCGGCGTAGAAGGCGCCCAGGTGCGCCAGCACCTCGCGGACCCGCCACTTGCCGTGGTCGCGCCAGGACTGCAGGACCACGCCGATCCTGGCCCGCCAGTCCTCGGTGGCGTGCGCGGGATCGGCGCCGAGCACCGAGACCCGGCCCGCCGAGCGCATCCGGAATCCCTCCAGGATCTCGATCGTCGTGGTCTTGCCTGCGCCGTTCGGGCCGAGCAGGGCCAGCACCTCGCCGCGCCGCGCCCGGAACGTCACCTCACGCAGGACGTCGGTGGTGCCGTAGCGCATGCGCAGGCCCTCCACGTCCAGCACGACCTCTTCCGCCGTGTTCATCCCATCGCCCTTCCTGTTCGTTCATCTGGGCGTGAAGCTACGTTGCGTTTCCGATGACGGCAACGGAAAAGTAAGCAGATCGCCCTATTTGCTGGGAGATTCGGCGAATCAGTGCAATGGCGGTGGCGGTGAACGCAAGCTCGGTACGCCACCGCGTTGCAATGGGCTGGCGGCGAACGCATACTGGGACCGGTTACGGGAGGTGGGGATGCCGGGAAGCAGGCTGACCTGGCAGGACCGGAGGCGCATCGCCGCCGGGCTGGCCGAAGGGCTCGGATACGCGGAGATCGCCCGTGGGCTCGATCGGCCCACGTCGACCGTCAGCAGGGAGGTGGCCCGCAACGGCGGGCCCGGCGTGTACCGGCCCGACCATGCCCACCAGGCGACCGGGTGGCGGGGCCCCCCGCCCGGGGC
>NZ_JAPNNL010000217.1 GCF_027620315.1 Nonomuraea corallina | reverse complement strand
CGAGGTCGTGGCGGGGCCCGGCGCAGGCGGCTGGCGGGTGGCGGCCCGGCTGCCGCTACGGTCGGAACCATGACGATCAGGGTCGTGCTGGCCGACGACGAGGACCTCGTCAGGACCGGGCTGCGGATCATCATCGACGCCGAGCCCGGCCTGGCCGTGGTCGGCGAGGCCGCCGACGGGGCCGCGGTGCTGCCGGTGGTGCGCCGCGAGCGGCCCGACGTGGTGCTCATGGACGTGCGCATGCCCGCCCTGGACGGCATCGAGGCCACCCGCCGCCTGGTCGCCCTGGCGGATCCGCCCAAGGTCCTGGTGGTGACCACGTTCGAGAACGACGACCACGTCTACGACGCCCTGCGCGCCGGCGCCGACGGTTTCCTGCTGAAGCGGGCCAGGCCGGAGGAGCTGGTCCGCGCGGTGAAGCTGGTGGCGTCCGGCGAGTCGTTGCTGTTCCCCGCGGCTATCCGCGCGCTCGCCGCCCGCCGGCCGGCAGGGCGGGTGGCGGGCGTCGACCGGCTGACCGGGCGCGAGGGCGACGTGCTGCGGCTCATGGCCAGGGGCCTGTCCAATGGCGAGATCGCCGCCGAGCTGGTGGTGAGCACCGAGACGGTCAAGACCCACGTGGGCAACGTGCTCACCAAGCTCGGCGCCCGCGACCGCACGCAGGCGGTCATCGCCGCCTACGAGTCCGGCTTCGTCGCACCCGGCTGACCTGCCGCGCGACCCACCCGACAACGTGCTCGCGGGGCCAGGCCGATTGGTGAAGCCTGTTATGGGAGGGTCAGAGCTGCGGGTCGCCGGAGGAGTCGCCGCCGGGCGAGCGGCCGGGCGTCTCCTCGCCGCTCCGTGACGGCGAGGGCGACGGCGACGGGGTCGGTTCCTGCGGTTCGGGCGAGGCCGGGGTCGGCGGCGGGGTCGGCAGGAACTGCGTCGGCGGCAGCGGCTGCGGCAGCGGGCCGCTGCCGGAGCGGCCGAGCAGCATCAGCAGCAGGAACGCCGTGATCAGCATCAGCAGCAGCAACAGCGCCAGCGCCGCCATCAGCACCCGCTTGCGCGTCTCGGTCAGCGGGCGCGGCCTGACCGGCGGGGCCAGCGCCGGGGCGCGGTCGGTCAGCCAGTACGGGACGAAGTCCGGGCCGTGCGCCTGGCCGATGAGAGTCCCGCCCACCATCACCGGGTCGAGGAACCGCTCGGCCCCCGGCCGGCCCGCCGCGTACGGGACCGCCACCCAGGGCGCCCGGCCGGTGTTGATCGCCAGCACCGGCGGCAGGTCGTCCAGCACCGCCGCGCGCGGCCTGCCGCCGCGCGTGAACCAGCCGAGCACGCCCGCCCGCTCCTGGTCCGGGGCCGCCTCCTTGATCGCGGTGACGAACCGGTCGCGCGCCGCGGGGTCGAACGCCGCGCCTCTGGTCAGCAGGGCCAGCGACACGGCGCGGCCGTCGGGCCCCTGGCCGAGGTACACGAAACCGGCCGGAGCGGTGTGCAGGCGCGCCTGCACCACGTACGGCCCGAGCCGTGGTGGGTCTCCGTACTGAAGCGGGCTGGCCACATCTGCCATGAAAGCACAGACGTGGCGTCGTGCAGGTTTGCGGCACCTTTGGTGGAATAGCGTCATGAGCGTCGCCGAAGAGCTGCCCGACGGAACGGACGCGGAGGTGCTGCGTCAGACCCTCGACGAGGTCCGGCGTGTCATCGTCGGGCAGGAACACATGGTCGAGAGGCTGGTCGTGGCGCTGCTGGCGCGCGGCCACTGCCTGCTGGAAGGCGTCCCCGGCGTCGCCAAGACCCTCGCCGCGTCCACCCTGGCCACCGTCGTGGGCGGCACGTTCGCCCGCATCCAGTTCACGCCCGACCTGGTGCCGAGCGACATCGTCGGCACCCGCGTCTATCATCCGTCCACCGAGAAGTTCGACGTCGAGCTCGGGCCGGTGTTCGTCAACTTCCTGCTCGCCGACGAGATCAACCGCGCTCCCGCGAAGGTCCAGTCGGCGCTGCTGGAGGTCATGGCCGAACGTCAGGTCACGCTGGCCGGCGTCACCCACCCGCTGCCGCGGCCGTTCATCGTCCTGGCCACCCAGAACCCGATCGAGTCCGAAGGCGTCTATCCGCTGCCCGAGGTGCAGCGCGACCGCTTCCTGTTCCGGGTGCGCGTGACGCACCCGAGCGCGCACGAGGAACTGCAGATCCTCCAGCGCATGAGCGTCGCCCCGCCCTCGCCGTCCCGGGTGCTGGACCCCGAGCGGCTGATCGCCCTGCAGCAGACCGCCGAGAACGTCTCGGTCCACCAGCTCGTCGCCGACTACGTCGTACGGCTCGTCATGGCCACCCGCGCCCCCGCCGACTACGGCCTGCCCGACCTGGTCGACACCATCGAGATCGGCGTCAGCCCGCGCGCCACGCTCGGCCTGGTGTCCGCCGGGCGCGCGCTGGCCGTGCTGCGCGGCCGTGACTACCTGCTGCCCGACGACGTGCGCGACGTGGCCGTGGACGTCATGTCGCACCGGCTCATGCTCACCTTCGACGCGCTGGCCGACGGCGTCGACCCGGAGGAGGTCATCCGCCAGATCCTGCACGCCGTCCCGCCGCCCCTCGTCGTCTGGAACCAGAACCGTTGAGCGCCTCATGACCACCGCCGAGCAGGCCCTGCGCCGCCTGGAGCTGACCGTGACCAGGCGGCTCGACGGACTGCTGCACGGCGCCCACCAGGGACTGCTGCCGGGCACCGGCAGCGAGGCCGGCGACAGCCGCGTCTACGTGCCCGGCGAGGACGACGTGCGGCGCATGGACTGGAACGTCACCGCCCGCACGACCGTCCCGCACGTGCGGGACCTGGTCGCCGACCGCGAGCTGGAGACGTGGGCGCTGGCCGACCTGTCGCCCAGCATGGACTTCGGCACGGCCGACACCGACAAACGCGACCTGGTCGTCGCCGCGGTCGGCGCCATCGGGTTCCTGTCCAGCCGGATGGCCGACCGGTTCGGCGCGCTCGTCATCCACGACGAGCACATCCACCGCATGCCCGCCCGCACCGGCAGGCCCGCCCTGTACGGGCTGCTCAGCGCGCTCATGGACGCCCCGCGCGGCCAGGTCGTGGCCGACCCGCCCGACCTCGCCGAGGGCATCGACGTGCTGGCCGCCACCCGCAGGCGGCGCGGCATGCGGGTGGTCGTCTCCGACTTCCTGGAGGCAGCCCCCACCCTCGACCCCGAGGCCGAACGGCCGTGGGAGCGCCCGCTGCGCCGCCTGGCGGCCCGCCACCAGGTGCTGGCCGTCGAGGTGATCGACCCGCGCGAGCTGGAGCTGCCCGACGTGGGCCGGGTCGCGTTCGCCGATCCGGAGACCGGGAAGGTACGCGAAGTGCACCTTTCCCCGAAAATCCGCCACGCGTACGCGGACGCCGCCGCGCTCCAGCGGCAGGGCACCCGGCTCGCGCTGCGCCGGGCCGGCGTCGCCCATCTGGTGCTGCGCACCGACCGCGACTGGGTGTTCGACATCGCGCAGTTCGTCCTGCGCCAGCGGCGCATGAGCCATCTGGCACACCGGAAGGTGACCTCTTGACGTTCCTGTCGCCCGCCTGGCTGTGGCTGTTCGTCCTGGTGCTGCTCCTCGTCGCCGGATACGTGGCCGCGCAGTTCGCCCGGCGCCGCTACACCGTGCGCTTCACCAACCTGGCGCTGCTCGACCTGGTCGCGCCCGCCGGTCCCGGCTGGCGCCGCCACGTGCCGCCCGTGCTGTTCCTCGTCATGATGTCGCTGCTGGTCATCGGCGCCGCCCGGCCCGCCGGGGAGGTCCGGGTGCCGCGCGACCGCGCCACGATCATGATCGCGCTGGACGTGTCCCTGTCCATGGACGCGCACGACGTCGAGCCCAACCGCATCTCCGCGGCCAAGAGCGCGGCCCAGGCGTTCGTCCAGGAGCTGCCCGACCGGTTCAACGTGGGCGTGGTGGCCTTCGCCCGCGCCGCCAACGTGGTCATCTCCCCCACCACCGACCACCAGGCCGTGGTGACCGCCATCGGCAACCTGTCCACCCGGCCCGGCACCGCCATCGGCGAGGCCGTCTTCAACTCCCTCGACGCGGTCCGCTCCTTCGACCAGGACGCCACCAGCGACCCGCCGCCGTCGGCGATCGTGCTGCTGTCCGACGGCGACAACACCTCCGGCCGCTCGGTCCGCGAGGCCACCGACGCCGCCCAGCAGGCCCACGTGCCCGTCTCCACGATCGCGTACGGCACTCCCGACGGGACCGTCTCCATCGACGGCCGGCCGGTGAACGTCCCGGTCAACAAGCAGACCCTGCAGGCGCTGTCCGACGGCACCAGCGGCCGCGCCTACACCGCCGAGTCCGGCAGCGAGCTGCGCGAGGTCTACGAGCAGATCGGCACCTCGCTCGGCTACAAAGTGGTCGACCAGGAGATCACGCAGATGTTCATCCTGGCCGCCCTGCTCGCCGGGCTGCTGGTGGGGGGCGCGGCGGTCTTGTTCGGCACCCGGATCCCGTAACGTTTCCCGTTGTGGGGCACTACTTCGCCGAACGTCCGGAAGCCGCGAGCAGGCCGCGTCAGGCCGACCTCGTCCTGCCCGACCTCCATCTGCGCCTGGAGACCGACAGCGGGGTGTTCTCCCCCGAGCGGGTCGATCTCGGCACGAAGATCCTGCTGGAGACGGTCCCGCCGCCGCCCCCGCGCGGCGACCTGCTCGATCTCGGCTGTGGCTACGGCCCGATCGCGCTGACGATGGCCTCCCGCGCGCCCGGGGCGACCGTGTGGGCCGTCGACGTCAACCGCCGCGCGGTGGAGCTGACGGCGCGCAACGCCCAGGCCGCGGGCCTTGACAAAGTAAGGTCTGTGCATGTGGACGAGGTACCCGAGGACGTGACGTTCCAGGCGATCTGGTCCAATCCCGCCATCCGGATCGGCAAGGCGGCCCTGCACGACATGCTCACCAGGTGGCTGACGCGACTGGCCCCCGGCGGCGCCGCCTACCTGGTCGTCCAGAAGCACCTCGGCTCCGACTCCCTGCAGCGCTGGCTCGGCGAGCAGGGCTGGCGGGCCTCCCGCGAGGCCTCCAGGGCCTCCTACCGCGTACTGAGGATCGAAAGATGAGAAGGCAGCTGCGCCCCACCGACGTCAAGCGGCTCAACCGCACCTGGCGCAGGAACACCACCAACCGCCTGGCGCTGATCCTGGAGTCGGTCACCGGCCCGTTCAACGTCGGCTCGATCTTCCGTACCGCCGCCGCGTTCGGCGTGGACCAGATCTGGCTGGCCGGCAACGCCACCCCGCCCACCAACCCGAAGGCCGGCAAGACCGCGCTCGGCACCGAACGGCTGGTCACCTGGCACGACCCGATGCCCGCCGCGGACGCCGTCAAGGCCGCGAGGGAGGACGGCTTCACCGTGATGGCGGTCGAGCTGACCGCCGAGGCGGTGCCGCTGCACCGGGCGGCGCTGGGCCGCGACGTGTGCCTGGTGGTCGGCAGCGAGGACCACGGCTGCTCCCCCGCCCTGCTCGACGCCGCCGACGGCGTCTGCTACATCCCTCAGGTGGGACGGGTCGGGTCGGTCAACGTGGCGGTCGCCGCCGCCATCGCGCTCGCCGAGGCCCGCCGCCAGGAATGGCAGAATCTCCCCGATTCGTGACCCCACCGTTCCCACGTGGAAGGCATACTGCAGACCGTGCTCAGCCGCCGATTCGCCTATCTCGACCACCCGGGCCCGCTCGCCTTCGCCCACCGGGGCGGGGCGCTCGAAGGCGCGGAGAACTCCTTCGAGGCGTTCGAGCGGGCCGTGCGGCTCGGCTACACCCACCTGGAGACCGACGCGCACGCCACCGCCGACGGCGTGCTGCTCGCCTTCCACGACCACACGCTGGACCGGGTCACCGACCGGCGGGGCCGCGTCTCCGAGCTGCCCTACCGGGCCGTCAAGCACGCCCGCATCGGCGGCGTCCACCCGATCCCGCTACTGGAGGACCTGCTGGGCTCGTGGCCGGAGATCCGGTTCAACATCGACGTCAAGGAGCCGGCGGCGATCGCCCCGCTGGCCGAGGTGGTCCGGCGGACGAACTCCTACGACCGGATCTGCCTCACCTCGTTCTCCGACGAACGGCTGGTGCTGGCCAGGGCGGCGCTCGGCCGGGAGGTGTGCTCGGCGCTCGGGCCGCGCGGCGTGGCCGCGCTCCGGGCCGCCGCCACCACCTCCGGCTACGGCCGCCTGCTGGCCCGGCTCAAACGCGCGGCGATCCCGTGCGCGCAGGTGCCGGTCGGCTTCCGCGGGCTGCGGGTCACCACCCACCGCCTGGTGCGGACCGCGCACGCGATCGGCATGCAGGTGCACGTGTGGACCATCAACGACACCCTGCAGATGGAACGCCTGCTCGACCTCGGCGTCGACGGCATCATGACCGACAACATCACCGGGCTGCGCGGCGTCCTGGAGCGGCGCGGCCAGTGGCATCCCGGCCGCATGGCCGCCTAGGAGCGACTCGACACCATGTCCGTACCCGCACCCCCCGCGGCGTCCGATCCCTCCGCCGAGTCGCCGGCCTCACGCCGGCGCGAGCAGCGAGGCTGGTACGTCTACGACTGGGCCAACTCGGCCTTCTACACCACGATCATCTCCGTCTTCCTCGGCCCGTACATCATCGAGGTCGCCAAGACCGCGGCCTGCGGCAAGGACTTCCCCCGGCTCGACGCCGGCGCCTGCGCGCGCGACTTCGACCGGCTCACCGTCCAGAACCCGGGCCTGGGCTACGTGGACGTGTACGGCATGGACATCCGGCCGGCCGCGTTCTTCGGGCTGATCACGACCGTGGCGGTGCTGCTGCAGATCGTGATCCTGCCGATGGTGGGCGCGCTGGCCGACCACACCGGCCGCAAGCGCGAGATGCTCGGCGGGTTCGCCTACGCCGGCGCGCTGGCCGCGATGGGCCTGTTCTTCGTCGAGGGCGACCGCTACCTGCTCGGCGGCTGGCTCTTCATCCTCGCCAACCTCGGCTACGGCGCCTCCATCGTCGTCTACGACTCGTTCCTGCCGCAGATCTCCACGCCCGACGAGCGCGACCGGGTGTCGTCGCAGGGCTGGGCGATCGGCTACCTGGGCGGCGGGCTGCTGCTGGCGCTCAACCTCGCGCTCTTCCTCGGCCACGAGGGCCTGGGGCTGACCGAGGGCGAGGCGGTGCGGATCGCGATGATGTCGGCCGGGCTGTGGTGGGCGACGTTCACGATCGTGCCGCTGCTGCGGCTGCGCAACCGGCCGGTGCCCGCGCACGAGGGCACCGCGCTGGGGTCGGTCGGCGGCAGCTTCCGCCAGCTCTGGCGTACGCTGAAAGAACTGCGCCGCTACCCGCTGACGCTGCTGTTCCTGGTGGCCTACCTGGTCTACAACGACGGCATCCAGACGGTCATCGGCAACAGCGCCGCCTTCGCCTCCGAGGCGCTGAAGCTGGACCGCACGGTGCAGATCACCGCGATCCTCATGGTCCAGTTCGTGGCGTTCTTCGGGGCGCTGCTGCTGGGCCGCCTGGCTCAGCGGTTCGGCACCAAGCGCACGGTCCTGGCCAGCATCGTGGTGTGGACGGTGATCGTGGTGATGGCGCTGTTCGTCGGCGAGGGGCAGGCCGTGCAGTTCTACCTCATGGCCTTCGCCATCGCGATCGTGCTCGGCGGCACGCAGGCGTTGTCGCGCTCGCTGTTCTCCCAGGTGATCCCGAAGGGCAAGGAGGCCGAGTACTTCAGCCTGCTGCAGATCAGCGACAAGGGCTCGGCGTTCATCGGCTCGCTGACGGTGACGATCGCGCTGCAGCTCACCAACAGCTTCCGCATCGCGATCATGTCGATGGTCATCTTCTTCGTGATCGGGTTCGTGCTGCTGGCGCTGGTCAACCTGCCCAAGGCGATCCGCGCGGCGGGCAACGAGGTGCCGTCGAACCTCTAGCGTGCGCGCCCGGCCCCGAACTCCTCGGCGGTTGCGCGATTGGATCACCTCGCGGGTGGGAATCCCATCACGGTACCAAGCGTTAGACACCGTGGGAGACAGACCCCCCACGCATGGGGGCCCTGTAGGAGGCATTCAAACATGGGCGAGCGCGCGCTTCGTGGCACCCGGCTCGGGGCAACCAGCTACGAGAACGACCGTAACACGGATCTGGCCCCACGCCAGGAGGTGTCCTACACCTGCCCCAAGGGGCATCGCTTCGAGGTCCCGCTTGCCGCCGAGGCCGAGATCCCCGCGACGTGGGAGTGCCGCATGTGCGGCGTCACCGCGGTGCGGGACGACGGTGAGCAGCCGGAGTCGAAGAAGACCAAGCCGCCGCGGACGCACTGGGACATGCTCCTTGAGCGGCGGTCCATCGAAGATCTGGAAGAGGTGCTCAACGAGCGGCTGGCGGTCCTGCGGGCCCAACGCCGCAAGAGCGCCTGACACCCTCTCACGGTGAACCCCCGGGCCGGCGGCCCGGGGGTTTCGCTGTGCGTCGAAGACCCGGGCCCGGGCGTCGCCGCTAGTCCTCGCGGATGACCTCGCCGTGCACGACCTTCCCGCGCGGCTCACCGCCCGTCGGGCCGTCCGCCCGCACCGGGCCCGCCTGCGGCGGGTAGAGATGGGCGTACGGGGAGGCCGCCGCCATCCGCTTGACCCGCCGGTCGAAGAACCACCAGCCGAGCCGGCGCATCAACGGCCGGGTGAGCGGCAGGACGCAGACCAGGCCCACCACGTCGCTGAAGAAGCCGGGCGTCACCAGCAGCACGCCACCCACCAGCACCAGCGCCGCGTCGGCCAGCTCACGCTCCGGCATGACCCCGGTGCGCACCGACTCCTGCAGGTTGCGCCAGGCCCGGCGTCCCTCACGCCGCACCAGCCACGAGCCGAGCAGCCCGGCCGCCACCAGCAGCCCGACGGTCTGCCAGCCGCCGATCACCGAACCGACCTGGATCAGCAGCCAGACCTCCAGGAGCGGAACCACCAGAAAGGCCAGGAAAAGCAGGAGCCGCATCGTCGCCTCGTTCTGTGCACATCAAAGGACACGTCCAGATAGGTCAACGCCCGAAACCGCCGCCGCGTTCCGCCGGTCAGGACCTGCGGCCGCGCAGCCGCCCGGGCAGCCCGGCGACCCCCCACTGGAAGATCCGCCAGAACGCCTCGGCCATCACCCGGCCGCTCATCTTGCTCGTGCCGACCGTGCGCTCCACGAACGTGATCGGCACCTCGGCGACCCGCAGCCCGTGGCGGCAGGTGCGCAGGGTCAGGTCGACCTGGAAGCAGTAGCCCTGCGACTCCACGTCGGCCAGCCCGATCTTCTCCAGCGTGCCCGCGCGGTAGGCGCGGAAGCCGGCCGTGGCGTCGCGCACCGGCAGGCCCAGCATGATCCGCGTGTAGACGTTGGCGCCCCGGGACAGGAACTCGCGCGAGGCCGGCCAGTTCTTCACCTTGCCGCCCGGCACGTAACGCGACCCGATCGCCAGGTCGGCCCCGTCGGACAGCGCCGTCAGCAGCTTGTGCAGCTCCTCGGGCTGGTGCGAGCCGTCGGCGTCCATCTCCACCAGCACGTCGTAGCCCTCGCCCAGCCCCCACCGGAACCCGGCGATGTAGGCGGCGCCGAGCCCCTGCTTGGCGGGACGGTGCAGGACGTGCACCTGGTCGTCCTGGGCGGCCAGCTCGTCGGCGATCTTGCCGGTGCCGTCGGGGCTGCTGTCGTCGGCCACCAGCAGGTCGGCCTCGGGCAGCGCGGCCCGCAGCCGCTCGGTGATCCTCGGCAGGTTGTCCCGCTCGTTGTACGTCGGGACGATGACCAGCACCCGGCCGAGCGTCTCCATCGTCAGTCGTCCCCCATCATCCGGTCGGCCCGGCGCCCGCGCCAGGCGGCGACGACGGTGGCCGCCGCTCCCAACATCATCAATGCCCACTCGGGGGCCGCACCGACCCTCGTGGCGATCGTCTGTTCGGTGCGTACCGGCACCGTCACGACGGTGCTGTCGGCGACGAGTTCCCGGGTCTGCCACGAGACCTTACCGTCCGGCGCGACATAGGCCGAGATCCCGGTCGTGGCCGCCGTCACGACCGCCCGGTTGTGCTCGACCGCCCGCAGCCGGGACATCGCCAGCTGCTGGTAGGGCAGGTTGGACAGGGCGTAGGAGGCGTTGTTGGTCTGCACCACCAGCGGCGTCCCCCCGGCCCGCACGGTGTCGCGCACGGTGGCGTCGTAGGCCACCTCATAGCAGTTGACCGCCCCGACGGTGACCGGGCCCAGCTTCAGGTCGCCCGGCTCCGTGCCGGGGACGGACTGCCTGCCGACCAGCTTGGCCCGCTCGAACAGGGCCAGCACCAGGTCCTTGAACGGGGTGTACTCGCCGAACGGCACCAGGTTGCGCTTGTCGTAGTAGTCGCCGGGGCCGGTCTCGGGGTCCCACACCAGGCTGCGGGTGGCGCGGCTGTCGTCGCCGATCGCCACCACCGCGCCGACCAGGGTGGGCACGCCGATGTCGCGCACCGAGTCGTGGATGACGGCGTGGGCGGACGCGTCGGTGTAGGGGTCGATGTCGGTGGAGTTCTCCGGCAGCGCCACCACGTCGGGCGCGGGCAGCTCACCGGCGCGGACCCGCCGGGCCAGCCGCTTGGTCTCCTCGGAGTGGTTCCTCAGCACGACGGCGCGCTCGTCGCCGAAGATGTTCATGCCGCGCCCCGGCACGTTGCCCTGGACGATGCCGACGTTGACGGTGCGCCCCTCGTCCTGCGGTCTCGGCACCGCCAGGGCGACGACGGGGACGGCGACGGCCAGCGCGACCGGCACCGCGCGCAGCACGCCCCTGCTCGGCCGTACGACCAGCGCGTACGCCAGCAGGGCGCCGCACACGGCCACGGCGAACGACACCAGCGGCGCGCCGCCCAGCGCGGCGTACGGGGTGAACGACGACTCGCCCTGGCTGAAGGCCACCCGCGCCCACGGGAACCCGCCGATCGGCACCAGCCCGCGCGCCCACTCCATCGCCACCCAGAGCGCGCCGAACCACACCGGCCACAGGCGCAGCCGGAAGACGGGCGCGGCCAGGGCGGCCATGGCCGCGTAGAACAGGCTCTCGACGGCGACCAGCATGACCCACACGTCGACGCCGATCGTGCGCACCCACGCCACCGTGGGCGTGAGGAACACGACCGCGGCCACGTAGCCGAGCCACGCCGCCTTCCTGGGCCGCGCCCCGTACAGCGAGGCGGCGATCAGCGCCAGCCCGGCCGGCGCGCACGGCCACCAGCCGAGCGGCGGGAACGCCAGGT
>NZ_JAPNNL010000216.1 GCF_027620315.1 Nonomuraea corallina | reverse complement strand
TCCGGTCAGGTCCGGGGCGGGCTCGGCCTCCGCCGCGATCAGCGCGGGGTCCTCCAGGACGGCGGTGACGGCGGCGAGCTGGTCGTCGAGCCGGCGCAGCGTCTCGCTCTTGCTCTCCAGCTCGGCGACGCTCCTGGCGGCCGCCGCGGCGTCGCCCGGGTCGGCGAACCCGGCCTCACGCGCCGCCGCCTGGGCCGCCTCGTCGGCCGTGGTCCGCTCGTGCTCGGCGGCCACGGCCGCCCGGGTCGCCTCCAGCGCCTCCCGCAGCAGCTCCGCCTGGTCGTTGAGCCTGGTCAGCCGGGCCGTGATCGTGGGGTCGTCGCCGCGCGCCTCGTCCAGCCTGGCACCGAGGCGGGCGGCGTCGGCGCTCAGCTCCTCCTGCCGGGTGCGGCCTGCGGCCAGCCGCGCCGCCAGCTGACGGGCCTCCTCCTGGAGCGCCTCCCTCTCACGCCCCCGCCGCGTCACCTCGTCGGCGAGCGCGGGCTCCCGCGCCACCGCCTCACGCAGCCGGGCGAGCTCGCCGTCCAGCACGCGCAGCAGTTCCCGTACGTCGTCCGGACCGAGATCGCCCGCAGCCCGCGATCCGGAACTCCGGAGATCGGCCGCGACCGGCCCCGCCGATCGCTCCGCCCCGGCGACGGTGAACTGGGTGGCGGCGGTGCCCGCGACCGCCGTGGAGTCCGGCTCGGACGGGGTGTCGGGCTGGGATTCGGTGGGTGGGAGGGCGTTGGTCTCGGTGAGGCGGGCGTGCAGGCGGGCGCGTTCGGACCGCAGGCGGGTGGTGTGCGCGCGGTGGGCGGCCAGGAGTTCGCCGAGTTCGCGGGCGCGGTCGCGGACCCTGTCGCGCTCCGCCTCCACGCGTTCCAGCTCGGCCGCCAGCTCCGGCTCGCGCTCGGCCACCTCGTGGAGGCGGGCCAGGTCGCGCTCCGCCCGGAGCACGGAGGCCTCGGCGTCCGCGACGGAGGTGCCCGCCGTCGCGGCCAGCGCGTCGGCGTGGCGGGACTCGAGGGACACCAGCGCGCGCTCGGCCGACTCGCGCTCGGCGACCGCCGTCTCGTGGGCGCGCTCGGCGGCCAGTTCGTCGTCCGCCGAGGGGGCACTCGGCGCGGGAGCCGCAGGGTGCGGATGGTGTTCGGAGCCGCAGACCGCGCACGGCCGGCCTTCGGCGAGGTCGCGGGCCAGTTCGGCGGCCATCCCGTCGAGGCGCGCCTGACGGAGGTCGAGCCAGCGCTCGCGCAGGCTCTGGGCCCGGTCGACGACCTCCTGGCGTACGGCTCGGGCGCCGTCCAGCTCGGCGGCGAGCACGTCGCGGCGGCGGGCGGCGTCGAGCGTCGCCCTGGCGGAGTCGAGCGCGGCGGCGGCGGCCGGGATGCCCGCCGCCTCCCCGCGCACCTCCGCCAGCCGGGCGGCGGCGTCGGCGACCCGTGCGGGAAGCTCCGCCTGCGCGGCGGCCACCTCGGCCTCCCGCTCGCCCAGCGCCTCCAGCTCCACGGCCAGCTCGGCGAGCTCCCGATCGGTCTCGATCAGAGCGGCGGCGGCCTCGCGTACGGTCTCGACGGCCGGGACGCGCGCGGCGGCGGCGCGCGCGGCGGCCAGTCTCCGCTCCGCGTCCTCGACGAGGGCGGGCAGGGCGGCCAGCCGTTCGCTCACCCGCTCGTCCTCGCGCACCAGCGCGGCCAGGTCGTCGTGGGCCCGGTCGAGGTCGCGCCGCACGACGAGCAGCCTGGCCTCCTCGGTGAGCAGCTCGGACAGGCGGGCGATCTCGCTCTGGCGTTCCCGTTCGAGGACGGCCAGGTGCTCGGGCGGCACCCACCCCGCCACGGGGACGGGCGGGGCCGCCTGGGTGCCGGGCGGCGGCGTACGGGGAAGCAGGGGGTGGGCGCGGGCCAGGGCGTCGGCGGCGAGGGCGCGGGACTTGGCCGCGGCTTCGGCGCGCTGGCGGGCCGCGGCGATGAGCGGCATGACCGCGCCGGCGCGGTGGGCGTCGTCGAGGACGGCCTGGAGCTCGGCGCGTTCCTCGGCGCGTTCGTCGAGGGTGCGGCGGAGGGTCAGGGCCTCGGCGTGCCGGCGCTGCCGTTCGGCGAGCGCCGCCGCCCGCTCGAAGCGGGCGGTCGTGGCTCGCCAGGCCCGCTCGGCCGTCGCGTGGGCGTCGGCGGTGCGTACGACGGCCGCCTCGGCCGCCCGCAGGAGCAGGCCGGCCCAGGACTCGGGATCGTCCTCAGGGTCCGGCGGCCTCGCCGCACCGCGACCGCCGTCACCCTCCGGTGGGGCGGGGTGGGCCGGACCGAGGTCCTGGGTGTGGGCTCCCGAGGCGGGGTCGAGGAGGTCGGGGCCGGCGGCTTCGGCGACGCGGTGGACGGCGTACTCGACCTGCTGGCGCAGCTCCTGCTGGGCGCGCCAGGACTGCTTGCGGTGCTCCGCCAGCCACGACTCGGCCTGGGTGAAGATCTTGACGGTGAAGAGCCGTTCGAGGAGCTTGCGGCGCTCCAGCCCGTCGGCGCGCAGGAAGCGCGCGAAGTCGCCCTGCGGCAGCATCGCCACCTGGCAGAACTGGTCGGCGTTCATGCCCAGCAGCCCGCCCACGAGGTCGCCGGCCTCGTCGGCGCGGGTGGTCAGCCCCTGCCACCGGGAGTCGCGCCGCTCCTCGACGATGACCTTGGTCTTCTCCTCGGTGTAGCCGGTGCCGCGGAGCTTGGGCCGCTGCCAGGCCGGGGAGCGGTGGATGCGGAGTAAGCGGCCGCGGATGCCCACCTCGAGCGTGACGGACGGCCCGGCGGCGGGCGGGGCGTGGTCGCAGCGCAGGCTGCGGGCGCTGTTGCGCTGGCCGGGCACCTGGCCGTAGAGGGCGAAGCAGAGGGCGTCGAGGACGGTGGTCTTGCCCGCGCCCGTCGGCCCGTGGACGAGGAACAGGCCGGATTCGGTCAGCGCGTCGAAGTCGACCGTCTCGGTCCCGGGGAAGGAGCCGAACGCGGTCAGGGTCAGGCGGTGCGGCCGCATCTACGCCATCGCCTCCTTCACCCGCGACTCCTCGATGGCCCGTCTCAGCAGGTCCTCCTCCTCGCGGGTGGCCGGCTCGCCGCAGACCTCGCGGACGAAGTCGAGCGCGACCTCGGCCTCCGGCCGCCCGGTGTGCCGGGCCGGGGCGGGCCCGGCACGTTCGCCTTCGGGCTCGAAGGACAGGGCGAGCGTGTGCGGGAAGCGGGCGCGCAGCCGTTCCATGGCGGCGCGCGGCCGGGCCGGGTCGGTGAGCACGACCTGCAGCCAGTGGTCCTCGACGCCCGCGTGGCGGGGAGAGGTGAGCAGGTCGTCGAGCCGGCCGATGAGGCGGCCGACGGGGCGCGGCACCGGCGCGGGCACGAACTCCGCCCCCGAGCCGAGCGTCACCAGCCAGGACCCCTTGACCTGCCCGGCCTCGGAGAACGAGTAGGCCAGCGGGGAGCCGGAGTAGCGGACGGTCTCGGACATGCGCTGGCGGCCGTGGAGGTGGCCGAGCGCGACGTAGTCGACGCCGGCGAAGGCCGACAGCGGGACGTGCGCGATGCCGCCGACGCTGATGTCGCGCTCGCTGTCGCTGGCCGCTCCCCCGGTCACGAACGCGTGCGCGAGCACCACGGCGTGGCGGTGGCGCGCGGCGTCGGCGCGGACGCGGTCCATGGCGTGGGTGAGGGCGGCGGCGTGGCTGCGCTCGGCCAGCTCCCACGGGTGGCGGACCAGCTCGGGCTCCAGGTAGGGGATGCCGTAGAAGGCGACCTCGTCGATCACCACGGGCTCCCATGCCTGGTCGGGGTCGGTGCGGAGGTGGACGCCCGACGCCTCGATCAGGGCGGCGCCGAAGCCGAGGCGGCGCGCGGAGTCGTGGTTGCCGCTGATCAGGATCGTGCGGGCGCCCGTCTCGCGCAGGCGGCGCAGCGCCTCGTTGCACAGGGCGACGGCGTCGACCGGCGGCAGCGCCCGGTCGTAGACGTCGCCGGCGACGAGCACGACGTCGACGCGCTCGGCCCGCACCGTCTCCACCAGGTGGTCGACGTACGCGGCCTGCGCGTCGAGTAGATTCTCGCGGTGGAACGAGCGGCCCAGGTGCCAGTCGGAGGTGTGCAGGATCCGCATTCGCAGGAACCTAACAGGTCCCAGTGACAAAGGCCGCCTCTTGCGCCACATGAGCTGGGAGTAAGCTGGAAGATCGACGGGCAAACCAACGCACATGGGGAGGCCGATGCGGACTGGCCGTGGCATCTTGAGCCTTGCCGCAGGTCTGTTACTGGTGGCTCTCGCCTCCGTCGGATACGTGCTGCCTCCCGCGTTCGACCCGCCGCCGCTCAAGGCCGATGTCACCCTGCGGTCGCTGCCTCCCCAGCCCGCCTCGGAGCTGCGCCCGGTGGCGGCGGTCTCCGGCTTCAGGGAGGAGCTGATCTCGGTCCGGGCCGAAGGGCAGACCCTTCACGGAACGGTCCGATTCCCGACGCGGCCGGGCCGCTACCCGGCGATGGTGTTCGTGTCGGGCTCGGGGAACGGCTCGCGCACGGAGTTCACGCCGCAGGCGGAGTTCCTGTCGCGGGCGGGCGTGGTGACGCTGGCGTTCGACAAGCGGACGGTCGGCTACAACTTCCGCGACCGGGACTTCTCGCTGCTGGCGGACGACGCGCTGCGCATGGTCGACTACCTGCGTACCCGTCCCGACGTCGACCCGGCCCGGGTGGGCGTCTGGGGGGTGAGCGAGGGCGGCTGGGTGGTCCCGATCGCCGCGGCCAAGAGCCCCGGCGTGGGGTTCGTGGTGCTGGTCTCCTCCCCGAACGTCTCGCCGCTGCGGCAGGTCGCCTGGGCGCTGAACGAGCAGTTGCTGCGGCTGCGGGCGCCGGCGGGCGTGCGCGACCTGCTGATCAGGGCGATGGGCGCGGTCGGCTTCGACTTCCTGCGCTATGACGCGCAGCCCGCGCTGAGCCGGATCGAGCAGCCGGTGCTCGCCTTCTACGGCACCACCGACCCGTCGATCCCGTTCGTGGAGTCGACGGACGCGCTGCTGCGCGGCATGCGGGCGGCCGGGAACGACCACTACACGATCCGCTACCTGGCCGACGGCGACCACGCGATGCGGGTCCACGGCGGCGACTTCACCGCCGGCTACCTCGACACGCTCGGCAACTGGATCCTCGGCCTGCCGGGCACCGCCAAGCCGCCGGTGCACCTGGCGGGGGCGACGCCGGTGCAGCGGTTCCAGGCGGCCGACGTGCCGGCCGCGCCGTGGTACGCGGGCGGCACGATGCTCGGGCTGACGATCTGCCTGGCCGCCGTCGGCTACGTGGCGGGCCCGGTCGCGGCGATGGTGGTACGGCTGCGCGGCCGGCATCAGATCCCGGAGCTGAACGCGCGGCTGTGGCCGCCGATCAGGCGCAGGCTGGCCAAGATGGTGTGGACCGGCGTCGGCCTGCTGGTGTCGGTGGTGGCGTTCATCATGCTGCTGGTGCTGTTCAGCATCAACCAGGCCGGGGCGTGGCCGGCGGTGCTGGCGGGCTGGCTCGTGGTGCGGGTGCTGGCGGTGCTGATGCTCATCCAGGAGGTCACCGCCGTGGCCGCGGTGGTGTCGGGCCTGCGCGAGGGCATGCGGCCGAGCCGCTGGCAGCACGTGGCGATCGCGGGCGTGCTGGGCGGCACCGGCCTGCTGCTGGTGGCCGCGGCCTACTACGGGCTCTTCTCGTTCCCCTGGTAGGCCGGGGCGTCACCCGACGTAGGCGTCCATCCAGCGGTCGAGCTCGGCGAACACCTGCTTGCGGACCGGCTCGGACGACAGCACCAGGTCGTGCACGCCGCCGTCCACGCGCACGCAGGTGACGTGCGGGCCGATCGAGGTCGCCCAGCGGGCCATGTGCTCGGGGTCGAGCACGACGTCGGCCGAGCGCGCTTCCGGCACGAAGTCCCGTACCCGCAGGCCCTTGCCCGACGTGAGGACGAGCACGGGCGCGTCCACCTGCAGCCCGGCGTGCAGGCGGCGCTGGGCGCGCCGGATGGCGGCCAGCCAGGTGGCGTGCACCGGAAACCCGCCGAGGGGTTTCAGCTCCAGGTCGTAGTGCCACTCGCCGTCGTGGTCGCGGTGCAGGCTGCGACCGTAGACGTCGCTGGAGCCGAGCGGGATCGGCCTGGTCACGTACGAGAGCGGGGTCTTGAGCAGGTCGGCGGCCAGGCGGACCGGGCGGGAGACGTTGAGATCGAAGAACGGGCTGTTGAGCACGAGCCCCTGGACCAGGCCGCGGCCGCGGACCCGGTCGGCCCAGAGCGGGGCGATGAGCCCGCCGGTGGAGTGGGCGTTGAGGGTCAGCTCGTCGTGGTCGCGCCGGATGAGGCGGACGGCCTCGTCGATCTCCGGGAAGTACTCGGTGACGCTGCGCACCAGGCCGCGGGTCTGGTGCGGCAGCAGTGAGCGGCCGTATTTGCGCAGGTCGAGCGCGTAGAAGTCGATGCCGCGGGCGAGGTAGTGGTCGGCGAGGTGGTCCTGGAAGAAGTAGTCGGTGAAGCCGTGGAGGTAGAGGACCGCCCGGCGGGATCCGGTCCGCTTGGAGATCAGGGTCGCCACGACCTCGCCCTCGTAGTCGGGCGGCATGGTCAGCACGGTCGTCTCGTACATGCTAGACACCATAGGGATCTTCCGGCCAGGACGGCACTCCGGGAGGGAGGTCCTCGCCGACGGACATCGGGAAGGCGGGCTGCCGCTTCTCCAGGAAGGCGGTGACGCCCTCGACCGCGTCGGCTGCGGGGCCCAGCTCGGTCATCAGCCGGGAGTCTGCCGCGTGCGCCTCCCATGGCGAGGACGCCGACAGTCCCGACCACATCAGCCTGCGCACCGCGGCCACCGATACCCCCGAGGTGTTCTCGGCGATCTCGCGGGCCAGCGCGTACGCGGCGGGCAGCAGTTCCTCCCGGGGGTGGACGCGTGACACCAGCCGGCCCTCCAGGGCTTCCGCGGCACCGAAGACCCGGCCGGTGGCGGCCCATTCCATGGCCTGGGCGATGCCGACGATCCGCGGCAGGAACCAGCTGGAGGCGGCCTCGGGCACGATGCCGCGCCGGGCGAAGACGAAGCCGAGCTTGGCGTCGTCGGCGGCCAGGCGGACGTCCATCGGCAGCGTCATCGTGATGCCGACGCCGACGGCGGCGCCGTTGATCGCGGCGATGACGGGCTTGAGTGAGCGGGCGATGCGCAGGGCGACGGTGCCGCCGCCGTCGCGGGGGTAGCCGTTCACCAGCTCGGCCTCCCGCTGGGAACGGCCGAACGTGCCCCCGCCGCCGCCCAGGTCCGCGCCCGCGCAGAAGGCCCGGCCCGCGCCGGTGACGACGACCGCCCGCACGTCGTCGTCGGCGTCGGCCAGGTCGAAGGCCTCGATCAGTTCGGTGCGCATGGTGAGGGTGAACGCGTTGAGCCGCTCGGGACGGTTCAGGGTGATGGTGGCGACCCGGTCGGCCACGCCGTACTCGATCTCAGTGAACGCCATGAACCGAATCTTATTCGGTCACAAAAGTTCATCCATTGATAACCTCGGATTTCATATTTTGTCCCGAGACCATCGTCTCGAATCCCGCCTATGTGGTGATGTTCGGGGAAGCGGGGGACAGAGCGGTCCAAGGAGGATTCGGTGGGTGCGTTGCGGCTCGTCGGCTGGCTGATGCTGGCGGCCCTGGCGCCGGGGGCCGCTCATCTGAAGGCGGGATGGCGGAGAACGGGCCTGACGCTGCTCGGCTGCTACGCGGCCGCCCTGCTCGCCCTGCTCGGCGTCTGGCTCACCACCGACGACCTGGCGGCCTTCGGCGGGCTCGTCGACGACACCTGGCTCATCCTGATCATCATCGTGACGGCGGTGCTGGGGGCCGCGTGGTTCGGGATGATCGTGCACTCGTTCACCGTGCTGCGGCCCGGCCGGCTGCGCCAGGGCGAGCAGATGGTCACCGGCATGCTCGCCGGCCTGCTCGCCGTCGCGGTGATCGCGCCGTTCGCGCTGGTCACCCAGTATGTGTGGACGGGGCGGGAGGCGCTCAACGCCATCTTCCACGAACCCAAGCCGGAGCCGCAGGCCGACGACGGCGAACGGCCGGTGCCGGTCGAGGACCCGTGGGCCGGCCGCGAGCGGGTCAACATCCTGCTGCTGGGCGGCGACGCCGACGAACGCCGTCCCGGCATCCGCACCGACAGCATGCACCTGGCCAGCGTGGACGTGCGGACGGGGGCCACCGTGCTGTTCAGCCTGCCGCGCAACCTGGAGGACGTGCGGTTCAAGCCCGGCACGCCGATGGCCGAACGCTTCCCCGACGGCTTCCGCCTGCCCCCCGATCCCGCCGGCGGCCGCAGCGACCTGCTCAACAGCGTCTGGGAGTACTCCGACGCGCACCCGGAGATCTTCGACGGCAAGCGGGACCAGGGCCCCCAGGTGCTGATGGAGACCATCGGGCACACGCTGGGGTTGGAGGTCGACTGGTACGCGCTGGTCAACATGTGGGGGTTCGCCCGGCTGATCGACGCGATCGGCGGCGTCACGCTCACCGTCGAGCAGGACGTGGTCTTCGGCAGGTACAACGAGGGCCGGGTGAAGGCCGGCACCCGCAAGCTCAAGGGCGAGGACGCCATGTGGTACGCCCGCTCCCGCACCAACAGCGACGACTACACCCGGATGCGCCGTCAGCGGTGCGTGATCAGCGCGCTGCTGGAGGAGGCGGACCCGGCGACGGTGCTGTCCAGGTTCACCGCGATCGCCGGGGCGACCAAGGAGCTGATCAGGACCGACATCCCCCGCGACATGCTCCGCCACCTGGTGCCCCTCGCGCTGAAGGTGCAGGACGCCAAGGTGACCAGCATCCAGTTCGTACCGCCGTTGATCAGGACGTACGACCCCGACTGGCGGCGGATCCGCAAGCTCGTCCGCGAGGCGCTGCGCGCGTCGGAAGGCAGCACCCCGGTCGCCGCCTCCGCGACGCCGTTGGCCACCCCGGCGGCCACCCCGTCCGCCACCCCGTCCGCCACGCCGTCCCGTACGCGGACGTCTGACAAGGCCGAGGGCGACGAGCCCGCCACGGACCTGGCGGCGGGCTGCGGCAAGGAGTGAGCGACCCCGGGCCGCAGGCAGCCTGAGACCGTGAAAGCCTCAGGCCGTGACAGCCTCAGGCCGCGACAGCCTCAGGCCGTGAAGGTGAAGTAGTCCTTCGCCAGGCGGCGCAGCCGGGTCTCGTCGACGGAGTGGCCGAGGCCGGGCTGGGTGAACGGGACGGCGATGACACCCGCGTTGGCGCCGACGATCGGGGTGACGATCTGGTTGTTGCGCGGCGGCTGCGTCACGTCGCACGGCAGCGTGCAGCCAGGCAGGCTGCCGATGGCGACCGTCGCGGCCCTGGCCAGGCCCGCGCCCTGGCCGCCGGCGCACTGGATGTCCCACCCGGCCGCGACCGCGCGGTCGTGGGCGCGGCGGGCCTCGCTGATCGACGGGAAGGCCGCCGGCCGCAGCAGCAGCACCCGGGCCGCGCGCAGCGTCAGGTAGTCGTCGAGGTCGGCGGTGGCACGCACCTCGACCGCGACCGAGGCGGACACCTGGTCCTGCAAGTCGGCGTGCGCGTACACGTCGCCGACCGGGAACGGGCGCTCGATCACCTCCAGCCCGTAGGCGTCGAGCGCGACGAGTTGGCCGCCGTCGGTGTAGGCGTTGCCGCAGTCGACGGCGAGCGTCAGCGCCGGGTAGGCGGCGCGCACGGCCCGCACCGGCTCGACGTCCCAGCCCGGCCGCACGTCGAGCGTCACGTGGCTGTAGCCGGCGCACACCTGCTGGTTGACCCGCGTCACCAGGCTCTCGATCGACAGGTCGGGGGTGAGCCGGACGGTCGCCATCAGCGAGGTGCGGGTGCCGCCGATGGCGTCGGCGAGCGGCACGCCGCGCATCCGCGTCCACAGGTCCCAGCAGGCCATGTCGACGGCGGGATCGCCGCTGGGGACGCTGTCGGGGTGCTCCCAGTCGACGCCGAGGAGCACCGCCCCGAGCGTCTCCTCCAGCCTCGACCAGGACTTGGGGGGCGGGCTCACGGCCTCGCCCCAGCCCGTCATGCCGCCGTGATCGGTCAGCTTCACCAGCAGGCTCTCCGTGCGCCTGCCGAACGGCAGCACGACACGGAGCACCTCCAGCTCCCGCACTCGCGGCATGAACCCCCCTCTGGTGAACCGGTTCCCTCCAGTGTGCCCGCCGCCGCGCCGTGGACGAAACGCGGGACTCCGGACATCCGCGTCCCCGGGGCCCCGGGCGGCCGCTCAGGGCACGGCCGGACCTGGGCGGACGCCGAGGTTGCGCTCCGCCCACCGGCCGATGTCGCGGCGCTCGATCGCCGCGGCCATCAGATCGGGGAAGGCGTCGGGCGTGCACGCGAACGCCGGCACGCCCATCGCCGCGAGCGCCGCCGCGTTCTCGTGGTCGTAGAACGGCGCGCCCTCGTCCGACAGCGCCAGCAGCACGATCACCTGGACCCCGGCCTGCGTCATCGCGGCCACCCGGCGCAGCATCTCCTGACGGATCCCGCCCTCGTACAGGTCGCTGATCAGCACGAAGATCGAGTCGGTGGGCCGGGTGATGAGGCCCTGGCAGTAGGCGATCGCCCGGTTGATGTCGGTGCCGCCGCCGAGCTGGGCGCCGAACAGCAGCTCCACCGGGTCGTGCAACTGGTCGGTCAGGTCGGCCACGGAGGTGTCGAAGACGACCAGCGACGTCTTGAGCGACCGCGTCGAGGCCAGCACCGCGCCGAACACGCCGGCGTAGACCACCGACGCCGCCATCGACCCGCTCTGGTCGATCGCCAGCACCACCTCCCGCTGCACCGCCCGCTGCCTGCGCGCGTACCCGACGAGCCGGGACGGGACGACGGTGCCGTGCTCGGGCAGGTAGTTCTTCAGGTTGGCGCGGATCGTGCGGTCCCAGTCGATGTCGGCCACCCTTTTCGGGCGGTGGCTCCTGGCGCTGCGGTCGAGCGCGCCGGTGACGGCCGCCCTCGTCTTCTGGGCGAGCCGCCGCTCCAGCTCGGCGACCACCGCGCGGACCACCGCCCTGGCCGACTCGCGCGCCTGGTCGGGCATCACCCGGTTGAGCGACAGCAGGGTGCCCACCAGGTGGACGTCGGGCTCGACGGCCTCCAGCATCTCCGGCTCCAGCAGCAGGCGGGTCAGGTTGAGCCGCTCGATGGCGTCCTTCTGCATCACCTGCACGACCGTCGAAGGGAAGTAGGTCCTGATGTCGCCGAGCCAGCGGGCCACGCGCGGCGCCGACGCGCCCAGCCCGCCCTCGCGCCCGGAACCCCGCTCGCCCCGGCCTCCGGGGCCGCCCTGCCCTCCGGGAGCGCCCTGCCCGTAGAGCGCGGCCAGCGCCGCGTCCATCCCCGCGTCGGCGCCCCGCAGGCCATGGCCGGTGCCGTCGGCGTCGCCGCCGCCGAGCACCAGCCGCCACCGGCGCAGCCGCTCGTCCTGGTCAGCCATG
>NZ_JAPNNL010000215.1 GCF_027620315.1 Nonomuraea corallina | reverse complement strand
CCGCCCCTGGCGGGCACCGCCGACGCCCTGGCCAGGGTGCTCGCCGATCCCCGCAGGCAGGCGGCCAACGAGCTGGCGGTGCGCCGGCTCACCTCGGCCAGGCCGCTGCTGACCGGGGTGCGGCGCGCCTCGGAGGTGCTGCGGACGGCCGACCGCGTCTTCCTGCACGCGGGCCCGCCGATCACGTGGGAGCGGGCGTCGGGGCCGATGCGCGGCGCGCTCGTCGGCGCGATGCTGTTCGAGGGGTACGCGAGGGACGAGCGGGAGGCGGCGGACCGGCTCGCCGGCGGCGAGGTGCGGCTGGAGCCGTGCCACCACCACGCGGCCGTCGGCCCGATGGCGGGCGTCGTCAGCCCGTCCATGTGGCTGTTCGAGGTGCGCGACGACGAGCACGGCGGCACCGCGTACTGCTCGCTCAACGAGGGCCTGGGCAAGGTGCTGCGGTACGGCGCGTACGGGCCCGAGGTGCTGGACCGGCTGCGCTGGATGGACACCGTGCTCGGCCCGGTGCTGTCGGCGGCGGTCGAGCTGACCGGGCCGCTGGACCTGCGCTCGCTGATCGCGCAGGCGCTGCAGATGGGCGACGAGCTGCACAACCGCAACCGGGCGGCGACCTCGCTGCTGCTGCGCGAGCTGGCCCCGGCCGTCTCCGACGCGGCCCCGGGCAACGCCTCGGACGTGCTGCGCTTCATCGCCGGCAACGACCACTTCTTTCTCAACGCGGGCATGGCCGCGGCCAAGGTGAGCACCGACGCGGCCCGGGACGTCCCCGGCTCGACCCTGGTGGTCGCCATGGCCCGCAACGGCACGGACTTCGGGGTGCAGGTGTCAGGGCTCGGCGGGCGGTGGTTCACCGGGCCGGCCGGGGTGCCCGACGGGCTGTACCTGGGCGCGTACGGGCCCGGCGACGCCAACCCGGACATCGGCGACTCGACCATCACCGAGACGTCAGGGCTGGGCGGGTTCGCCATGGCCGCGGCCCCGGCCATCGTCCGGTTCGTGGGCGGCGAGGTGGCGGACGCGGTGGCCGCCACCCGGTCCATGTACGAGATCACGCTGGCGGAGCATCCCGCCTACCAGATCCCGGGGCTCGGCTTCCGCGGCACGCCCACCGGGATCGACGTCACCCTGGTCGCCAGGACCGGTCTGCTGCCCGTGGTGAACACCGGGATCGCGGGCAGGGTCGCGGGGACCGGACAGGTCGGCGCGGGGCTCGTCAGCCCTCCGGCGGAGGCGTTCACGGCGGCTCTACAGGCGCTGTCAGAGACTGTCATCGATCCTTTCGAGGTATAGCGAAACAGCACGTCAACCCCCGAAAAACGGCTCCACGGTTCCCTCACCGATTCACTGCCTATATGGTGGCGAATCCCATAACGTGCAACTACGTTGCGACTTTATGTGACTTCTGAGGCTGGAGATGGGGGCGGGACATGGCAGCCGACCGCATGCTCAGCGGCCCCGGCGCCGAGGGCGGCGCTCCACAGAGCCAGGGCAAGCTCATCGGCCGGCGCTACCGGCTGATGTCCCCCGTCGGCAGGGGCGGCATGGGCATGGTGTGGCACGCCCATGACGTGCTGCTCGACCGGGACGTGGCGGTCAAGGAGCTCATCCTGCCGTTCGGGCTGGACCACGCGGGCAAGCAGGCGGCGCACCGGCGGGTGCTGCGCGAGGCCAGATCGGCCGCGCGGCTGCAGCATCCGGGCATCGTCACCGTGCACGACGTGGTGGAGGAGGACGGCCGTCCCTGGATCGTCATGGAGCTGGTCCGCGCCTGGTCGCTGGAGCAGGCGGTGCGCCAGAGCGGCCCGCTGCCGGTGGTCCAGGCCGCCGAGATCGGCATCCGGGTGCTCGACGCGCTGCGGCACGCGCACGCCGCCGGGATCCTGCACCGCGACATCAAGCCGGGCAACGTGCTGCTCACCGCCGACCGGGTGGTGCTGACCGACTTCGGCATCGCCGCCGTCGAGGGCGACGTCACGATCACGCAGACCGGGCTGCTCATGGGCTCCCCGGCCTACATCCCGCCGGAGCGCCTGTCGGGGCAGCCGATCTCGGCGGCGGCCGACCTGTGGTCCTTCGGGGCGACGCTGTACACGGCCGTCGAGGGCCGTCCGCCGTACGAGGGGCCGGACGCGGTCGCGGTGCTCGGCGCGGTGCTGACGCAGGAGCCGTCCCGGCCGCAGCGCGCGGGCGCACTGCTGCCGGTGATCGAGGGGCTGCTGCGCAAGAACCCGGCCGAGCGGCTGACCGCCGAAGAGGCCACCGGGCTGCTGGAGCGGGTGCTGCTCGCGCACGGCTCGGCGCGGCCGCGCAACCCGGAGGCGCCGGCGCCGCTGCCCGCGCCGGACGACCCGGCGCCCTCGGGGCCGCTGCTGATGGAGCCGCCGTCCGGGCCGCTGCCCTCGCGGATCGTGGAGACGCCCTCGGGCCCGGTGCGCGTCCCGTACGACCCGGACGGCAGCCTGTCGGGCGGGTACGCGATGCCGTACGACGCGATGCCGGGCCCGTCCGGCGCGCACCGGACGGACCAGGTGCCGAGGCCGGACTTCGACGCGTTCGCCTCGGGCCCGCACTCCCTTCCCGGGCTCGGCGGCTCGGCGTCGCAGCGGTCGCTGTCGGACCCGGCGCCGGGCGCCCGTCCCGGGCCGGGCAGCGTGTCGGGCCCGTACCCGATGCCGCCGCAGGACGTGCGGGGCCCTGCCGGGGCGATGCCGGACGGCCCGTCGTACCCCGGCGTGGACCGGCCCGCGGGGCCGGGCGGCCCCGGCGACCGGGCCGCGCCGCCCATCCTGCCGCTGACCAGTGACAGCCGCAGCGCGGGCGTGTCCTCGCGCTGGCCGCTGGCCACCGACGACGACCTGCGCGACCAGTCGCACCGGCTGTCCAGGGACGTCAGCCGCAGCCGCCTGGCGCAGTTGCCCGGCGGCGGGCCGCACCGGACCGCGGCCGCCGGCGGGCGCAGGCCGCAGGAGAGCGGCAACGCGTGGGTGCGCGACGGACGGCCGACGCCGCTGCTGATCGTCGCCGCCGTGGCGGCCGTCGTCGCCGTGGTGGCGGCGTTGATGATCCTCGCGTCGATCGGCTCGGACGAGCCCTCGCCGGCCCCGCTCTCGATCGCCGGCGGCGTCCCGACGCGGGCCGAGGCCTCGCCGGTGCCCGACGGGTACAGCGAGGAGACCCCGCCGGGGTTCAGCGCCGGCGTGCCGGAGGGCTGGAAGGTGAGTTCGTCGGGCGGCCAGACCACGATCACCGGGCCGAAGGACTCGGGCATCCGGCTGGTCGTCACCCAGGTGCCGCCCCGGGAGGACGGCGGCCTGGCGGAGCTGACCCGCGAGGAGGCGGACGGCGGCAAGGACGGCTACATCCAGGTGCAGCTGCAGAACGTCGGCTACCGCGGCTGGAAGGCGACCGACTGGGAGTACACCTACGCCAGCGCGAACGAGGTGCCCATGCACGCGCTCACCCGGTTCGTCACCCTGGACGAGGAGACGGCCTTCACCATCACGTTCGACATGCCGGAACTCGTCTGGGACGACCAGGCCGAGGCGCGCAGGGTCTTCTTCGACACCTTCCGCCAGTCCTCCTGAACGAGGTCCCGGCCGGCCCCGTGGAGGCCGTGCGGGACGGGCGTCCCCGGAGGGGGACGGTGCTGTACGGTCTGGGCATGAGACTGGGGAGCGTCTTCTTCTATCCCGTCAAATCGACCTCCGGCCACGAGGCCGCCGAGGCCGTGGTGCGGCCGTGGGGGCTGGCCGAGGACCGGCGCTACCTCGTCGTGGACGAGCGGGGCGAGCCGCTCACCGCCCGCGAACATCCGATCATGCTCGCCTGCGTGGCCAGGCCCGACGGCTCCACGATCAAGCTCAGCGGCCCGCACGCCGAGCCGCTGCGCGTCACCCCCACCTCGCGCAGGCTCACGGCCGACCTGGGAGGGGACCGGGTGGAGGTCACCGACTGCGGGGACGACGCCGCCGCCTGGATGGCGGCGCTGCTCGGCCGTCCCGCGCGGCTGGCCTGGCTGGACGACCCGACCCGCCGCCCGGTCGATCCCGCGTACGGCCGGGCGGACGACCGGGTGAGCCTGGCCGACGCCTTTCCGCTGCTGCTGACCACGACGGCCTCGCTGGCCCGGCTGGACGACTGGGTGCGGGAGACGGCGGCCGAGCGCGGCGAGGAACTGCCGCAGCCGCTGGACATGCGCAGGTTCCGGCCGAACGTGGTGGTGGAGGGCGCCGGCGAGCCGTTCGCCGAGGACTCCTGGCGGCGGCTGCGGATCGGCGAGGTGGAGTTCCGGGCCGTCAAGGGATGCGACCGGTGCGTGCAGACGACCGTCGACCCGGACACGTACGTCAAGGGCAAGGAGCCGATCCGCACGCTGAGCCGGCATCGCAAGTGGGACGGCAAGGTGTGGTTCGGCGTGAACCTGATCCCCGACGGCACGGGCACGATCCGGCGAGGCGATCCCGTCACGGTGCTGTAGTCCTGAAAGCACCTTTTGGGGTGATCTCTGGGGCTATGCGAGACTTCACGGGTGACCACCACCCCCACAACCTCCGACGTCTCCTCCCCCGGGCACCTTGGAGCCGTCCAGCGCCGCACGCTGATCGTGCTCTCGGCCGCCCAGATCGTGGGCGGCGTCGGCGTCGCCGTCGGGCTGGCCCTCAGCTCCGTGGTGGTGGACCAGCTCTCCGGCTCGACGATGATCAGCGGCTTCGCGGGGACCGCGACCGTGCTGGGCGCGGCCCTGCTGGCACTGCCCACGGCCAAGGCGTCCGGCAGCGGCGGCCGGCGGGCCGGCCTGGCGCTGGCCTACCTGGCGGCGCTGCTCGGCTGCGCCATCTCGGTCGCGGCGATCACCATCGGCAACTGGCCGCTGCTGCTGGCCGGGCTGGTGCTCGTGGGCGGCGGCAGCGCCGGCAACCTCGCGGCCCGCTACTCGGCCACGGACCTGGCGCCGAAGAACCACGCGGCCCGGCACCTGTCGCTGGTGGTCTGGGCGGCGACCGTCGGCTCGGTGGCCGGCCCCAATCTGGCCGAGCCCGCCGACCGGATCGGCATGGACGCCGGGCTGGTGGAGAAGGCGGGGCCGTTCGCGTTCGCCGCGCTGGCGTTCGCGGTGGCGCTGCTGATCGTCTTCGTGTTCCTGCGCCCCGACCCGCTCAAGCTGGCCAGGCAGCACGACGGCAGCAAGCCCACCACGGGGAAGGGCAGCCGGACCGTCCGCACCGCGTGGCGGATCCTGCGCGCCACGCCGATGGCCCGCCAGGCGCTGGTGATGATCGCCGTCAGCCACACGGCGATGGTGTCGATCATGTCGATGACCCCGGTCAAGCTCCACCACGACGGGGCCGAGCTGGACGTGATCGGCGTCGTGATCAGCCTGCACATCGCCGGCATGTACGTGATGTCGCCGGTGGTCGGCTGGCTGGCGGACAAGGCCGGCAGGGTGCCGGTGCTGCTGCTCGGCATGGGCTTGCTACTGGCCTCCGCCGCGCTGGCGGCCACGGCCGGCCACCGGGTGTGGCAGATCACGCTGGCGCTGTTCGTGCTCGGCCTGGGCTGGTCGTGCGGGCTGGTGGCCGGCTCGGCGCTGGTCAGCGAGTCGGTGGCGATCGAGGGCCGCACGGCCGTGCAGGGCCTCTCCGACCTGATCATGAACGTGTGCGGGGCGACCGGCACGGTGCTGGCCGGAGTGATCGTGGGCGGCCTGTCGTACGGGGTGCTGGGCGTGGGCGTGGGGGTGCTGGTGGCGCTTGCGGCGGTGTGGCTGGCGCTGACGGCCCGCCGGTCGGGCGCTATTTGGCGTCCGCATAGCAGCTGACCGCGACCGCCTCCATCGGGAAGCGCACCGGGGTGGCCCCGAACAGCAGCCTGGTGGCCTCGGCGGCGGCGGCCGACACCGCGGCGGCGACCCGCTCGGCCTGGTCGGCCGGGCAGTGCACGATGACCTCGTCGTGCTGGAAGAACACCAGCGCGGCGGGGGCGGGCAGCAGCCCGCGCAGGACCGCGATCAGGGCCAGCGCCCATTCGGCGGCGGTGGCCTGGACCACGAAGTTGCGGGTGAACCGGCCCCGGTCGCGCGCCGCCCGGCCGCCCTCCGGCCCGGAGACCAGCTCACGCCACGACGCGGACGGCGGCGGGCTGGTGCGCCCGAGCCAGGACCGGACCAGCCGGCCCTCCTCGCCCGCCTTGGCCGCGTCCTCGACGAACTGGTAGGCCTTCGGGAAGCGGCGGCGCATCACGGGCAGCAGCCGGGCGGCGTCGCCGCTGGTGCCGCCGTACATGGCGGACAGCATCGCGATCTTGGCGTGGTCGCGCTGACCGCCGAACGAGGCGGCCAGCGCCGAGTAGAGGTCGCTCTCCCCCGCCGCGGCGGCGAGCCGGGCGTCGCCCGCCATGGCGGCCAGCACCCGCGGCTCCAGCTGGGCGGCGTCGGCGACGACGAGGGTCCACCCCTCGTCGGCCACCACCACCCGGCGCAGCACCTTGGGGATCTGCAGGGCGCCGCCGCCGCTGGTGGCCCAGCGGCCGGACACCACGCCGCCGACGACGTACTCGGGCCGGAAGCGTCCGCCGCGCACCCACTGGTCGGCCCACGTCCAGCCGTGGAAGCTGTGCAGCCGGGCCAGCTCCTTGTAGGCGAGCAGCGGCTCGACGGCCGGGTGGTCGATCTGCTTGAGCTCCCACGACCGGGTGGACCTGATCGCTACCCCGGCGCTCTTGAACGCCTTGACGAGCTGCTGCACCGAGTCGGGGTTGACCGGATGGCCGAACGCCGCCGAGACCCGGTCGGCCAGCGCCTGCAGCTTGGCCGGGCGCATGCCGTGGACCGGCCGGGGGCCGAGCATCTCGGTGAGCAGGGCGTCGTGCACGTCTCTGCGCCAGGGCATGCCGTCGTGGGCCAGCTCGGCGGCGATGAGCGCGCCCGCCGACTCGGCGGCGACCAGCAGCCGGAACCGCCCGGGGTCGGGCAGCGCGGCGACGCGGCCGAGTTGGCCGTCGAGCACCTCGGCCAGCGCCCCGGCGGGCAGCGGCTCCGGGCCGAACAGCGTGGCCGGGTGACCGGGCTGGTCGCCGGCCGGCTCGTCGGGAACGGGCCGGCCGTGCAGCCGGGCGTGCGCCGCCCTGGCCGAGCGCGGCTCGCCGTGACGGCCCTCGGCCGCGAGCAGCAGGCCCTCGGTGAGCGCGAGGTCGTGGCAGCGGCCGACGCGCACCCCGGCGGCGAGCAGCGGCGGGTAGGCCTCGCGGGTGTCGGCCCACACCCACCGCGGCCGCGCCGCCTCCAGCTCGCGCACCGCGCCGGGCACGTCATGGGGCAGGCCGCCGGGCAGCGGCTCGCCCACGGGGAGGAGCGTCTGTCCGGCCAGCACCACGTACACGACTCCAGGGTGCCAGGCCCCTACGACAGAGGGATGCGCACCTCGTCCTCGACGGGGGGTTCGAGCTCCTGCCGCAGGCATCCGGTGGCGGCGTGGCACCGGATGGTGAGATGGTCAGGGGTGACCGACAGGCGCAGGAACTGCTTGAAGAACGGCGGGGTGTCCCAGTCGGACAGCTCCGACAGGAAGTGCTGGAACACCCGGTCCACCGGCAGCCGGAACGGCCACGGCCAGGACCCGAGCAGCCGCGCCGCCCACCGCATCCGCCGGGTGATCGTCACCGTGCCGACCGGCCGCACCGGCTTGTTCTTGATCTGGTCGGCCATGATGCAGGCGGCCTCGTCCGGCGTGAGGTACATCCACGGCATCCGCAGCCGCTTGGCGTAGAGCTGGCTGTAGAACGACAGGGAGTCGCCGCGCAGCGGGTAGCAGCGGTAGTCGTCCTCGTGCACCCCGCCGACGTCGACCCGCCGGATGGTGTGGGTGGCGTGCATGAACGCGCCGCCGCCGCCGGACACGATGTACTGGATCACCCGGTCGCCGACCTGGACCGGGTAGCGCTGGTAGTTGTGCACGTCGCCGCCGATGGCCGCCACGTAGCGGTGGCGCGGGTCGCGCACGATGTCGTCGACGGTGCCGCCGCCGGCCAGCTCGGACGGCTTGTAGGCGTTGCCGGTGTAGATCGGCTTGCCGGTGACCAGGATCTTGGGCCGCGGGTCGAGCGACACGCGCCGCAGCCACGCGGTCTGCTCACCGTCCAGGGTGCCCTTGATCCCGGTGTCGACGCCCACGATGAGCAGGCTCGGGGTGTCGATCACCCAGTACGGTCCGGGCTGCGCGGCCTGCTGGGCGGGGCGGCCGCGCAGGGCACGGGCCTCGGCCAGGGCGGGCTCGTCGATCGTCTCCGGCTTGCGCCACAGCAGCCCGCGTATCCCCCGGTCCGGCTTCGGCTTGAGCGAGGCGTCGCAGAAGACCCGCATGAAGCCGCCGAGCCCGTCGTACCAGTCGTGGTTGCCGGGGACGGCGTAGATCGGCGCGTCGTAGTCCTTGTAGGGGCGGAAGAACTTGTCGCGGTAGTCGTTGCCCGACCCCGCCGGGTAGATGATGTCACTGGCCAGGATCGCGAAAGCGGTGCCCGCTCCCTCCTTCAGCATGCCGGGCACGACCGCGTACTGCGACGCGTCGCCCTCGCCGGTGTCGCCCACGAGCAGGAAGTCGAAGCTCTCGCCGACCTCGGGCGTGATCCGGAAGTCGGGGTCCGCGCCGCGCTCGCGCAGGGCGGCCACCCACTGCTCGCGCACCTCGCCTGACGGGTCGCCGAACAGGCCGGCGAGTATCTCGTTCCGGGATTTCCACAGGGTGACGGGGTTCAGCCAGGTGAAGCCCTTGTCCTCCGGCCGCAGCCGGTCGAACGTGCCGATCTCCTGGCAGGCCCATCCGGCGCCTTCCTCGGACACCCGCGAGGAACCCTGCTTCCCCCGTTCAGCCGCTAATTCCACCATGCCCCCATCTTGGTCCCCACGCCCCGGCACGCGCATCCGAACGCAGCGTGTCGTTGCCGACACAGCTGGTTCGCGATGGTGTAGCCTCTATCGCCCCAAGCAAGCGGTTGTCGTCGCCAAGGAGGGCTGCCATGGCCCGGAACGGTTCCGATGACGCGCTCAGGCGGGGCACCACGCGGGCGGACGCCGTCGAGGGCCTGCTCGCCTACGCCGCGACCAGGCGCGCGCGGGCCGCGTTGCGAGAGGTGGACCGCGCCGTGGAGATGAGCCGCGAGCTGGCGGCCGAGCGCCCCGAGCACACCGCGCTGCTGATCCGCGCCCTGCTCATGCGGGCCCGCCTGCACCTGGGACGCGACCGGCCGGGCGACGCGCTGCCCGCGGCCGAGGAGGCGGTGGCGCTGGCCAGGCGGGACGGCGGCGCCCCGCTCGCGCTCTCGCTGACCGCCCTGGCCTCGGCCTACGAGTGCCTCCAGCGCTACAGCGAGGCGGCCGAGGCGTCGGCCGAGGCGGCCAGGGTCACGGAGCACGGTTAGACGAGCGCGCCCGGGTTGAGCACGCCCGCCGGGTCCACCCGGTCCTTGACCGCCCGCAGGATCGCCACGCCCAGCGGTCCGATCTCGTCGGCGTAGGCGGCCTTGTGGTCGCGGCCCACCCCGTGGTGGTGGGAGATCGTCCCGCCCGCCTCGACGATGGCCGCGTTGACCGCCTCCTTGGCCCGCTCCCACTGCGCCACCGGGTCGCCCTCCTGGGCGGTGACGACGGTGAAGTACAGCGAGGCGCCGGTCTCGTACACGTGGGAGATGTGGCACATGACCAGCGGTGAGCCGAGCGCGCCGAGCAGCGCGAGCCGGACCGCGTCGTACAGGCGCGGCAGGTTCGCCCAGAAGCCCGCCGTCTCCAGCGTCTCCACGGTGGCGCCGGCGGCCAGCAGCGAGTCGCGCAGGTACGGCGCGGAGAAGCGGCCGTGCGCCCACGACCGGCCCGGCTCCTCGCCGAGGGGGACGCCGCCGTGCGCGGACAGGACCGCGGCGGCGGCCTCGCGGCGGGCGGCGACGGACGCGCCCTCGTAGCCGGCGATCACCAGGCAGCCGGACCCACCGGACCCACCGGACTCGCCGGTGCCGATCCGGTCGGGGCGGGCCAGTCCGATCATGGTCTCGGTCTCGTCGGAGAGCCGCAGCACGGTCGGCAGCGGCCCGTCCTGGGCGAGCGCCCGCAGCGCGGCCGTGCCGGCGGCGAAGCCGGGCAGGCGCCAGCCCTCGTACGCCTTCTCGGCCGGGGCGCGGCGCACCCGCAGCCGGAGCGAGGTGATGACGCCGAACGCGCCCTCGGAGCCGAGCACGAGCTGGCGCAGGTCGGGCCCGGCCGCCGACTTGGGAGCCCGGCCGAGGTCCAGGTCGCCTTCCGGGGTGGCGACGGTCAGCCCGGCGACCATGTCGTCGAAGCGGCCGTAGCCGGCCGACGCCTGGCCGCTGGATCGGGCGGCGGCGAAGCCGCCCAGCGTGGCGTACTCGAAGGACTGCGGGAAGTGGCCCAGGGTGAGGCCGTGCGCGCCGAGCAGGCGCTCGGCCTCGGGGGCGGGCATGCCCGGCTCGAACAGCGCGGTCATCGACTCGGCGTCGACCTCGATCAGCCGGTTCATCCGGCCCAGGTCGAGCGCGATCACCCCGGCGAAGCCGTCGCGGCCGGCGGTGAGCCCGCCGACGACGGAGGTGCCGCCGCCGAACGGCACGACCGCGATCCGCTCCGCCGCGCACAGCCGCAGCACCCGCGCCACCTCGTCGTGCCCGCCGGGCAGCACGACGGCATCGGGCGCGCCGTCGCCGTCGCCGGCCCGCAGCCGCAGCAGGTCGGGGGTGGATCTGCCGCGGGCGTGCCGGACCCGCGCCTCGTGCGTGGTCAGCACGTGCCCGTCGCCGACCAGGGCGGCGAGCGCGTCCAGGTGGCGGGGCTCCAGCGCGGCGGGCGGCACCCGTACCGACTCCAGCTCGGCGGCGGGCTCCGCCGACGCGCGCACCCCCAGCAGGTCGTGCAGCAGCCGGCGGACCTGTTCGGGGAGCTCGCGGGCCTTGGCCGGGTCACCCCAGCCGGACCAGAGCATCGGTTCCGACGTCATGGTTACACTGTGACACATGACGCCTATTCGTCACAATGACGGCGTGCTGGACGCGGCCCGCGACTGCGTGCTGGCCTACGGGGTGCGCCGCACCACGCTCACGGACGTGGCGCGGCGGGCCGGCGTCTCGCGGATGACCATCTACCGGCACTGGCCGGACATGCGGGCGCTGGTCGCCGACCTGATGACGCGCGAGTGGGTACGGGTGATCGACGGCCTGGACCTGGCCGATCCGGTGGGGGCGGTGGTGGCCGGGGTGCGCGGGCTGCGCGAGCACCCGCTCTGGCGCAAGATCGTGGAGGCGGACCCGGAGCTGCTGATCCCGTACCTGCTCGACCGGCGCGGCGCCAGCCAGGAGGCGGTGCTCGCGGCGCTGGAGCCCGCGCTGGGCGACGCGCGCCGGGCCAGGGCGGTGCTGTTGGTGGCCCAGTCGTTCCTGCTGTCGGCCCCGACCATGCTGGACCCGGTCACCCTCGACGAGCTCGACGCCGAACTCGCCACACTGCTGG
>NZ_JAPNNL010000214.1 GCF_027620315.1 Nonomuraea corallina | reverse complement strand
GGGCCCGCGGCCGGGCGGTCCGGGCGGGCGTGCGGCCTCTCCGGGCCGGTCCCGCCCGGCCACCCGCCGCACCAACGAACGCAGCCAGAACGACGAAGCGAGCACCCACCAGCACCATGCGGGACGCTGACTGCCGGACAGAGCCGACGAGGTCAAAGCATGCCTCCGGCGGGAGCACTCCGGCACCGAGGTGATCGCCACACGGCCCTGAACGTAGATGGGTGGCTGGGGGGCTGATCACCTCGCACACCATCGACTCAGGCAAGCCCAGCAGACCGGCTCCTCCGTATCAAGCCCGGCTCTGACCGCAGGACAACATATGATCGAGGAACGGCGACCGGCGAACGTACACACGAAGCCGAGCTTGACACTCCGTCCCCGGCCCGCTGCCGCTACGCGGTGAGTCGACGGCGTACGAGGTGATCAGATGAGGGTGCTGTAGGTGGGCGAAATAACCAGGCGAGGCGATAAGTGATCAAGAGTATTATCGAGCCCCATGGGAAACAACAGTCCGGACCTCCGCTTCGGCATCAAGGTCGCGGGATTGCGCTCACGTACATGGCGCGTTCGGTCGGGTGCCTCGAAGCCTGAGCTCTTTCTAGAGCGAGAAGGGCTGGAGAAGGCTGCGCATATCAGCCTCCACGAATCGGGATCTTGGCACTATAAGACGAACAAGCGGGAGAGCGTGCGTTGGACGCGCCCGGCAGAGATTGCAGCAGGGTTCACCCGCGCAGTCCTGATCGTTCAGCCGGTTGCTGTCGCCATGATTTCGCTCGCTGATCCTGATGGTGCGCACCTCATCGAGGTGGATGTGGACTCAGATGCGATGAACTTCGACGTCTTCATTGAGCGGCCCGGCACCGATCTCTCTAGCTGGCCGGGGCGGACTGCTATGGGTACGGTCCTGGTCGGAAGGATTCCTCTAGCGAACAACGCCGGATGGTGCTCGGTGGTAGCCCGACAGGCGCCGCTGACCCTCGATCCCATAGAGCTTCCTCGTCCGGACGAGGACACGATCCAGAAGATGCGAGAGGCCGCCGAGCAAGATGGCCTCTATATGACATCTGTGCACGACGTTTCGGACGGAACGAAAGCCTTTGTGGATGGCCGTCTGATCCTCAACGCCCATTCGTAATGGTGTGAGGTTAGACGGCGCTGACTGCTCTACCTGGCCGAAGCGCTGTGGCTGCGACAAGAACAGCACGTGCGCGCGCTTCGGGGATAGTTCGGCTGGGTGACTAACTGGGTGACGATCGAGGCGTACGAGGGCGGACGTTCATGGACCTTGTCTGACTGTTTCCGCAGGTCGAACCCATCGTTGGCCTTTCAGGGGCACGATCAAGTGGCTTCGCATCGAAGGGATCAAGGCCGTGCCGAATTGCTCACTTCCCGGACTTGCTGTCGTGGCCGGGGCGGTCATCGTGGCAGAACGCATGCGTCGGTCCTTGCTATCAGTCGTCGGGTGCCCCATTTAAGGTCCCGGTACCTGGCGGAGCCCCGGGACTGAGATTGGAGCACGGTGGCCGAGTCCATGGATCTTGCGAGTCTGGCGGACAAGTGTCTGGTCGGAGTGGTAGTCGCCCAGTTCGTACATGGAACCGACCCCCCTGAGGTCATCGAGGTGTGGCTTCGCTTGGAGTCGGTGATCATTGACATCGGAGTCGCTGCCGATTGGTCGTTTCGGATCGAGCCAGGCGAACCAGGTCAGGGCTACGTGATGGAAGAGCTGGGCAGCCGAGTCGATGTGGTCTCCGCCCCGGATGACGTTCCCTTCGTACCGCACGTCGGCGGACGGCTCATCCGCGTTGTCGAGCGGTTCGGCGGCGGGGTGGACGGTACCGAGCGGGTGGGAGCGGAGTTCGTGTTCGATTCGGGGAGTGTGGTCGCAGAGAGTTGGGCCGGGGACCTGCGGTTGACCAGCGGTTGACTCACGATGAAGGAGTCCAACTTGTAACCCTGCGGCTCGATCGCCCTACGGCGCGGAGGTCGAGTCAGCGCTGGGCACGCTTCTCTCCTGCTGTACAGCAGCGCGTACAGCAACGCTGTCTCACAGGACCGCATTCCGACCGTCCACGATCACCACTTGAGCAGGCCAGCGGCGCATCGACCAGGCTTCTGCCCTGCCCTTGTAAACAGAAGGTTTGGGGTTCGATTCCCCACGTCGGCTCTGCAACCAGAAGCCCCTGAACAGGCGATTCGCCGTCAGGGGCTTCTTGCTTTGTCAGGACAATGTCGAGATCTTGCTAACGGGCTTGCTAACACGGTGGTACGTCTTCGTCAGCCGTTGATCACCCTGGCGAAGACCTCTGCCGCTGTCGCGGCTTGTTCATGGATGACGTGGGCGTAGACCCGGAGGGTGATCGCCGGATCGGCGTGGCCGAGTCGGGCCGCCACGATGTGGACGGGGACGCCGGCCAGGAGCAGGGTCGTGGCGTGGATATGGCGGAGGTCGTGCCGGCGGGCGTGGGGGAGTTGGGCTCTTGGGTTCTGGTTGTTGTGGGTCTCGATGAGCTTGGGCATCAGAGAGCTGGGCGTGTCCGGGAAGAGCGGGTCTCCCCAGCCGGTCGTGAAGACGTACGCGCGGAATCGAAGTCTTCCTCATCAGGCGGTGCGGGCAGACCGTCGACCAGGTTGAACGCCTCGACGTGGGAAAACGGCTGGTCAAACGTGTCCAGGTCTGTGAGGTCGGCACCGTCGCCCTCCCACCGCCACCGTCCGTCCACGTGATGCACAGGGAAGAGCCCGTAGGCGGGTCCTGCTCCACCCCGCCCGGCTTGTAGCAGGAAGGACCGGTACTCGCCGGGGAGCTCTACCCGGAGCTGTGCCTCCACCGCAGTCAGATCATCGGCTCCCAGCGGCAGCTCAAGCGTCCAACCGTGGCTCGCCGAGCCGAACACCGCGCCGGCAGCAGGCGTGGCGGCCAGTCTCGAAAGCCGTTCGCGTATATCTGACCAGTCGGAGTGCGCCACGGTCGGCACGATACAAGAGCGGGCGGCCCGCCCCTATCCGTGCGCGGATCGCGACGGCTCCGGCGGTAGGCATGGTGATGGGATACTCGCCGAGTGCCGCTCTACATCCATCGCGAGAACACCGGTTACCTCGGCGGTGCCATACCGACGCTGGTTCTCGTTTCGACTGACCCGGTCGAGAAGCTTCCCGTTTTTCAGCTCGATGCGGGCAGGCCGTTGCCCTGCGAGGGCTGGCAGATCCTTGCCGGCCTGACCGCCTCGGTGGTCGACGGCCCCGGTGATTCCGGGATCTTCGTCGATGGCATGGCCTCTCCTGAGGAGACCGAAGAGCGCTTCGCATGGCTGGAGGCCGTGGACCGGGCCGGTGGTGCGGTCGTGCTGGTCGTCGACTCGCACAGCGCGGTGGACGACTGGCCGACCCTGGCCGAAGACGGAAAGGCCCAAGGCGGGTTCGTGCCCGCGGTGCAGCGGACCGGTTGACCATCGAGCGGCAGCACCGGCAGCCGTCTCGGGACAATCGAGATCCAACCGATCTTGCTAACGCTGTTGCTAACGACGCCCCTGGACGTCGGATCTGGTGGTCAGGTGTCGTATGAGCCGTCCCAGGGTTCGTAGAAGCCGATGGTGTTCGGGTAGAGCTCGGCGTGTTCGGTGTCTTCGAAGGTCTCGATGACGAGGCCGAACAGCACTCCTTCGACGACGTGGCGGAAGGGGCGGATGGCGATGTCGCCGAAGCGGAGGCCGGGGAGTTCGCCGAGCCATCCGTCCAACCGGTCGCGTGCGGTGTTGACGGCGACCCAGTGATCATCATCGGTCCCGGTGCGCTCGATGCGGGAGTCGAGGTGGTGGCCGGCGGCGTCGAAGGTGTGCAGGACGGCGTGCCAGCGTTTGTGTGCCTGCCAGTCGTCGGTGTGAGTGTAGCCCTCGGGGAAGGCGGCGACGACGGAGCCGAGGAACTGCCCGCCCTCCCAGTGGCCGATGTCGCCGGTGTGGTACTCGGGTTCGTAGCCGATGGGGATGATCTCGGGGACTGCCATGTGCGGGAGAGTAGCGATCCCTCTCGGACGCCATCGAAGACTATTTCCCCAAGAGGGCGCTGGAGATGACTTTGCCTCTGTGCGCTTCATGGGAGCTGAGAGTTTTCTGATCACAGTTTGGTCTCGTGGGGCTGTTTGGGTCTTGACGAGGGAGCGACCGCCATAGGTGATTAGAACACATGTTCCCATCTATGCGGGAGGCCTTAGTGCGCCATCCACTGCTCAGTCGATTAGCCGCTCACTGCGCCGCAGCCGGACTGGTCACCGGTCTGCTCGCTGTCGCGGCCCCCGCCGCCTCGGCGGCCGGCACCACGACCGATCTCGGGGTGACCTCCGAGTCCTACACCGGTGACCTGGTCGTCGGCGGCGGCCGGGTGTTCGTCGCCGCCGACGACCGGATCATCGTGGCCGACACCGGCGGGACCCTCACCGGGGGCGTCGTCACCGGACTGTCCGGCGTTCGTGAGCTGGCCGTGAACGCGGACGCCACCCGCCTGTACGCGGCACTCAGCGGCTCGAACGAGGTGGCCGAGATCGACACCGCGAGCCTCGCCGTCACCCGGCGGATCGACCTGTCGGCCCACCCGTGCCCGTCCACCCTGGCCCTGCTGGGCGAGCGGCTGTGGGTGGGACATGGCTGCGACAGCGGGCCCAGTGGCGTCGTCGGCCTGGATCTCGCCGTGGCCGCACCGGCGCCCGCGGCGGTCGGGGGCGCGCAGCTGCGCCCTCCGGTGATCGCAGCCGCCGGCGATACGCTGGTGGTCGGCCAGACCGGCCTGCACCACGCCGACATGCTGGTCTACGACGTCGGTGGCGGCGCCCCGGAGCTGCGCGGCACGATCGACGGCGAGGAGTGGCGCCTGGACTACCTGCGCGACCTCGCCCTGACCTCCGACGGCGCCACCCTGTTCGCCGCGGCCGACGGTCCGGGTCACTTCACCAGGTACGACACCGGAACCCTGGCGGCGACCGGCACCTACGGGGACGGCTGGGACGGCTATCCGTCGGCTGTGGCGATCGGCTCGGACGGCGCCTATGTCGCCGCGGAACGCCAGTGGGGCAGCGTCGATCTCACGCTCTACGACGCCGCGACGGGCGCGGAGCTGTTCGCGGCCGACCAGCCTGACGCCGAACCGCTCGTGGACGGTGTCGCGTTCTCCGGCACAGACGTCTTCATGCTGCTGCGGAACTCCGCGGACCGGCTGCTGCTCTGGCGGGTGACGGGCGTCGCCCTGCCCGCGTCTCATCTGACGGTGACGGCCCCGGTCCGCGCGTACGTCGACTCGCCGGTCACCGTCGAGGGGCGGCTCACCCGCGCCGACGGCAAGCCGCTCGGGCTCAGGCCGCTCACGGTGACCCGGCGCCTGACCAACGGGGCGAAAGAGCCGATCACCGGCGTGACGACGCAGAAGGACGGCACGTTCACCTTCGACGACACCCCGCCGGAGGTCGGTGAGGTGACGTACGAGGTGTTCTGGGAAGGCGACGTCCGCTATCGCGCCAGCAGCGCCTCCGTCATGGTGACGTTCAGGCACAGATCCACCCTCACCCTGGACGGGCCGGAGTCAGGCGTCGTCGGCACGGCGATGGAGCTGACCGGCGTGCTCGAAGTGGGAGGCGAGCCACCCTCGCCGAGGGCCACGCTGACCGTGCAGCGCAGCGTGTCCGTCGACGGCGTCGGCGGGGGAAGCGTCAAGCTCCCGCCGGTGAGCGTGAACGCCGACGGCACGTACGCCTTCACCGACACGCCCACCGGCGCCGGCAGGCACACCTACCTCGCGACGTGGTCGGGGGAGGTTACGGCCGGGCCGGCCAAGGCCCTTCATCACATCATGGTCGAGTGACCTGACGCGACCGTGCCCCGCGTTCGTGCGCGACGGCCGCGGGCGTCCCATGAGGGAATCGACTTCGGCCCTGACGGGCGGGTGGCCGTCGGGCCGGAGTTCGGGGGCGATGGGCGATGGCGCGGGCGTGGCGCGGGCGTCAGGGCTTCTCGTCCGGGTCCTGTTTCTTGGAGCCCAGCCCGTACGAGAGAGCGAGTCCGATGCACACCCCCAGCGAGATGCCCAGCGAGAGGTTGCCCGTGATGAGCCAGAAGCCGACGCCGACGGCGATTCCGCAGGCCAGTCCGGGCGTCCAATTGGGGGTGATCTCCTCGTTTGTCATGGTTCGATCTTCCAACAGGACGGCGGGGTGAAGTAGAGGCGGCAATCATCGGTGCCGTATGACAGGTGTCAACATCCGGGTGGTGCCGGGTGTCATGTGGCGGTGCGGAAAACCGGGTGCCTCAACGGGGTGATCACCCCCATCCTGGTGGCTGATCGAGGGGGAAGGCCCAGAAGGAGACAGTCTCGTGAACGTCCTGCTCGCCGGCGTCGTCGGGTCGACCGCGTACGGCCTGGCCGGGCCCGGCAGCGACGTCGACCGGCTCGGCGTCTACGCCGCTCCCACCTTGGACCTGGTCGGCCTGACCCGCCCCAGGGAGAGCATCGTCTCCACCGGTCCGGACAGGACGCTGCACGAAGCGGGCAAGTGGTGCAGGCTCGCTCTGGCCGGCAACCCGACCGTGATGGAACTGCTGTGGCTGCCGGACGACCTGTACGAGACGCGTACCCCGCTCGGCGACGAGCTCATCTCCATCAGGACCGCGTTCCTGTCGGCGCCGCGCGTCCGCGACGCCTATCTGGGCTACGCCACTGAGCAGTTCCGCCGTCTCGAACGACGCGGTGACGGCTCGTTCTCGGCCGACCTCCGCCGGCGCACCTCGAAGCACGCCCGGCATCTCGCCCGGCTCCTGCATCAAGGCCGTGAGCTGTACGAGACCGGGCGGCTGCTCATCCGGCTGCCCGACCCCGACGCCATCCGGGCGTTCGGTGAGCGGGTCGCCGCCGGCGACACCGAGGAGGCGCGCACGCTGCTGAAGACCACAGAGGAGGCCTTCGGCATCGCCCGCACCCCGCTGCCCGCCCAGCCTGGCCGCGACGTGGTGGAGGAGTGGCTGCGGCGCGTCCGCGTCACCTACTGGGAGCCGGACCAGGGCGGCGCCGTGAGGACCCGAGAGGAGACGGTTGCCGGCGCTCAGCCGTCCCGGAAGGTGATCCGCTGGTCGGCGGAGTCGGTGTAGGCGCCGTAGAGGATGAACGCGGTGGGCGGGCGCTTGCCGCCGAACTCCCTGCCGATGGACAGGGCCATGCCGGTGGGGACGTTGACCAGGCGGGGCACGCCGTCGCTGAAGGCGGGTCTGCTCCAGCGCTGGTCCGGGGCCGCGGAACAGGGGACGAGCTGGACGGCGCGGATGCCGCCGCCGTTGAAGGAGACCGTGTCGTACCTGGCGCCCGCCGTCAGGCAGCGCCCGGTCACGGCGTTGACGAGCTGGAACCGGGACGCGTCGCCCTTGACCCGCCAGGCCGTCCGCGGGTCGGTGCAGCGCAGCGCCGCGATCCGGCCGCCGGCCGCGCCGACGCATCGGCCCGCGTAGGTGATCCGGGTGCCGGTGATCGTTGTCCGGGTCGGCTTCGGAGTGGGTTCACGGGTCTTCGAGGGCGAGAGCGATGGGGATGGCGTGCGGGACCGGGTCGGAGTGGGAGTGGGGGTGGGGGTGGGGGAGGCGGGTCGCGCAGGGGTGGCGGAGACCGCCGGCGGAGTCGGCGGGTCCGAGGGCAGGGTGAGGACGACCGCGGCGGTGGCGGCGATCACGGTCATCGCCGTCGCCGGGACCGCCCAGCCCATCAGCCCGGCGGCGGCGCCCTTCCCGGCGGCGGCCTTCCCGAGCCCTTCCACGGCGAACGGCAGCAGCGCGACCGGCAGCGCGGCCCGCAGCGTGGCGTTGAGGTCGAGCAGCCGGCCGTGGGCGCGCGCGCAACTCGGGCAGGAGCCGAGGTGTGCGCGCAGGGCCCGGGGAAGGCGGCCGCCCTCCTTGCGTACGGCAGCCGCCAGCGCGTCGGCGTACTTGCGGCAGTCGGTCGAGGCGCTCGTGACGTGGGCGGCCAGATGCGCTTTGCGCAGGCCCTCGCGGGCGCGGAAGGCCAGCACGCTCACGTTGCCGGGGGTGGTGCCGAGGATCTCCGCGACCTGCTCGGGCCGCTCGTTCTCGATCACGGTGTGCCACAGCACGGCCTGCCAGCGCGGCGGCAGCGACCGGTACGCGCGGGTCACGAGATCGTCGGGCGGAGCGGGCTCGGCCACCGTCAGCTCGTCGTCCCGGAAGTCGGGGGTGAGGACCCGCCGCTGATCGGTGCGCGCCCACTCGGCCGCGGTGTTGCGGGCGACCGCGTACAGGTAGGGACGCCACGAGGCGGACGGGCCGGCCTCGCCGCCGCGGACGGTTCGCAGGGTGCGGGTGAACGCCTCGCTCGCCAGGTCCTCCGCGATGTGCGGGTCGGGGCACAGGCGGCGGGCGAAGGCGAGGACGGCGGCGTGGTGCCGCTCGTACAGCTTGGCCACGGCATGGCTGTCTCCGGCCCTGACCAGCTTGGTCAGGGCCGCGTCCTCGCGTCGCGAATCTTCCACTTACCTGATCGTGAACGTGAGCGACCTGCTCGGGTACGCGGTCATGGCGTACACACGGGTGTGGCCTTCGCCGACGAGCCGGGTGGCCCTGGTGGCGGCGCTCTTCAGGGTGATGATCCCGTTCTGTCGGGGTTCAACCACCCACTGCTGCCTCACGCTCGTCCTGCCGCACCCGGCCAGGACGACCGAGCGCTTGCCCATGCGGGCCGGGCCGAGGGTGCCGAGGGTCAGGCAACGGCCCCTGCTGCGGATCTGCACGGCCTGGCCGGCGACCGGAATCATCCGCCAGTTCGCCGCCCGGCACGAGCCCAGGCGCACGCTCGTGCGGGAGGAGGTCAGGCATCGGCCGGAGGCGCTCTCGAGGCGGATGTTCCGCGAGACCGGCAGCGAGGTCCGGGTCGGGGCCGGTTCGCCGGAGTCGGTCGGGCGAGGGGTCGGCGTCGTCGTCGGAACCGGGGCCGCGGTCTTGGTCGGGGCAGGTGAGGAGCCACCCGTGCCGAGATACTCCGCCACCATCGTGGTGCCGCCGCCGCGTACCACCTTCGCCCCGGCGCCGTCCTTCACGCCCTGGACGGTGAGCTTCGCGCCGGACTTGCCGCCGGAGCGGTTGAGGAAGTTGGTCCTGTCCTGGTCGGCGTCCGGGATCCACTGCTGCGACTTCTGCTTCGCCACACACGGGGCGGTGATCACCGGGACGGCTTCCTTGTCCTTGGCGGTCAGCTGCAGGCACCGGCCGGTTCCGACGTTGCGGATCGTCAGGTAGCCCTGGCTGTCGATGCTCCGGCGCCAGGTCTGCTCGCCGTCGTTCGAGCACTCGGCCTGCGTGACCTCCTGGGCGCTGCCGTCGAGGCACAGCCTGCTCTCCACCACGCGCATCCGGAAGTCGGCCGCGGGGGTCGGCCGGTCCGTGATCAGGTACGGGCTGAACGCGACGTTCCTGTTCTTGGCCAGGGGCTCCCCGGCCGGCTGCGATGCCTTGGTGGGCTCGAAGTAACGGAACTTGTCCGTACGGCACGAGTCGAGGTGGTAGTTGGACGCGGTGTCGCCGGTGCACTCGGGCCTGCTGCCCATGTTGCGGCAGACCGGGTCGTCGCCGTTGCCTTCGGACGTGCCGTCCACGTTGCAGTGGCCGAGCCCGAAGCCGTGGATCATCTCGTGGGTGAACCCGGCCTCGCTCCAGCACCAGCGCGGCAGGATGACGCCGCCGTTGCTGAGACCGGCGTCGGCTCCGCCGCCGGTGCAGGAGCCGGTGATCTCGTTGTCGCGGACGAAGAACATCAGCTTGACCCGGTTGGTCGCCGCGAGCTCACGCACCCGTGCCGGCTGGGCGGCGAGGTTCTCCTGGAACGCCTTGCCCAGCTCGGCCCGGTTGCGGCCCTTCACGAAGGGGATCTGGGCCACGATGGGACGGCAGCCGGCGTCCTGCACGTACCTGATCCGCAGCGAGCCCCCGAACCGGTGGGCGCTCGCGTCGAAGGTCTGGTCGGTCTCCCAGAGTGTCCGCTCGACCGATTCGAGTTCGGTGGCGAACTGGTTCTGGCCGGGCTGGTGGACGTAGACCGGCAGCACCCAGCCCTTCTCCTTGGTGTCCGTGGCGTCGCAGGCGAACGCGGGTGTGGCGGCCTTGGGCGCCGCCTGAACGGTCGCGGACGCGGCCGGGGCCGTCCCGGCCAGTACGGTCGCGGCCACCGTGGCTATGAGTGACAACGCGAGCGTCAGTCTGTTCTTGCTCATCGAATCTCCTCTCGTTCACTAGAGAGGAGTGGGTTCACCACCGGGGATTACGCGGTTCCGGAAAACTTCCGGGCGCTCGTCATCGAGGAGCGTTATCCGGAGAGCCCGGCCAGCCGGTGGGAGAGCCAGGCCAGCGCGGGCGGGTAGCGGTACTCGATGGCCATGTGGCCGGCCTCGAACAGCTCGAAGTACACCCGGTCGTCCGGCACCCCCGCCGCCGCTACCGCCTCGCGGAAGGCCGTCGCGCCCAGGTCGAGGTACCACTCGTCGCGGGTGCCGGCGTCGATCCAGATGGCCCGCATGGAGCGCAGCGCCTCGGCGTACTCGGGGCGGCGGGCCATCAGGACCGGGTCCACGGCCAGCCAGCGCTCCCACACCTCGGGGACGAGCGCGCCGTTGGCGTCGAACGGGATGCGCACGGTGCCGTCGGCGTCGGCGGAGTAGGCGCTGGCGTACGCGTAGGTCTCCATGAGGGTGAGGTCGCTGTCGCGGGTGCCGGCGATCCGGCCGCGGAAGTCGGCGAGGAACCGGTCGTAGGAGCCCTCGTACCGGTCGCGAAGCTCGCGGGCGCTGCTCGGGAACCCGGGCTGGTAGCAGGTCTCGAACAGGGCGTCGCCCGCGTGGGTGGCGAGCGCGCCGAACACGTCGGGCCGCAGCATGGCGGTGACCATGGCGCCGTAGCCGCCGCTGGACTTGCCGGTGATGGCCCGCGCGTCGCGGTCGGGGACGGTGCGGTAGCGGGCGTCGACCCACGCGACCACGTCCTCGCACAGGTAGGTGTGGTAGCGGCCGGTGCCGGGGGAGTCCAGGTACTGGCTGCCGCCGACGGACGTCCACGCGTCCACGTACACGACGATCGCCGGCGGCGCCTCACCGCTGGCGAAGACGGCGTCGGCGAGTTCCGGGTACGGCTGACGGAACGGTGTCCGGTTGGCCCACATCCCGAGGTGACCGGTGTAGCCCTGGATCACGTAGATGGACGGGTAACGCCGGGTGTCGTCCTCGTCGTACCCCGGAGGCAGATAGACCCAGATGGGTCGTTCGTGCGGGTCGCCGAGGGGGTTGCCGCGCAGCGCGGCGCTGTCGATGACGTCGTGGTCCATCCGGCCTGCGAAGTCGGCTGACCAGGGCAGCATGCGTCCTCCTGAGGGTTCGGCGGTCGTCTCGGCTGGCCGTCGTGAGGGCGAGGGCGGCCGGGCGGTCGAGGCAGGCGGCGACCCACCTGATCTCGATCTTGCCACCGATCCGGATCAGCGGGGCGGGCTCACGGCGGCGGG
>NZ_JAPNNL010000213.1 GCF_027620315.1 Nonomuraea corallina | reverse complement strand
GGGCAGGCGGAGCTGGGGCTGGCCGACGGGATCGCGGCGCCGAGCGACCCGCTGCGGATGCCGGACGTGGGTCCGCTGATGCGGGCCGGGGTGGGGGAGGAGCCGCTGGTGGTGGCGTTGCCGGCGGGTCACCCGCTGGCGGGGCGGCCGGGGCTGCGGCTGGCGGACCTGGTGGACGCGCGCTGGCTGCAGACGCCGCTGTGCCCGGTGGAGCGGCTGCGGGAGCTGGCCGGTGACGGGTTCCGGCCCGCGCTGACGTACACGGGCCAGGACGTGCGCGCGGTGGTGAACCTGGTGGCGGCGGGGCACGGCCTGACGCTGCTGCCCGCCTCCGCCGCGGCCGGGGTGCCGGGCCTGAGCGGGGTCGCGGTGCTGGCGCCGCGGCTGGTGCACCGGGTGGAGCTGCTGCACGGCACGCTGCCTCCGGGCCCGGCCGCCGAACTGGCCGCCGAACTGGCCGCCGGGCTGTCGGGCCCGGGCTGAGGGCCGCGGGTCAGGCGGCCTCGGTGTGGCGGCGCACGAACGCGCTGATCAGGGCGGCGACCTCAGCCGGCCGTTCGGCGACCATGCCGTGCCCGGCGTCGATCTCCCGTACCTCGACGGCGGGACGCTCGGCGGCCAGGGCGGCGAGGTCGCGGCGCAGCCCGGCCCGGTAGGCGTCCATCAGCGGGACCAGCGGCGGCGGGACGGGCGGGTTGCGGGTGGCGTTGACGATGAGGAACGGGACGGTGAGGCGGCGGAAGACGGGCAGCGCGTCGGCGAGCTCCGGCAGCTCGCGCAGCGCGCCGGTGACGCCGGGGCCTGGCCGCAGCAGGAACCCGCCGTCGTGGGGGCGCAGGTTGCGGCGCAGCGACCGCACCCACGTCTCGGGGTCGACGTCCTGGGCGGCGGCGAAGGCGCGCTGCCCTTCCAGGAACTCCTCGGCCTGCCCGGCGGTCATCGGCCGGGCCATCATGGCGACCTGCTGGGTGAACAGCTCGTGCAGCACGGCCAGGCCGCGGTCCACCTGTTCGGGGTCGAGGCCGGCGTAGTTGGCGGGGTGGGTCTCGGCGGCGCGGTGGCCGTCGAGGCTGACGGCGGCCGGGCAGGCGGGGTGGCGCTCGGCCCACAGGCCGGCCAGCATGCCGCCGAGGCTGTGCCCGGCGACGGCGGGCTCGCGCAGTCCGAGCGCGGCGACGACGTGGTCCAGGTCGTCCAGGACGGCCTTCCACGTCCACGGCCCGTCGCCGGAGCGGCCGTGGCCGCGCAGGTCGACCGCGACCGGCCGCACCCCGGTCAGGTGGGCGACGACCGGCGCCCAGGCGAGCAGGCTGCCGCCCGCTCCGTGCAGCAGCAGCAACGGCGGGCCGTCGCCGCCGTGGTCGTGGACGGCGATCGGGATGTCGCCGTCAAGGATGGTCTCCATGCACCCCTCCGGGGTCGAGTCGTTCGCGGACCGAGCGCGTGGTGACGCCGCCGTCCGGGTGCGGCCGGAGCTTTCCTCTGCGCACCAGGTCGTGCACGCCCTGGCGGGTGATGCCGAGCATCGCCCCGGCGACCGCGTACGGGACGCGGTCGGCGGAGGGATGGCCGACGCGCCGGGCGATCGCCCGGCCCAGGGGGGTGCGCCACCATGCGGGCGGCGGGTCGAAGGCGGCGTCGCCCGGGTACAGGACCGCGATCAGCCGCGCGCCGGTGTGGACGGCGCGTGACCGGTCGGGGCCGAGCAGGTCGGCCGCCCAGGTGGCGGCGTCGTGCCGGGCCCTTGCGCGCAGCTCCTCCAGAGCCCCGGCCGCGCCGCCGCCGTCGCCGTCGCCGTCGCCGTCACCGCTGCCGCTGCCGTCGCCGAGGAGGATCTCCAGCGGGTCGAGCAGCCTGCTGCCGACCAGCCGGAGGATGTCCCCTTCGAGCGCGTCGTGTTCGTCCCTGTGTTCCTGGCCGTGTCCATCGTGGGTCATGTCGCCTCCCGCACTACTTGACGAACCATAGCAAGTACTTGACGTATGACGTCAAGCATTGGGGGTGTGCCATTCCCCCGCGCCTCCCGGGATCGGCGCCCGCGGATCGTACGGCTCGCGGGTGAAGACGAACGAGTTGAGATCCAGATGATCCGCCGCCACCCGCAGCGTCTCGCCCGCGTAGTAGCCGTCCAGCCCCAGCCACGTACCGTCCTCGCGCGGCACGAACCGCGACGCCCGCCCGCCGCCGGACACCGGCGCCAGCGACAGCCCGCGATCGGGCAGCAGCCGCAGCGTGAACGGCGCCGGCCCCCAGTGCCACAGCCCGGTCAGCGCCAGCAGCCCGGGGTCGGCGGCCTGCGGCGCCCACTCGCGTGGCAGCCGCGGCTCGTGCTCGTCCAGGATCGCCAGCAGGTCGAACAGCAACGTCCGCCCCACCCCGGAGGTGGTGTTGGCCAGGAACAGCGCCCCCGTCGCCTCCGCCGGATCGGCCCACACGGTGGCCAGGAACCCCGGCATCGACCCCGTGTGACCGGCCAGTCGGCGGCCCTGATGGCGGGCCAGCTGCAGCCCCAGCCCGTAACCGCCGGTCCAGGCGTCGCCGTCGTCGACCGTGGCCGGCTCGCGCATCTCGGCCAGCGTGCCCGCCTCCAGCACGCCGCCGGTGTCACCGGCCACGAACGACGCCCACCGCGCCAGATCACCGGCCGTCGACCACAGCTGCCCGGCCGGCGCCATCGCCCCGTGGTCGTGCTCGGGCTCGGTCAGCAGCACGTCGGCGTACGGGTGCACGGCGTAACCGGTGGCGTGCGGCGGCCTCGGCCGCGCCGTGGTGTCCCGCATCCCGAGCGGCTCCAGCACCTCGGCCCGCACCGCCTCCAGCCACGGCGCCTTCCGCACCCGGGCGACCACCTCGCCCAGCAGCGCGTACCCCGCGTTGGAGTAGTGGTAGCGGCGCCCCGGCCGGTGCTTGACCTCGCCCGGCCCGAGCCGGCCCAGCAGCTCGCCCGCCGGCACCCCCGGCGTGCGCTCCCACCAGTCCGTCGGCGGCTCGGCCGTCAGCCCGCCCGTGTGCGACAGCAGCTGCGCGATCGTGGCCTCCCCGGCCCGCGCCTCCGGCACATGCCTGCCCACCGGGTCGGCCAGGTCGAGCAGCCCCTCGTCACGCAGCCGCATCACCACCACGGCCACCATGCTCTTGGTGATCGACCCGAGCCGGTACTGCGTCGCCGGCGTCGGCTCGCCCCCCTCGGCGACCCGGGAGGCGTCGGGCCCGGCCGGCCCCGTCGTACGGCCGCGCCCGGCCTGCCACACGATCCGCCCGTCGCGGACGATCGCCGCCACGATCGAGGGAACACGCGATCCGCTCTGCTCGACGGCCAGGCGGCGCATCAGCGCACGAGCCGTCACCTGTCCCACCAGCGTCATGGGCACCAGGGTAGGCGTTCCCCCGAAACCCCAACGATCTCACCAACCCCGTCATCCCCACCGACCTCGCCGGTCAGCGGGGCTCTGCTGCGTCGAAGGCGTCCAGGATGAGCGCGGTCGCGTCCAGCCCCCGCGCGGTGACGCCCAGCCGGGGCACCTCGATCGGGCCGGGCCACGTGTGACCGCCGCCGTCGATCGTGTAGAGCCGCACGGCCGCCCCCCGCTCGCACCCGTCCCACGCGCGCAGCCGCACCGACCGTACGGGGGAGCTGACCTCGGGCTCCGGGCAGCCGAGCGCGGCCGCCCACTCCTCGGCGCTGCGCCGCACCGGCGGCAACGTCACCAGGTCGGCGAGCTTGCGCAGGTCGCCGGTGGCGTCGCGCAGCGGATGCCCGCCCCGGTACGGCACGGCCCGGTCGGCGGTGCCGTGGAAGGCGACCAGCGTGACCGGCGGCGGGTCCTGGCACGGCCGCACCAGGCTCAGCCCGGCGACGACGGCCACCCCGGCCAGCCGCCCGCGCAGCCCGCACGCCAGCGCCGCGGCCATCCCGCCCCCGTACGACAGCCCGGCCGCGAACGCGCGCCGCCGGTCCACGCACAGGCGCTGCTCCAGCCGGTCCAGCAGCGCCCCCAGGAACCCGGTGTCGTCGGGGCCGAACCCGCGCGGCAGCGTCCAGGCGAGCCGGTCCTCGGCCACCTGCGGGGTCGCCACGACGTAGCCGCGCGCCGCGCCCGCGCGCGGCAGCCGGCTGTAGGCGGCCTGCTCGCGGGCGTTGGAGCCGAGCCCGTGCAGGTTGAGCAGCACGGGGTGCGGGCCGTCGCCGTCGGGCAGCGCCAGCAGGAACTCCCGCTTCATCCCGGCGAACTCGATCGTGTGCCGCCCCTCCTTCAGCCGGGGCCCGCCGCCGTCGCAACCGTCCGGCGCCGCGACCGCTGTGGGCGTGCCGGTGGGCGTGCCGGTGGGCGCGGCAGGCGGGGTGGCCGAGGTGGCCGAGGTGACCGGCGCCGGGGGCCGCGCCGAGCAGCCCGCGGCCGCTACCGTCACGCTGAGGAGCGCCGCCACGATGACGCCCAGCCCGCGCCCGGCCAAGCCACCCACCTCCCGCGCTTCGCGGCCCGACCCTCGGGCTCCAGTGTCCCCCGGCCGCCGGCCCTTCAGCGCACGACCTTCAGCGCACGCCCATCAGTGCACGACCTTCAGCCCCACGACCCCGCCCACGATCAGCGCCAGGCACACCAGCCGGGCGGTCGTGGCGGCCTCACCGAGGAAGACCATCCCGTACACCGCGGTGCAGACGGCGCCGATGCCCACCCACACCGCGTAGCCGGTGCCGACCGGGATCGACCGCAGCGCGTACCCCAGCCCCGCCATGCTCGCGGCCAGCGCGGCCACGAACAGCAGGCTGGGACGCAGCCGCGACAGGCCCTGCGAGGCGGCCAGCGCCGCCGCCCACACCGCTTCCAGCAGACCCGAGACGACGAGCACGATCCACGCCACGACGACACACCTCCGAGAGAACCGACCTGTGGTCCACGTCGTCTTGTCGTGCCGGGTACGACGCGCTCGTCCGGGGCGTGCCTGCGGGGGAGACCCACGGCGGGCAGCCGCAAGAGACGCTACCACCCGCCCCCCGGTGCCGGGCCCGGCGCTCTCGGAGGAACGGGATCACTCCCAGTCGGAGCCGAATCCCGCGAAGAAGTACGACGCTTCGAAGGACGACGAGTCGATGAACATCGTGATGCCCAGCCCGAAGGAAACGCCATGGTTCATCGTGATCGTGTTGTCCGGCGTGATGGAGAGCTTGTTGCCGCAGATGAGCACTCCGCGGTCCTCGATCCGGTTGGTGTTGTCGAAGATGTGCACCCGCCGGATGCAGCTGCTGACGTCCGAGTTGCCCAGGATGAAGATCCGCTTCAGCCGGGGGCGGATCCCGGCGAGGATGACGGGGGTGGGCATCGGCACGTGAAACCACTGCTGGGTGCCCCTCTTCAGCTTCACCTGCGTGCCGAAACCGAACCGGGTGCACTGGAGAAGGAGGTCGGGCGTTTCGGGGATCACCGCGTTGCCGTGGGTCCACATGGCGGTCAGTGCCACGGTTCCTCCTCGTCGTCGATCGGACGTCAGGCGGCAGCCGCGCCCGAGGGGGTGAACGTGTCCTTGGCATACCCCGCGGCCGGTCGCGATCCACCCTGCCGCCGCCTCGTCTTGTCCCGTGGCCGGGGGATACGCGGCAGGCACCGGCCCCGCCGCACGGACGGGGCCGGTGACGGCAGGGGCCGGTCAGTCAGCGCAGATGGCGAAGACGCTGATGCCGACGCTGTTGTAGCCGATCTGGCGGCCCAGGGCGATCCAGCCGCGTCCGTCGTCGGTGGGGAACGACCCCACCAGGATGGCGCCGTTGCCCTGCGCCTCCGCGCCGCCGCCGAGGACGCGCTTGGAGCCCGGGCAGTACAGCGTGCGGCGCTGGAAGTTCGGCACGTTGGCGTTGGGCAGGGTGACGAGCTGGTAGCCGGGCGGCAGCGCCGAACGGCCGGTGCCGGCCTCGGCCGGCGTGGACGTCTGCAGCGCGACGACAGCGGCCGTCACGCAGCCCGCCGTGGCCAGGGCGGCGAGGGAAACGAGCAGGGACTTCTTGGACCGCACGGTTTCTCCTTGTCTTGGTCCCCGACAGGCATGACGACCGGCCGGCGCGGCGCCGGCCGGAACGGTGCGAGATCAGGGAACGGAACGAATACGAAGAGTATCGATACAGTTACCCTTCGTGTCCAGTGCGGCCCGCCGGACCATTGCCCGATCGCGACCGCCACCCGCGCGTACATCCACGAGCCGGCGCCCCCCTTTGCCATGCCGGCTCGGTGGCGGGCCCATGCTGCTCTACCCTTGCCACGGAAAGACAGGCGGGAGAGGGGTCTGGTGTGAAGCCCGGCGCGGACGGTCCACCCTTTTCGTCGCTCGACGCCGTCCTGGAACGCATCACCTACGCGGACGAGGACAGCGGCTACACCATCGCCCGCGTGGCCACCGGCCGCTCCGGCTCCGAGCTGCTCACCGTCGTCGGCCCGCTGCTCGGCGCCCAGGTGGGGGAGTCGCTCCGGCTGACCGGCCGCTGGACCTCCCACCCCCGCTACGGCCGCCAGTTCGAGGTCCACTCCTACACCACCGTCCTGCCCGCCACCGTCCAGGGCATCCGCCGCTACCTCGGCTCCGGCCTCATCAAGGGCATCGGCCCCAAGATGGCCGAACGGATCGTCGACCACTTCGGCACCGACACCCTCGACGTCATCGAGAAGGAACCCGGCCGCCTCACCGAGGTGCCCGGCCTCGGCCCCAAACGCACCCGCATGATCGCCGACGCCTGGGAGGAACAGAAGATCATCAAAGAGGTGATGGTGTTCCTCCAGGGCGTCGGCGTGTCCACCTCCATCGCCGTACGCATCTTCAAGCAGTACGGCGAGCGCAGCGTCGAGGTCGTCCGCACCCAGCCGTACCGGCTGGCCGACGACGTGTGGGGGATCGGCTTCAAGACCGCCGACACCATCGCCCAGGCCGTCGGCATCCCGCACGACAGCCCCGAACGCGTCAAGGCCGGCCTGCGCTACACCCTGTCCCAGGCCGCCGACGACGGCCACTGCTACCTGCCCGCCCCCAACCTCGTCGCCGACGCCGTCAAGATCCTGGAGGTGCCCGCCCCGCTCACCGCCTCCTGCCTCGACGAACTGGCCGGCGCCGAGGGCGTGGTGCGCGAGCAGGTGCCCGCCGGCGACAACGAGGTCCCGGCCGTCTACCTGCCGCCGTTCCACCGCGCCGAGCAGTCCCTGGCCGGCTCCCTGCTCACCCTGCTCCACCACGGCCACGACCGGCTCAAGGCGTTCGCCGACGTCGACTGGGACAAGGCCGAGTCGTGGCTGCGCGAACGCACCGGCGCCGACCTGGCCGGCGAGCAGCGCCAGGCCGTCCGCCTGGCGCTCACCCACAAGGTGGCGGTGCTGACCGGCGGCCCCGGCTGCGGCAAGAGCTTCACCGTCCGCTCCATCGTCACCCTCGCCCGCGCCAAACGCGCCAAGGTCATCCTGGCCGCCCCCACCGGCCGCGCCGCCAAACGCCTGTCGGAGCTGACCGGCCACGAGGCCACCACCGTCCACCGGCTGCTGCAGCTGCGCCCCGGCGGCGACGCCGTCTTCGACCGCGACAACCCCCTCGACGCCGACCTCGTCGTCGTCGACGAGGCGTCCATGCTCGACGTGCTGCTGGCCAACCGGCTCGTCAAGGCCGTCGCCCCCGGCGCCCACCTGCTGTTCGTCGGCGACGTCGACCAGCTGCCCTCCGTCGGCGCCGGCGAGGTGCTCAAGGACCTGCTCGCCGCCGCCGACATCCCCCGCGTACGGCTCACCCAGGTGTTCCGGCAGGCGGCCGAGTCCGGCGTCGTCGTCAACGCCCACCGCGTCAACTCCGGCCTGCAGCCCCAGCTGGCCGGGCTGGACGACTTCTTCCTGTTCCCGTGCGAGGAACCCGACGAGATCGCCGCCCTGGCCGTCGACGTGGCCGCCCGCCGCATCCCGCGCCGCTTCGGCCTCGACCCGCGCCGCGACGTGCAGGTCCTGGCCCCCATGCACCGCGGCGCGGCCGGCGCGGGCGCGCTCAACGCCGCCCTGCAGGAAGCGCTCACCCCGGCCCGCGACGGCCTGCCCGAACGCCGCCACGGCGGCCGCGTCTTCCGCGTCGGCGACAAGGTCACCCAGCTGCGCAACAACTACGACAAGGGCGCCGCCGGCGTGTTCAACGGCACCGTCGGCGTCGTCGCCGACATCCGCCCCGACGACCACGCCCTGACCGTCCTGACCGACGAGGACGAGAGCGTCGAGTACGCCTTCGACGAACTCGACGAGCTCGCCCACGCCTACGCCGTGTCCATCCACCGCTCCCAGGGCAGCGAGTACCCCGCCGTCGTCATCCCGCTGGCCACCAGCGCCTGGATGATGCTGCAGCGCAACCTCCTCTACACCGCCATCACCCGCGCCAAGAAGCTCGTCGTCATCGTCGGCTCCCGCCGCGCCCTGGCCCAGGCGGTCCGCACCCGCGGCGCCGGCCGCCGCCACACCGGCCTCACCCACCGGCTCACCCGCACGCCATGATCCCGTCACCGGTTTTCCCGGCCGCGTCACCGCGCTGACCTGCGCCTCACCCACGAAAAGTGATCGAAATGTGACTGAACTCTCCCAAACCAATTCCCGTCATACATGCAGGAGCATTAGGGTCTTTTAGTGCGTCGCACGTAACTGGGGAGAGGTTCCGTTGACCATCACCACACCTTGGAGGAAGACCGCCACAGGGGTCGCCCTGCTCGCCGCCGCGACCCTGACCGTGTCATGCTCCGCGCCGGCCGGCACCGGCCCCGGCGCGTCCGACGCCACCACCTCCGCCACCCCCGAACCCCCCACCCTCACCATCACCCCCGCCGAGGGCAGCGCCAAGGTCAACCCCGGCAAGCGGATCGTCGTCACCGCCGAAGGCGGCGCGCTCGACCAGGTCACCGCCGAAGGCGACGACGGCCAGATCGAGGGCACCTTCAACACCGACCGCACCAAATGGGTCTCCAAGACCCCGCTCAAGCCCGCCACCGGCTACAACGTCTCGGCCACCGCCGGCGCCGCCACCGTCACCAGCGCCTTCACCACCCGCAAACCCGAACGCGTCCTGCAGATCACCGACGTCACCCCCAACATCAAGGGCGAGAAGGTCGGCATCGGCATGCCGATCATGGTCCGGTTCAACCAGCCCGTCGCCAACAAGGCCGCCGTCGAACGCGCCCTCCAGGTCGAGGCCGAAAAGCCCGTCAACGGCGCCTGGCGCTGGATCGACGACTCCTACGCCATCTACCGCCCCGCCAAGTACTGGGCCCCCAACCAGACCGTCACCTTCAACGCCGCCCTCGACGGCGTCAAAGCCGGCAAAGACCTGTGGGGCATGAAGAACTACGACTACGACATCACCATCGGCGACAAGGTCGTCAGCAAGGTCGACGTCAACAAGCACATGATGTACGTCTACCGCAACGGCAAGCGCGTGCAGACCATGGCCATCAGCGCCGGCAAGGCCACCACCCGCGAATACACCACCACCAGCGGCGTCCACCTCACCATGGAGCGCGCCAACCCCGTCCGCATGATCTCCCCCGGACGCGAGAAGGGCGACCCCGGCTACTACGACGTCATCGTCGACCACGCCGTCCGCATCTCCAACAGCGGCGAGTACGTCCACGCCAAGAACAACGTCTGGGCCCAAGGCCGCCAGAACGTCAGCCACGGCTGCATCAACGCCCGCCCCGACCAGGCCAAATGGTTCTACGACAACTTCCAGCGCGGCGACATCGTCGAGATCACCGGCACCGACCGCGAACTCGAATGGAACAACGGCTGGGGCTTCTGGCAGATGTCGTTCAACCAATGGAAGAAGGGCAGCGCCCTGAAGGACGAAAGCTGACCCTCCCCGCGCCCTGACCCGCCGCCCGGCGCGGGGGAGCGGTCACACCAGCGACAGCTGCCCGAACCTCGGCTCCCGCGCCTCCGGCTCACCCGGACCGCACCGCATCCCGTACACCCGGCACAACTGCGCGATCTGCCCCAGGATCCGCTCCTCGTAAGCGGCAGAGGGCAGCCCGTCACGCCCGTACAGCTCCTCATACCGGGCCACCAGCCCCGGATGCGCCTCACCCAGCCACGCCCCGAACCACGACCGCGTGCCCGCGGGCAGCCGCAACACCACCGGCTCCACCGCCCGCACCCCCGCCTGCCCGATCCGCCGCACCGTCGCCGCCAGCTGATCGGACCCGTCACTCAGCAACGGCAGCACCGGCCCCATCAGCACCCGGCAGTCCACCCCCGCCTCCACCAGCGACGCCACCAGCTCCAGCCGCGCCTGCGCCCCCACCGCGCCCGGCTCCACCGCCCGCCGGATCCGCTCGTCCACGAACGCGATCGACACCGCCACCCGCACCCCGGACCCCGCCAGCAACGCCGCGTCCCGCAACACCAGCGGACTACGCGTGTAGACCGTCGCCGGCACCCCCGCCTCCGCCAGCGCCGTCACGATCCCCGGCATCAACCGGTACGTCTCCTCCGCCGGCTGATAACAGTCACCGCTCACCCCCACCGCCAGCGGCTCACCACCCCACCGCGCCAGCTCCGCCCGCAACCGCGCCACCACGTTCGGCTTCACCACGATCGAGGTGTCGAAATCACGCCCCGCGTCCAGCCCCAGCCGCCGATGACCCGCCCGCGCGCCACACCCCAGACAGGCATGGGCACACCCCCGATAAGGCGACACCGCCCACCGCTGCGCGATCCCCACGACCGGCGGCACCCGCTCGATCACCACCCGCGCCTGCGTCTCGTAGAAACCCCCGCGCAGCACGGCACGCCGCTCGATCAGCGGCCGCTCACCGGCCACCTCCACCAGAGGACGCGCGTCCCAACCCACCACCCAAGTGGAACACGCATTCGACACCGTTTTCAACCCGAACGGCGAACACCCTGTCACCCCGCCCGCCACCGGCCACCCCGATAAACTTGAACACCCGTACCACATCCGGGGAGAACACCCATGGCCTGGCTCTTGCTCACCCTCGCCATCGCCTGCGAGGTCACCGCCACCTCCGCACTCAAACTCAGCGACGGCTTCACCCACCCCGGCTGGACCATCACCACCGCCATCGGCTACATCGCCTCCTTCACCCTCCTGGCCCAAGCACTCAAACTCCACCTCGACATGGGCACCGCCTACGCCGTCTGGGCCGGCGCCGGCACCGCCGCCATCGCCCTCATCGGCGCCGCCTTCATGGGCGAAACCCTCACCCCGCTCAAAATCGGCGGCATCCTCCTCATCATCGGCGGCGTCGTCATCCTCAACCTCGCCGCCACCCCATGACCCGCCAGGAACGCGGCCGCCGCCGCCGCGCCCACCTCCTCACCACCGCCGTCACCCTCCTCACCGAAGGCGGCTTCACCGCCGTCACCCACCGCAACGTCGCCCGCCGCGCCGGCCTCCCGCTCGCCGCCACCACCTACTACTTCACCAGCCGCGACCAGCTCCTCACCGAAGCCTTCCAGCACCTCGTCCACACCGAACTCGACACCCTGCGCCACTGGATCACCCAGCACGGCCTCACCGAACTCGCCGACCAGATCCACCACGCCGACCGCGACCGCCAGCTCGCCCTGTGGGAGCTCTACGTCCACGCCGGCCGCCACCCCCACCTGCGAGACATCGCCCGCCACTGGACCGAAGGCTGCGTCCGCATCCTCACCGACACCCTCCACCTGCCCGCCGGCGACCCCCGCCCCCGCCTCCTCCACACCGCCATCTCCACCCTCTGGCTCGAACACGTCGTCGAACAACACCCCCTCGACCACACCCGAACCCTCCTCACCACCGCCGTGGCCACCCT
>NZ_JAPNNL010000212.1 GCF_027620315.1 Nonomuraea corallina | reverse complement strand
GAAGAGTCTGAACGTGATCGCCGGGCGGCCGCCGAACCCGGCGGACGACTCGCGGGCGAACCCCTCGATGAGCTCACGCGCGTACGCCTCCGGGTCGTCGCCGGTGAGCGCCTCGATGTAGGCGCGGTGCTCCATCAGCGAGCGCACGCCCCGCTCCAGCCCGTCGGTCACGTCGATGGCGTGCGTCGGGGTCTCGCTGCCGGCCACCGCCACCCAGCGCACGCCCTGCCACGGCTCGCCCGCGTCGGGGAAGATCCACCGGTTGGCGGCGTCGGCGGCGGCGTCCATGACGGCCCGGCCGACCGCCTTGTGGTCGGGGGTGTTCCAGAAGGTGCCGCCCCACGTGTCGTCGAAGTTGAGCGTGATCAGCAGCTCGGGGCGGTGCCGGCGGATCGCGGCCGCGATGTCGCGGCGCAGCGCCGTCCCGTACTCGATCACCCCGTCGGCGTGGTCGAGGAACTCCACCGCGCTCACGCCCACGACGGCGGCGCTGGCCCGCTCCTCCCGTTCGCGCACGGGCCCCGCCTCGGCGGGGGAGAGTGTGTCGATGCCCGCCTCGCCGCGGGTCGCCATCAGGTAGACGATCTCGCGGCCCGCAGCGGTCCAGGTCGCCACGGCGGCCGCGCAGCCGTACTCCAGGTCGTCGGGGTGGGCCACCACGGCGAGCGCCCGCTGCCAGTCGGTGGGCATGGGTTCGAGTTGATCGGCCATGCGCCCACCCTAGAGGCCGGGCCCGTACGATGACCCACGCGAAACGAGCCGGGGAGGGGGCCGGCGGGCGACGCGATTCGGCCGGGTGGCCGCGGGCGGTTCGCCACCCCGGCCGAGCGTCACCGCCGCGAGCCGACCTGTGGTGGACTGGCCTGGTGAACCTGCCCGGCGTGCGCCCCGCCCTCGTGGTCCTCACGGTGGTGGTGGTCCTGCTCGGGCTCCTCTGGGCGTTCCAGCGGCGGCTGATCTACCTGCCCGACACCGCCCCGGTGCCGCCGGCCGCCCAGGTCGTGCCCGGCGCGCGGGAGGTGACGCTCACCACCGCTGACGGGCTGCGGCTCGGCGCCTGGTACGTGCCCGGCGACCACCCGGTGAGCGTGCTGGTGGCCGGGGGCAACGCCGGCAACCGGCTCCACCGGGCGCCGCTGGCCCGCGCGCTCGCCGCCCACGGGCTGCCGGTGCTGCTCATGGACTACCGGGGCTACGGCGGCAACCCCGGCAGCCCTGCCGAGGAAGGGCTGCGGCTGGACGCGCGGGCGGCCCGCGACTTCCTCGGCGACGTGCCGGTGATCTACTTCGGGGAGAGCCTCGGCGCGGCCGTGGTGACCGGGCTCGCCGCCGAGCGCCCGCCGGGCGGGCTGGTGCTCCGCTCGCCGTTCACCGACCTGGCCGCCGCGGGTCAGGTCGCCTACCCCTTCCTCCCCGTACGCGCCCTGCTCCGCGACCGTTTCCCGGTCGCGGAGCGGATGGCGGCCGTCCGGGTCCCGGTCGTGGTGGTGTACGGGACCGCCGACACGATCGTGCCGCCCGGCCAGAGCCGCGCGGTCGCCGCGGCCGCCGCCGGACCCGCGACCGTGGTCGAGATCCCCGGGGCGGGCCACAACGACCCGGTGCTCCTGTCCGGACCCCAGGTGATCGATGCCGTCACCGCCCTCGCGGACCGCCTCCGCTGAACCGGCCGGGCCAGAACGGTTCCGCGACGGCGGGGACGAGGGCCGGTCGGTCGTCGGGGCGCTCTGCCCGGTCGCCTCCGTCGCGCGTCGCGATCGTGCGGGATGAGCATGTCGTTTGTCCGGCGGACAGGGGCCCTATGCTGCTACGTATGCACGATCAGGAAGGGGCGGGGGAGCCCGACAACTTCGAGCGGCTGTGGACCCCGCACCGCATGGCCTACATCAAGGGTGAGAACAAACCGGTCGGCACCGACCCGGAAGGGTGCCCGTTCGACGCCATCCCCGCGATGAGCGACGAGGACGGACTGATCGTCGCCCGGGGCGAGGTCGTGTACGCCGTGCTGAACCTCTACCCCTACAACTCCGGCCACCTGATGGTCGTGCCCTACCGCCACGTCTCCGGTTACGACGAGCTGACCGCCGCCGAGGTGGTCGAGCTGGGCGCGTTCACCCAGCGGGCGGTGCGGGCGCTGCGCGAGGCGAGCGGCGCCCAGGGCTTCAACGTCGGCATGAACCTCGGCCAGGTCGCGGGCGCGGGCATCGCCGCCCACCTCCACCAGCACGTGGTGCCCCGGTGGGGCGGCGACACCAACTTCATGCCGGTGGTGGCGCGCACGAAGGTCCTCCCGCAGCTGCTGCGCGACACCCGCCGGCTGCTGGCCGACGCCTGGCGCGGCTGAGCGGCGTCAGGCGTCCTCGACCTTCACCTTGACCGCGCCGCTCTCGTTGTGGAGGCGGTCCAGCGCGGTCACCAGGTAGGTCCCGGCCGTCTTCGCGGTGAACGACGGGCTGGAGACCACGGCCACGAGGTTGCGGGCGTCGCTCGTGTGGCAGTCGTCGCCCGACTTCGGCACCCGGTAGACGGCGTACGCGCGAGCGTCCCGTACCGGCGTCCACGACACGGCGGTGCCGGCCGCCTTGACGCCCGAGGGCTTCGCCGGGGCGCTGCCGCCGCGCTCCTTCATCAGCGGCAGGAGCGCCGGCCGAGCGTAATGGGCCTTGGCCACCCGGTCGATCGCGCCCAGCGGGTTGGTCAGCAGTTGCTTGGCGCTGAAGTACACGTCGCCGCGGATCGCCTCGTGCTTGCGGTTGAGTGTGAGGTGGGCCGGCAGCTCGCCCGGCTTCGTCCAGGCGGCCTCGTCCTCGGCGCCGACCCGGTAGAGAGCCTGGCCGATGTAGAGGTGGACGTCGCTGCCCTCGACCGCGTCGGCCCACCACGGCGCCAGCTTGCCGTAGGCGGCCAGCTTGTGCGAGCGCGACCAGTAGAGCTGGGGCATCACGTAGTCGACGGTGCCCTTCTCGATCCACGCCCTGGCGTCGGCGAAGATCGAGTCGTAGGCGGACATGCCGGAGGTGTCCGAGCCGGACGGGTCCTGCGCCTTGTTGCGCCAGATGCCGAACGGGCTGATGCCGAACTTGACGTGCCGCTTGGCGGCGTGGACGGCCTCGTCGACCTCGGCCACCAGCTGGTCGACGTTCTGCCGCCGCCAGTCGGCGAGGCTCTTGCCCTTGCCGTGCTTGCGGAAGGCGGCGCGGTCGTCGAAGGCGCCGCCCGGCCCCGGGTAGGGGTAGAAGTAGTCGTCGAAGTGGACGCCGTCGACGTCGTAGCGCTGGACCACGTCGGTGACGACCTTGACGACGTGCCGGCGCACCTGCGGCAGGCCCGGGTTGTAGTAGAGGCGGTCGCCGTACTTGACGGTCCAGCCGGGGTTGCGGCGGGCGGGGTGGGCGGCCGGCAGCTTGGCGACGTCCGCGTCGTAGGCGGCGCGGTACGGGTTGAACCAGGCGTGGAACTCCAGGCCGCGCTTGTGCGCCTCCTCGATGAGGAACGGCAGCGGGTCCCAGCCCGGGTCCTTGCCCGGGGTGCCGGTGAGGAACTGCGACCACGGCTCGATCGACGACTTGTAGAGGGCGTCGGACGCGGGCCTGACCTGGACGAAGACCGCGTTGAAGTTGCGCTGGGCGGCGGCGTCGAGCAGCCGGGCGTATTCGGCGCGCTGCCGGTCGGGCGACAGCCCCTTGCGCGAGGGCCAGTCGATGTTGTTGACCGTGGCGATCCACACCCCGCGCAACTGGCGCTTGGGGTGACGCGGGTCGGGGGCGCACTGCGCGGTCACCACCGCGCTCTCGGTCGTCGTCTTCTTGGCCGGATCCGCCTTCTTGCGCTGGCCGGCCTCGGCGCCCGGCCCGAAGGTGTAGGCGGCGGCGACGGAGACGGCGGCGAGAGCGGTCGTGGCGAGGAGTGGGCGTCCGGTTCGCATAGTGCCAACAGTGTCGCATCGGCTCCGGTGTGCTTCGTACGGAAAAAAGAAATCGACTCGTGACACCGTTGTGACCCGAGAGCCGGGAGGGAATGCCCTCCCGGCTCTTCGGACCTCAGCCGGACTCGGCGGCCACCTTGTCGGCCAGGTGCGACGGCAGCGGCTCGTAGCGCAGGAAGGAGCGCTGGAAGGTGCCGGTGCCGTGGGACATGGACCGCAGGTCGATCGCGTACCGGGTGACCTCCAGCTGTGGCACCTCCGCCTTGACCAGGGTGCGGCCCCGGCCCACCGGCTCGGTGCCGAGCACCCGCCCGCGCCGCGACGACAGGTCGGACATCACCGCGCCCACGTGGTCGTCGGCGACCAGCACCGACAGCTCGTCCACCGGCTCCAGCAGCAGCGTCGGCACCTTCGACGCGGCCTCCTTCAGCGCCAGCTGGCCGGCGATCTGGAACGCCATGTCGGAGGAGTCGACCGAGTGGGCCTTGCCGTCGTACAGCGTGACCTTGACGTCGACCACCGGGTAGCCGGCGCGCACGCCGCGTTCCATCTGCGCCCGCACGCCCTTCTCCACCGACGGGATGAACTGGCGCGGCACCACGCCGCCGACGATCTTGTCGACGAACTCGAACCCGCCGCCCGACGGCAGCGGCTCCACCTCCAGGTGGCAGATGGCGTACTGGCCGTGACCCCCGGTCTGCTTGACGTTGCGGCCCATCGCCTGCGCCCGGCCGCCGAACGTCTCGCGCAGCGGCACCCGCAGCTCGACCCGCTCCACCTCGACGCCGTGCCGCTTGGCCAGCCGGTCCAGCAGCACGTCGGTGTGCGCCTCTCCCATGCACCACAGCACGAGCTGGCGGGTCTCGGCGTTGTTCTCCAGGCGCAGCGTCGGGTCCTCGGCCACCAGACGGCCCAGGGCCTGCCCCAGCTTGTCCTCGTCGGCCTTGGACTTGGCACGGATCGCCACCGGCAGCAGCGGCTCCGGCATGGTCCAGGACGTCATCAGCAGCGGCCGGTCCACGTCCGACAGCGTGTCGCCGGTCTCGGCCCGCGACAGCTTGGCCACCGCCACGATGTCGCCCGCCACGCCCTTGCCGATCTGACGCTGCTGCTTGCCGAGCGGGCAGCTCAGGGCGCCGATGCGCTCGTCGACGTCGTGGTCCTCGTGGCCGCGTTCGGCCAGGCCGTGACCGGAGACGTGCACGGTCATGTCGGGCCGCAGGGTGCCGGAGAAGACGCGGACCAGGCTGATGCGGCCCACGTACGGGTCGCTGGTGGTCTTGACGACCTCCGCCACCAAAGGGCCGTCCGGGTCACAGGCGATGCCGGTCACCGGCTTGCCGTCGAGCGTGGTGATCTCCGGCATCGGGTGCTCGTGAGGCGCGGGAAAGCCCTGGGTGACGAGCTCCAGCAGCTCGGCCGCGCCCACGCCGAGCCCGGTGCAGAGCACCGGGTGGAAGTTCCCCTCGCAGACCGCCTTCTCCAGGTCCTGGATGAGGATCTTGATGTCGATGGGATCGCCCTCGAGGTAGCGCTCCATGAGCGACTCGTCCTCGCTCTCCTGGATGATGCCCTCGATCAGGACGCCGCGGTGCTCCTCGATGCGCGACTCGTACTCGGCGCCGGGCTCCTTCTCCGTACGGGTGCCGCCCGCGTAGTTGTAGAACTTCTGGGTCAGCAGCCCGATCAGGCCGTTCACGTTCCCGTTCGTGATCACCGGCAGGTAGAGGGGCGCGACGCCGTCGCCGAAGACCTCCTGGCAGGCGGCGAGGACCTCGTCGAAGTTCGCCCGCTGGTGGTCGAGCTTGGTGATGACCACGGCCCTGGGCATGCGGACCTGGGCGCACTCCTCCCACAGCATCTGGGTGAGCCCGTCGATCCCGTCGGTGGCCGACACCACGAACAGCGCCGCGTCGGCGGCGCGCAGCCCGGCGCGCAGGTCGCCGACGAAGTCGGCGTAGCCGGGGGTGTCCAGAAGGTTGATCTTGATGCCGTTGAAGGTCAGCGGCGCCGGCGTCAGGTTGACCGATCGCTGCTGGCGCACCTCCACCTCGTCGAAGTCGCTGACCGTGTTGCCGTCCTCGACCCGGCCGGCCCGCTGGATCGTGCCGGTGGCCGCCAGCAGTTGCTCGACCAGGGTCGTCTTGCCCGCTCCCGAATGGCCGACCAGGACGACATTGCGAATCGCGTCCGCCTTGTCGGCCGCTGGTGCCCTGCCCGCGGCTCCCATGGCCCCGCTCGCGTGCTTGTCCGCCACTTCGCCTCCCGCGTCGTCGGTGTGCGTGCCAACGCCGCGCCCGCGCGAGGGTGAAAACCGCATGGACGCGGTGTGTTCACCAAATACCCATGTGGCGGATATCACAAGGGGGCCGCGGCAAAGAAAGTCTCCGGTGCCGTCATGGCCTACGATCGACAGCGCGATGCTGAAACTCCTGCGCCCGGCCATGACCCGGCTCCTCACCCCGCTGGGCAACGCCCTGGTCCGCCGCGGGATCGGCCCCGACGCCGTCACGGCGATCGGCACTCTCGGCACGGTCGTCTCCGCCCTGTTCTTCTTCCCGAGGGGCCTGCTCACCGCCGGCGCCCTGGTGATCACCGTCTTCGTGCTGTTCGACCTGCTCGACGGCGTGGTGGCGCGGCTCGGCGGGGGAGGGGGCAGCACGTGGGGGGCGTTCCTGGACTCCACGCTCGACCGGGTCGCCGACGCGGCGATCTTCTCGGGGCTGATCCTCTACTTCGTCGCGCGCGGTGACTCCCTGCTGGCGGGGGTGACGCTGTTCGCCCTGGTGGCGGGGATGCTCGTGTCGTACGCCAAGGCGCGGGCCGAAGGGCTGGGTCTCACCTGCGACGTGGGGCTGGCCGAGCGGCCGGAGCGGCTCGTGGTCGTGCTGGTCTCCGCCTGCTTCTCCGGCCTGGGGGTGCCCTACCTCCTGGCGGCCGGCATGTGGTTGCTCGCGGCGGCCGGAGCCGTCACCGTGGTTCAGCGCGTGGTCCATGTCTACCGGCAGACGAGGGAGCGATGAGCGGCAAGCCGTCATTCACCGATCGCGTGGTCGCCGCGGGGTTCGCGGCGGGCTGGACGCTGGTGCCCTACCTTCCCGAACGGCCGACGGCCGCGGCGTTCGGCTTCGCGGCCGACCGGGTGTGGCGCCGGCGCGGCCCCGCCGTGCGCCGCCTGGAGTCCAACCTGGCCAGGGTGACCGGCCTGCCGCCGGGCAGCCCGCAGCTGAGCGAGCTCACCAGGGCCGGCATGCGCTCCTACTTCCGCTACTTCCACGAGATCTTCCGGCTGCCGTCCATCGACCGCGCCGAGATCGTCCGGCGCACCCGCGTGATCGGCGCCGAGCACATCCACGGCAACGTCGCCGCGGGCCGCGGCGTGGTCCTGGCGCTGCCCCACATGGGCAACTGGGACGCCGCGGGGGCCTGGCTGGTCGGCGTAGGCCACCCGTTCACCACCGTGGCCGAGCGGCTGCGGCCCGAGTCGCTCTACCGCCGCTACGTGCGCTTCCGCGAAGGACTCGGCATGGAGGTGCTGCCGCTGACCGGCGGCGACGGCCACAACTTCGGCACCCTCGCCACGCGCGTGCGCAAGGGCGGCGTGGTGTGCCTGCCCGCCGAGCGGGACCTCACCAGGAGCGGCATCGAGGTGCGGTTCTTCGGCGCGGCCACCAAGGTCCCCGCCGGCCCGCCGCTGCTGGCCGTGCAGACCGGCGCGGCGCTGCTGCCCGCCGTCGTCTACTTCGACGGCGCCGACTGGGGCATCCACATCCAGGAGGAGATCCCGGTGCCCGAGGAGGGCTCCCGGCAGGAGAAGGTCGCGATCGTGGCGCAGCGCCTGGCCGACGTGTTCGAGAAGGGCATCGCCGAGCACCCCGAGGACTGGCACATGCTGCAACGCCTGTGGCTGGAAGATCCGAAACGATGAGGGTCGGCATCGTCTGCCCCTACTCGTGGGACGTGCCCGGAGGCGTCAAGCAGCACGTCGACGACCTGGCCCAGGCGCTCATGAGGCAGGGCCACGAGGTCTCCGTCATCGCTCCGGCCAGCGACGACGACGAGCTTCCCGCGTACGTGACGGGCGCCGGCCGGGCGGTGCCCGTGCCCTACAACGGGTCGGTGGCCCGGATGTCGTTCGGCTTCCTGTCGGCCGCCCGGGTGCGCCGCTGGGTGCGCAACGGCCACTTCGACGTGCTCCACATCCACGAGCCGCTGATCCCCAGCCTCGGCGTGCTGGCGTGCTGGGCGGCCAAGGGCCCGATCGTGGCCACGTTCCACGCCTCGTTCACCCGCTCGCGCGCGATCGCGATGGCCGAGCCGCTGCTGCAGAGCGCGCTGGAGAAGCTCAGCGGCCGCATCGCGGTCTCCGACGCGGCCCGCAAGAGCCTGGTCGAGCAGTTCGGCGGCGACACCGTGCTCATCCCCAACGGGGTGACCGTCAGCCGCTACACCGACGCCGAGCCGCTCGACGGCCGGGGTCCCGACGGCGCCACGATCGGCTTCCTGGGCCGCATGGACGAGGAGCGCAAGGGCCTGCCCATCCTGCTCGACGCCTTCAACCTGCTGGCGGCCGAGCGGCCGGAGGTCAAGCTGCTGATCGCCGGTCCCGGCGACGCCGGCGACGTCTACGACCGGGTGGGCAGGGAGTTCCGCGACCGGGTGACCGTGCTCGGCATGGTGAGCGAGGCCGACAAGATCCGCGCCTACCACTCGGTCGACGTGTTCTGCGCGCCCAACACCCGCGGCGAGAGCTTCGGCATCGTCCTGGCCGAGGCGATGGCCTCCGGCGCGACGGTGCTGGCCAGCGACATCCCGGCCTTCCGGAGGGTGCTCGGCGAGGGGCAGGCGGGCGCGCTGTTCACCAACGGCGACGCGGCCTCGCTGGCGCGCGAGGCGGGCGCGCTGCTCGACGCGCCGGAGCGGCGGGCCAAGCTCGCCGAGGAGGCCCGGGTGGCGGTCATGAAGTACGACTGGTCGACGGTGGCGCGGGACGTGGTGCGCGTCTACGAGACGGTGACCGTCGCCGGCGCGGGCGTGGAGGAAGACCTGTGACATCCACCATGATCGTGCTGATCGTGGCCATCGTCGTGGTGCTCACGGCCGTCTACATCTCCTGGCGGGCGGGCCGCCTGGACCGGTTGCACATCCGGCTGGAGCTGGCCCGCGAGGCGCTGGAGGCGGCGCTGGTGCGCCGGCGCGCGGTGGTGCTGGAGCTGGCCGGCTCGCGGCTGCTCGACCCGGCCACCTCGCTGGTGCTGGCCGCGGCCGCGCACGAGGCCCGGATGGCCGGTCCCGACGAGCGCGAGCACGCCGAGAGCGACCTGTCGGGGGCGTTGCGCGCCGTGGTGGACCAGGAGCGGTTCAGGGAGAAGCTGGCCGAGTCGCCCGGCGGCCAGGACCTGCTGGAGGAGCTCGACGCCGCGGTGGCCAAGGTGGTCTACTCGCGCCGCTTCTACAACAACGCGGTCGCGGTCACGCGGACGGCGCAGCGGCGGTGGCTGGCGCGCACGCTGCGCCTGGCGGGTCACACGGCGTATCCGCGATTCTTCGAGATCGATGACAATCCGCCCGCGGCCATGGCAACTGAATGACCCGTTTTGTGGGAGACCGGTAAGCTTCCATCCGTTTCTGGGCCGAAGCGGAGGAGTATGCAGGTGCGGCTAACCCGGATGATCACCGTCTCGCTGGCGGGGATGGCTGTTCTGCTGCCTGTCACGGCCTGCTCGTCCGACGAGCCCGCGGCGGGCGGCGCCCCGCAGCCCACCGAGTCGGCGGCGCCGGCCGAGGAGCCGACGCCGGAGAACCTGCATCCCTTCACGGGCCGCCCCGCCGAGCGGCTCAGGCCGGTGCTCGCCGTCAAGATCGAGAACACCGCGGCGGGCAAGCCGCAGATGGGTCTCAAGAGCGCCGACATCGTGTACGTGACGCAGGTCGAGGCCGGTCTGACCCGGTTGATCGCGGTCTTCTCCTCGAAGATCCCGGCCAAGGTCGGCCCGGTCCGCAGCGCCCGCATCAGCGACCTGCACCTGGCCCCCATGTTCGGCAAGCCCGCGTTCGCCTACTCCGGCGCGCAGACCAAGATGCTGCCGTTCATCGCCGAGGCGTCGCTGTTCGACGTCTCCGACAGCCGGGTGCCCGGCGCCTACTACCGCGAGCCCGGCCGCTACGCCCCCTACAACCTGTTCGCCCACACCAGGAAGCTGCTGGCCGGCGCGCCCAAGGCGAGCAAGGCCGGCGACATCGGCTTCACCTTCGGCGACCCGCCGGCCGAGGGCGGCGTCGACCGCGCCTCCTACAGCGTCAGGTGGCCCGCCGCCCGCTTCACCTTCCGTTGGTCGGAGGCGAAGAAGCAGTGGCTGATCTGGCAGGACGGCAAGAAGGACATGGCCGCGGAGGGCGGCCAGCTCGGCGCCTCCACGGTCGTCATCCAGTACACCAAGACCGAGCGCTCCCAGTTCCACGACAAGAACCAGAGCTACACCCCGCTGGTCAACACCGTCGGCAAGGGCTCGGCGATCGTGCTGCGCGACGGCAAGGCGTACAGGGCGAGGTGGGAGCGGGAATCGGAGAAGGGCGGCACGACGTTCACCACACAGAGCGGCGAGCCGATGAACTTCGCGCCCGGTCAGGTGTGGGTGGCGCTCGCCAGCCGCAAGCCCGTGACGCCTTGACGTACAAAACTCCCCGCCATTGCTGACATGGTGGCATGCGGGGGGCCGTACGTCAGGACCTACGATGGGTTGGAAAACTTACCGTTCCCCCCTAGCTCGTGAGGAAGACCGTTGTCCACCAGCACGCCCGAAACCCCGTCGACCACCGGCACCGTCACCGGCACCGCCCGCGTCAAGCGCGGCATGGCGGAGATGCTCAAGGGTGGCGTCATCATGGACGTCGTCACCCCCGAGCAGGCGAAGATAGCCGAGGACGCCGGCGCGGTCGCCGTCATGGCCCTGGAGCGCGTGCCCGCCGACATCCGCGCGCAGGGCGGCGTCTCCAGGATGAGCGACCCTGACATGATCGACGGCATCGTCGGCGCCGTCTCGATCCCGGTGATGGCCAAGGCCCGCATCGGCCACTTCGTCGAGGCCCAGGTGCTGCAGTCGCTCGGCGTCGACTACATCGACGAGTCCGAGGTGCTCACCCCGGCCGACTACGCCAACCACATCGACAAGTGGCGGTTCACGGTGCCGTTCGTGTGCGGCGCCACCAACCTCGGCGAGGCGCTGCGCCGCATCACCGAGGGCGCGGCGATGATCCGCTCCAAGGGCGAGGCCGGCACCGGCGACGTCTCCAACGCCGTCACCCACATGCGCACCATCCGCGCCGAGCTCAAGCGCCTGTCCTCGCTGCCGGAGGACGAGCTGTACGTGGCCGCCAAGGAGCTGCAGGCCCCGTACGAGCTGGTCGCCGAGGTGGCGCGGGCCGGCAAGCTGCCGGTCGTGCTGTTCACCGCCGGCGGCATCGCCACCCCGGCCGACGCCGCGATGATGATGCAGCTCGGCGCCGAGGGCGTGTTCGTCGGCTCCGGCATCTTCAAGTCGGGCGACCCGGCCAAGCGCGCCGCCGCCATCGTCAAGGCCACCACCTTCCACGACGACCCGGACGTCATCGCCAAGGTCTCGCGCGGCCTGGGCGAGGCCATGGTCGGCATCAACGTCGACGAGATCCCGCAGCCGCACCGCCTGGCCGAACGCGGCTGGTGACCGGCGCGTCGCGCCCCGCTTCCCGGCCCGCCGGATGAGACGATCTCGTCCGGCGGGGGCGCGAGGTGAGGTGCTTTTTCTCCAGTGATGGCGGCATCCGTGAAGGATGTCGCCATTGTGGTGTTTACCGGCATTCACTTCCGAGTCACGATCGCAAGTCAGGACACGTGCGTCCCCGGCCTTGATCGTCCTCAGGGAGCGTCCCATGCCCGAGCTCAACCGCCGGCACTTCCTCGTCACCGGCCTGGCGGCAGCCGCCGTCACCGT
>NZ_JAPNNL010000211.1 GCF_027620315.1 Nonomuraea corallina | reverse complement strand
CTACGGCACCTGCCAGCCGCGCTCCACCAGCGCCCGCGTGAGCCTCTCGGCCGCGTCGGGCTGCACCGACAGCTCGGCCACACCCAGCGGCAGGCCGGGCGCGTGCTCCAGCCGGACGTCCTCCACGTTGACCCCGACCTCGTCGCACACCTGGAACAGCCGCGCCAGCTGGCCGGGACTGTCACCGATGACGATCTGGACGACCGCGTACGCGTGAGCGGGACCGCCGTGCTTGCCCGGAATCCGCCCATGACCCGCGACCCCGCGCTTGAGCAACTGGGTCAGCTCGCCGGACGCGGTGCCGTCGCCCTGCGACAGCGCGCGCAGCGCCGCCGCCGCCTCGGCCAGGTCACGCGAGACGGCCTCCAGCACCTCGGCCACCGGGACCGAGTTGCCGGACAGGATGCCCAGCCACAGGCCGGGGTCGCCGCCGGCGATCCTGGTCACGTCCCGCACCCCCTGCCCGGCCAGGCCGAGCGCCACCTCGGAGGCGTCGGCCAGCCGCGCCGCCACCGCCGAGGCGGCGACGTGCGGGGCGTGGGAGACCACGGCGACCGCCCGGTCGTGCTCCGGCGCGCCGACCTCGACCGCGTTGGCGCCGCACAGGTCGATCAGCCGCAGCACCGCCGCCCTCGCCTCGGCGGACGCCTCCGGCGTGGGGCACAACGCCCACGGCCGCCCCAGGAACAGGTCCGCCCTGGCCGCCCCGGGCCCGGACCGCTCCCGGCCGGCCAGCGGATGCGAGGCCACGTACGTGGACAGATCGCAGCCCAGCTCACGCGCCCGGTCGATCGGCTCCGCCTTGACGCTGGCCACGTCCGTGTAGAACCGGGCCGCGCCCTCCTCCTGCAGCCGCCGCAGTTCGGTGGCGACGTGGCCGGGCGGCACCGCGATCACCGCCAGGTCGGCGCTCTGCCCCGCCCGCCACTCCTCACCCGCGCCGAGCTCGCGGGCGAGCCGTACGGCCCCCTGGTCGCGGTCGGCGAGCAGCACGCGCACGTCGTGCTTGCGCAGGGAGAGCGCCAGCGAGGTGCCGATGAGACCGGTGCCCACCACCAGCACGGTGCGGAGTTCGGAGGCCATGTCGTCGTCCTGAAATCGGTCGTAGGAGCCGTACGCGACGTACGGAGGTTATTGGGCGATGTCCTGACGCAGCGCGACGGCGCCGCGCAGATACACGTGCTGGATCGCCGAGCGGGGCCGGTCGATCTCCACGTGCGCCATCAGCCGCACCACCCGGGGCAGCGCCCCCGGCACGTCGATCTCGGTGCAGCAGATCAGCGGCACCTCGTGGAACCCCAGCTTGCGCGCCGCCAGCGCCGGGAACTCGGCGGTCAGGTCGGGCGTCGCCGTGAACAGCACGCTGATCACGTCGTCCGTGGTGAGCTCGTTGCGCTCCATGACCTGGGCGACCAGCTCGGTCGTCCCCTCGATGATCGAGTCCCGGTCGTCGGCGTCCACCTGGATCGCCCCGCGGATCGCCCGCACCATGCGCTTCGCTCCTTCTATAGCGGCAGAGCCCGTGCGGAGGTTCGCACGGGCTCCAGCTTCGTGGCCAGATTACAGCTTCACGGCCGCGTACAACTCGCCGACCTCACGCAGCGTCAGCGCCCGGAGCGTGCCGGGCTTGGTGCGGCCCAGCTTCACCGGGCCGAACTCGATGCGGGCCAGGTCGATCACCCGGTGACCGGCCTCCTCCAGCATGCGGCGTACGACGTGCTTGCGGCCCTCGTGCAGCACCACCTCGACCAGCGCCTGCTGGCCGTGCTCCTGCACCACCTGGAAGTCGTCGGCCTTGGCGATGCCGTCCTCCAGCTCGATGCCCTGCTTGAGCCTGCGGCCCAGGTCGCGCGGGATCGGGCCGGGCACCTTGGCCCAGTACTTCTTCGACACCCCGTAACTGGGATGGGTGAGCCGGTTGGCCAGCTCGCCGTCGTTGGTCAGCAGCAGCAGGCCTTCGGTCTCGGTGTCGAGCCGGCCCACGTGGAACAGCCGCGGCGCCAGCTCCTCCACGTAGTCGGCCAGGCACGGCCGGCCCTGCGGGTCCTCCATGGTGGAGACCACGCCGATGGGCTTGTTGAGCGCGTAGTAGACGAGGTCGGGCGCGGTCGGGATGCGCTTGCCGTCGACGTGGATGACCTGCTTGGCTGGGTCGACCTTGGCGCCGAACCTGCGCACCACCTGGCCGTCCACGGTGACACGACCGTCGCCGATCATCTCCTCGCAGGCCCTGCGGCTGGCGACCCCGGCCTGGGCCAGCACCTTCTGCAGCCGCACCCCGCCGGGCACCTCGGTGGTGTCGCGCTCGTCGGTGTAGCCCTCGGGGAAGAAGTCACGGTCGCGGACGGGCTGGCGTGCCGTCTTGAACCGGTCCTTGGGCCTGGCCCGGTCGCCGGCGTCGCGCCGGGAGTCTCCGATGGTACGCACGCCGTCACGCCTGGACACCCGTCCACCACGCGCGCCCTCGTCACGCCGGGCCGCGCCCCGGCCCTCACCGCGGAAGTCACCACGGGACGCACGGTCCCCGCCGCGGAAGTCGTCCCGACGGGGACGGTCCTCGCCGCGGACGTCGCCACCGCGGTACGAGCGGCCCTCGTCGCGTGAGCCGCCCGAGCGGTCCCCGTACTGTCCGGCGGGGCCGTCCTCACGCTTGCCGTAACGGGCCCGGACCGGCCCCTCGGAGCCCTCCCTGCGCCCGTTCCTGCTCGCCCGGAAGCCGCCGCGCTCCTCCCTGGGCCCGCCGAACGACTCGTACTCGTACTCGTCGCCGCCGGAGAAGCGCCGGTCCTCACGGGGCGCCCGATCCGGACCGGCGTCGCGCCCGCCGCGCTCGAAGCGGCCGCCGTCACGCCCGGGACGCTGGAAACCGCCGTCGCGCCCGTACGCGGCCCGGCTGCCGCCCCTGTCGGCGCGCACCGAGTCTCGGCCGCCGCCCCGGAACTCGCGCCGGTCACCGCCGCGCTCCTCGCGACCGTACCGGTCCTCGCGCCGGGAACCACCGCGCGCGTCCTCACGCCGCGACCCGCCGTCACGAGAGCCCCAGCGATCGTCACGGCGCGGACCGCCGCGCTCGTCGCGGCGGAAACCCCCACGGTCGTCACGACGCGCTCCGCCACGCGCGTCATCGCCCCGGAAGGACCCACGCTCACCCGAAGGCCCGCGCCCGGAGTCGCGGTAGGACCCACGCTCACCCGAGGACCCGCGCCCGGAGTCGCGGAAGGACCCGCCCCGGTCGTCGCGCGAACCCCGGCGGTCGGCACGGAAGCCGTCCCCGCCGGAACCCCGGCGGTCGTCACGGCGGAAATCGTCTCGTTGGGAACCGCCGCGGTCGTCGCGGCGGGAACCGTCACGGAAGTCGTCGCGGCGCGTACGGCCGCGCGAGTCGTCCGAGCGGAAGGCGGGACGCCCGCCGCGGCCGGAGCCGCCGGCGCGTCCTCGACCGCGTCCATCACCGGACGGGGTGCTTCGCCTGTTGATCACTTCGTCGTCTCCTCGATGTTCTCCACGTCGTCAGGGAGGAATGGCGCGAGCTCGGGGAGCTCGCTGACATCGTTCAGTCCCAGACGCTCAAGGAAGTATGAGCTTGTCCGGTAGAGCACGGCTTGGCTCTCCGGGTCGGTGCCGGCCTCCTCGACCAGCCCCCTCGCGACCAGCGTCCGCATGACGCCGTCGCTGTTCACGCCGCGCACCGCGGCCACCCGCGCCCGGCTCACCGGCTGCCGGTAGGCCACGACCGCGAGTGTCTCCAGCGCGGCCTGGGTGAGCCGCGTCTGCTGGCCGTCACGGACGAACCGTTCCACGAACGGCGCGTACGCGGGACGCGTGTAAAAGCGCCATCCGCCCGCGACCTGCCTCAAGTCGAAACCCCGCGCGGAGGCTTCGTATTCCTCGGCCAGCTCCCGCAGCGCCGCCACCACCTCATGCGTGGGGCGCTCCAGCACCTGGGCCAGGGTCATCTCCTTCACGGGCTCATCGACGATCATCAGGATCGCTTCGAGGGCCGCCTTGAGCCAACGCCCCTCGACGACAGCCGCAACCTCACCGGCCCCTGGAGCCTGACCGGTCTCGGGAACCTCACCGGCCATCGGAACCTGCTCGGCCGCCGGGACCTGGCGGGCCTCTGGAACCTGTCCAGAATCGGGAACCTGACCGGCCATCGGAACCTGCTCGGCCGCCGGGACCTGGCGGACCTTTGGAACCTGGCCAGTCTCCGGAACCTGGCCGACCCCCGGGATCTCACCAGCCTTCCGAACTCGGCCGGCCTCGGCGACCTCGCCGGTGAGCGAGTCCTGGCCGGTGAAGGCGCCTTGGAGGTCGGCTGTGGACGTCCCTTGGCCCGCCCTCCCGTGTCCCGGGTGAGGACGGGCAGCCGACGGCCATACGCCCGACTCCGGATCGGAGGAAGCATCCGAAATGGTGACGTCACCGGCGGAAGCGCTCGTTGAAGGGGGGACGCCGGGCACCAGGTCTCCCCGGCCACCATGAGGCGTGTCGCGGCATTCCTCCGGACCCGACTCGCCCGAACGGGAATCCTCCGTACGTGGATCATACGAACCAGAACCGTCCGAACCAGAACCGTCCGAACCGGAACCGTCCGAACCGGAACCGTCCGAACCAGAACCGGATGGGGATGGCGAAGAGGCCACCAGGGAGCCGGGGAGGGTCATCCAGGCGGGAAGGTCCTTGCGCGGGTGGGAGTCGTCAGCCATCTGCGGGTTTCTCCGGGCTCTCCTCGTAGTCGTCTCCCACCGAGATCTCGCCGTCGTCGGTGCCGGTCCACGTGACGTGCAGGTCGCCGAGCGGCTCGACCTGCTCGAAGCTGACCGCGGACTCACGGAACAGCTCCAGGACAGCCAGGAAGCGGGCGATGACCTCGTAGGTGCCCTCGCAGTCGGCGACCAGGGCCCTGAAGGTGGCGCTGCGCATGCGGCGCAGGCGCTGAACCAGGATAGCGGCCTGTTCGCGCACGCTGGCGAGCGGTTGGTAGATGTGGCCGACGTTGACGGTGGGCGGCAGCTTGGGGGTGAAGGCGCGGGCGGCGATCCGGGCCAGTTCTTCGGGGCCGATGCCGAGCACCAGGTCGGGCAGGAGGTTGGCGAACTGCGGCTCCAGGGGGACGGTGCGCGGGAAGCGGAGCGCCTCGTCGGCCATCCGGCCGGCGAAGATCTTGGCGACCTCCTTGTACGCCTTGTACTGCAGCAGCCGGGCGAACAGCAGGTCGCGGGCCTCCAGCAGGGCCAGGTCCTCCTCGTCCTCGACCTCGCCGGACGGCAGCAGCCGGGCCGCCTTGAGGTCGAGCAGGGTGGCCGCGACCAGCAGGAAGTGGCTGGTCTGGTCGAGGTCCCACTCGGGGCCGCGGGAGCGGATGTAGGCGATGAACTCGTCGGTCACCTGCGAGAGCGAGACCTCGGTGATGTCGAGCTTGTGCTTGGAGATCAGCCCGAGCAGCAGGTCGAAGGGCCCTTCGAAGACGTCCAGGTGGACCTGGAAGCCCTGGGGCTCGACCTGCTGCTCCGTCACCTGGCCATTGTGGCAGGCTGCGGCCAGCGCGCGAGCACTTCGCGGGCCAGCTCGCGGTAGGCGTTGGCGCCGAGCGAGGACGGGTCGAAGGTGGTGATCGGCTCACCGGCCACGGTGGCGTCGGGGAAGCGCACCGTACGGTTGATCACGGTGTGGAACACCTTGTCGCCGAAGGCCTCGACGACGCGGGCGAGCACCTCGCGGCCGTGGAGGGTGCGCGCGTCGTACATGGTGGCGAGCAGGCCCTCGATCTCGAGGTCCTCGTTGAGCCGCTCCTGCACCTTGGTGATGGTGTCCATGAGCAGGGCGACGCCGCGCAGCGCGAAGAACTCGCACTCCAGCGGCACCATGACGCCGTGGGCGCAGGTGAGGGCGTTGATGGTGAGCAGGCCGAGCGACGGCTGGCAGTCGATGAGGCAGACGTCGTAGTGCGGCAGCAGCGGCTTGATGACGCGGCCGAGCACCTGCTCGCGGGCCACCTCGGTGACGAGCTGGACCTCGGCGGCGGACAGGTCGATGTTGCTGGGCAGCAGGTCGAGGCCCTCGACGCCGGTCTCCAGCAGCACGTCCTCGGCGCTGACGCTGCGCTCCATCAGCAGGTTGTAGACCGTGAGGTCGAGCTGGAGCGGGTTGATGCCCAGGCCGACGGAGAGCGCGCCCTGCGGGTCGAAGTCGACGAGCAGGACCTTGAGGCCGCACTCGACGAGGGCGGCGCCGAGGTTGATGGTGGTGGTGGTCTTGCCGACCCCGCCCTTCTGGTTGACCATGGCGACCACCCGGGCCGGGCCGTGGACGTCACGCGGCACCGGTTCCGGGAACACCGGGCGGGGCCGCTGCGTGGGGCCCAGATTGACGCCGTTGGAAGGCGCGTTGGTCTTGGTGTCACCCCAGGGGTTGTCGGGGCTCCCCGGGGTCGAACCGTTGGTCTTCACAGTCACCAGCTCGAACCTCCCTGACGATCCCGAACCGGACCGTCCGGACGGACACTATGGCGTCGCCACTTAACGCGGCAAGGCGGCACGCCGGAGTGCCGCACGACCCAAAAGACTATAGATCACTGACGGGCGCGGGGATGCGCCGCCGCGTACACCTCTCTGAGCTTGTCGACCGTCACGAGCGTGTAGACCTGAGTGGTCGTCACCGAGGCGTGGCCGAGCAGCTCCTGCACCACCCTGACGTCGGCCCCGCCGTCGAGAAGGTGGGTTGCGAACGAATGCCGGAGAACGTGGGGAGATATCCCGGCGAGTCCGGCCCGTTCGGCGGCGGCCTGGAGGACCTCCCACGCGCCCTGGCGGGTGAGCCGCCCGCCCCTGGCGTTGAGGAACACGGCGGGGGTGCCGCGGCCGTGGGCCAGCAGGCCGGGCCTGGCCCGGACGAGGTAGGCGTCGAGCGCGGCGCGGGCGTAGCGGCCCAGGGGGACGACGCGGGCGCGGCCGCCCTTGCCGCGCAGCCGGACCTGGTCGTCCTCCAGGTCGTCGACGGCCAGGCCGACGGCCTCGGAGATGCGGGCGCCGGTGCCGTAGAGGACCTCCAGCAGGGCGCGGTTGCGCAGGGTGAGCGGCGCGCCGTCGGGGCCGGAGGCGGCGATGAGCCGCTCGACCTCGTCGACGGCGATGGCCTTGGGCAGCCTGCGGAGCTGGCGCGGGGGCCGTACCTGGTGGGCGGGGTCGTGGGCGGTGACGCCCTCGCGCAGCGCGAAGCGGTGCAGGCCGCGCACGGCGGAGACGGCGCGGGCGGCCGAGCTGGCGACGAGCGCGGGGTGCTCGCCGTCGCCTTCGCGCAGGGCGGCGAGGAAGGCGCGCACGTCGGACTCGGCCACCTGGTCGAGCTCGGCCCGCCCGCGCGAGCGCAGGTGCTCGGTGTAGCGGCGCAGGTCGCGCCGGTAGGAGGCGAGCGTGTTGGCGGCCAGGCCGCGCTCCACCGCGAGGTGGGCGAGGTAACTGGACAGCACCGCCTCCACGGGTGTGGCTCCTTCCTTCACTCCTCCGGAGCGTCCGCGGGGCGCAGGCCGGCGAACCCGTCGGCCGCGGCCGCGTACGCGGCGAGGATACCGGCCACGGCCGCGGAATTGTGGATCTTCCCCCCCACCACCCCGCGCACGGCGTCGTCGAGCGGCACCCATTCGACGAGCATGTCGATCTCCTCGTGGCGGTGCTCGAAGGAGTTCTCCTCGTCCGGGATCTTCTCCAGGTCGCGGGCCAGGAAGATGCGGATGCGCTCGTCGGAGCAGCCGGGCGAGGTCAGGAGGTCGACGAGGGTGTGCCAGGTGGCCGCGCGGTAGCCTGCCTCCTCGGCCAGCTCGCGGGCGGCGCCGTCGACGAGCGGCTCCCCCTCGACGTCGCGGATGCCGGCCGGCAGCTCCCACAGCAGCCGCCGGGCCGGGTGGCGGTACTGGCGGATGAGCAGCACCCGCCCCTCGGGGTCGAGCGCGAGCACCCCGACCGAGCCGGGATGGCGGATGTAGTCACGGTCGGCGGTCTCGTCGCGGGGCATGCGGACGGTGTCGGTGACCACGTCGATCACGTAGCCCTCGAAATGGGTGCTGGTCGCGACGACGTCCCAGGACTCGGGGGTGTCCCGGATCGCGGCCGCCTCCCGCTGGTCGCGTGAGCTGATCTTCACTTGGTCACCTTAGCGGCCACCCTGCTGTCGGCGTAGGCGAGGGCTGCGGCGATGAGCCCTCTGAACATGGGGTTGGCGCGGGTGGGCCGGGAGCGGAACTCGGGGTGGGCCTGGGTGCCGATGAAGAAGGGGTGCGCGTCGGCGGGCAGCTCGGTGTACTCGACCAGGCGGCCGTCGGGCGACACGCCGGAGAACACCAGGCCGACCTTCTCCAGCCGCTCGCGGTAGGCGTTGTTGACCTCGTAGCGGTGGCGGTGGCGCTCTGCGGCCTTGGCCTTGCCGTAGAGCTGGCGGGCGAGGGTGCCCTCGCCGAGCCTGGCGGTGTAGCCGCCGAGCCGCATGGTGCCGCCCATGTCGCGCTCGCCGGCGACGACGTCCTCCTGGTCGGCCATGGTGGAGATGACGGGGTGCTTGGTGTCGGGGTCGAACTCGGCGGAGTTGGCGTCCTCCAGTCCGGCCATGTTGCGGGCGGCCTCGATGACCATGCCCTGCATGCCGAGGCAGATGCCGAGCAGCGGGATCTTGTTCTCCCTGGCGTGGCGGATCGCGCCGATCTTGCCTTCGATGCCGCGCACGCCGAAGCCGCCGGGGATCAGCACGCCGTCGACGCCGTCGAGCTCGCGCTCGGCGCCTTCGGCGGTCTCGCAGTCGTCGCTCTTGACCCAGCGGATGTTGACCCGGGTGTCGTTGGCGAACCCGCCCGCGCGCAGCGCCTCGGTGACCGACAGGTAGGCGTCGGGCAGGTCGATGTACTTGCCGACCAGCGCGATCGTGACCTCCTTGGCCGGGCGGTGGACCCGGCGCAGCAGCTGGTCCCACTCCTTCCAGTCGACGTCGCGGAAGGGCAGGCCGAGCCGGCGCACCACGTACGCGTCGAGGCCCTCGGAGTGCAGCACGCGCGGGATGTCGTAGATGGAGGCGGCGTCGACGGCGCTGACCACGGCGTCCTCGTCGACGTCGCACATGAGGCTGATCTTGCGCTTGATCGCGACCGTCACGGGCCGGTCGGAGCGGAGCACGATGGCGTCGGGCTGGATGCCGATGCTGCGCAGCGCTGCCACGCTGTGCTGGGTGGGCTTGGTCTTGAGCTCTCCGGAGGGGCCGATGTAGGGCAGCAGGGAGACGTGCAGGAAGAACACGTTGTCGCGGCCGACCTCGTGGCGGATCTGCCGCACGGCCTCCAGGAACGGCAGCGACTCGATGTCGCCGACGGTGCCGCCGACCTCGGTGATGACCACGTCCACGTCGGGGCCGGCCATGCCCCGGATGCGGTCCTTGATCTCGTTGGTGATGTGCGGGATGACCTGGACGGTGTCGCCGAGGTACTCGCCGCGCCGTTCCTTGGCGATGACGTTGGAGTAGACCTGGCCGGTGGTCACGTTGGCCGAGCCGTGCAGGTCGGTGTCGAGGAACCGCTCGTAGTGGCCGACGTCGAGGTCGGTCTCCGCGCCGTCGTCGGTGACGAAGACCTCGCCGTGCTGGAACGGGTTCATCGTCCCGGGGTCGACGTTGAGGTACGGGTCGAGCTTCTGCATCGTGACCCGGAGGCCGCGGCCCTTGAGCAGACGGCCCAGGCTGGAGGCGGTCAGCCCCTTGCCGAGACTGGAGGCGACGCCCCCGGTGACGAACAGATGCTTGGTTTGCGTGGCGCTGCGCAAGGAGGCTCCCGTGGCTCGAAGTGTGGCCCGAATGTGGCCGGAGTGTCCACGGGCTCTCAGGATATCAAACAACGCCCCTCACATGCCCGAACGGTATGACCAAGCGGTAACTTTGGTCCTTATGTCACATGTACGGCGCGCGGTCGGCTGGCTGATCCACCGTGCCTACCGGGCGATCCGGGAGGCCGGGGCGATCACCCCCCGCACTCCTGGCGGGCACGGCTTCCGCCGCCTGGGCGAGGGAGCCAAGATCGCCTTCCCGCCGGGAGCGATCTTCGGCGAGGAGTGGATCGAGATCGGCGACCACACGCTGATCGGCGAGCGGGTCTCCCTGTCGTGCGGCATGTGGCCCGGCGCCGACCTGGGCCCCGACTCGATCCTGCGGATCGGCGCGAGCTGCTCGATCGGCCGCGGCACGCACATCGTCGCCCACCAGTCGATCGACGTCGGCGACGACGTCTTCACCGGCCCGTACGTCTACATCACCGACCAGAACCACGTCTACGACGACCCGGACGTGCCGATCGGCCGGCAGTGGCCGCGCAACAGCCCGGTCTCGATCGGATCGGGCTCGTGGCTGGGCGCGGGCGCGATCGTGCTGCCGGGCACCCGGCTGGGCCGCCAGTGCGTGGTGGCGGGCGGCGCGGTGGTGCGCGGCGAGTTCCCCGACCACAGCGTGGTGGCGGGGGTGCCGGCCAAGCTGGTCCGCAGCTACGACCCCGACTTAGGCTGGCATCCGCCGGGCGTCTCGCCGCTGGCGGCTTCCTGACCGTCTGGACCGAACATGCTTCTGGCGGTTAGCGTCGGGGCATGCGGACCGCCATCAGCGAGCGTCTAGGCATCGAGTTCCCGTTGTTCGCCTTCAGTCACTGCCGCGACGTGGTGGCGGCCGTGACGAACGCGGGCGGGTTCGGGGTGCTGGGCGCGATCGCGTACACCCCCGAACAACTCGACGTGGAGCTCACCTGGATCGACGAGCAGGTGGGCGGCAGGCCGTACGGCGTGGACGTGCTCGTCCCCGGCAAGGTGGACGCGGCGGCGCTCGGCGGCGTGCGGGCCGCCGACCTGATCCCCGAGCGGCACCGCGACTTCGTCACACACCTGCTGACCAAGTACGGCGTGGGCGGGCACGGGCAGCAGCCGGTGGGCGCGGCGGCCGACGAGTTCGCCCGGCGGGTGTCGGCGGCGGGCGCGACCGGGCTGATCGACGTGGCGCTCAAGCACCCGATCGGGCTCATCGCCTCCGCGCTCGGCCCGCCGCCGCCGGAGATGGTGGCGCGCGCCCGCGACGCCGGGGTGCCGGTGGCGGCGCTGGTGGGCACCGTGGAGCACGCGCGCCGGCAGGTCGCCGCGGGCGCGGACGTCATCGTCGCGCAGGGCACGGAGGCGGGCGGCCACACCGGCGAGATCTCCACGATGGTGCTGGTGCCGCAGGTGGTGGACGCGGTGGCGCCGGTCCCGGTGCTCGCGGCGGGCGGCATCGCCTCCGGCCGGCAGATGGCGGCGGCGATGGCGCTGGGCGCGCAGGGCGTCTGGTGCGGCTCGGTCTGGCTGACCACGGAGGAGGCGGAGACGCCGCAGTCGGTCAAGCGCAAGTTCCTGGCCGCCTCGTCGCTGGACACGGTCCGGTCGCGCTCGCGTACCGGCAAGCCGGCCCGCCAGCTCGCCACGGCGTGGACCGAGGAGTGGGACCACGGCCAGGAGAGCCCCGGCCCGCTCGGCATGCCGCTGCAGATGCTGGTGGCCGAGCACGCGATGGCCCGCGTCATCGCGGCGGCCGAACGCGGCGAGCCGGGCGCTCTGGAGCTGGCCGGCTACTTCGTCGGCCAGGTGGTGGGCCAGCTGGACCAGGTGAAGCCGGCCCGCGAGGTGGTCTACGAGATGGTCTACGAGTTCGCCGACGCGGTGGAGCGGCTGGGCCGCCTGGCGCGGTGACGTACCATCCCCGTGTGGTCCGGACCCCTCCCGAGCTGGAACGCGGCGGCGGCGTGCCCGCGCACGTGCAGATCGAGCGCTGGCTGCTGGAGGCCATCTCCAGCGGCGAGATGGCGCCGGGCGACCGGCTGCCGGGCGAGCGGGAGCTGGCGGCCCGGCTGGGCGTGAGCCGGATGACGCTGCGCCAGGCGCTGGCGACGCTGGAGCGCGACGGGGTGCTGGTGCGGGTTCCGGGCCGGTCGGGCGGCGCGTTCGTGGCCGAGCCGCTCGTCGAGTGCGACCTGACGGGGCTGGCGGGGTTCACCGAGCAGATGC
>NZ_JAPNNL010000210.1 GCF_027620315.1 Nonomuraea corallina | reverse complement strand
TGACAAAGGCCGCCGTGACAAAGGCCGCCGTGACAAAGGCCGCCGTGACGAAGGGGAGACGCCACCCGGAGGGCATCTCCCCTTCGTCGGAGCGGGGACCCCGTTACAGGACGCGTACCTCGGGGACGTAGACGATCCACTTGCCGCCCCGGGCGGCGAACTCCGCCTCCCGGGCCAGGATCTCGTCGGTGTGGTTCCACGCGAAGAGCACCGCGTAGTCCGGGTACGGCCGGGAGAACTCGCCGGCGGCCCTGATCGGGATGCCCGAGCCGGGCATCAGCCGCCCGATCTTGGCCGGGGTCGTGTCGTACACGCACGGCAGCAGCTCCGGGCCGATGCCCGCGTAGTTCGTGACCGTCGCGCTCTTGGCGGTCGCGCCGTATCCCGCGACGCTGCGCCCCTGACGGCGCAGGTCCTCCAGCAGCGCGACGAGGTCGGCGCAGATGCGGTCGATGCCGTTGCCGAGCTTCTCCAGCGTCTCCAGCTCCGCGAGCCCCCGGCCGGCCTCCTCCGCGATCAGCGCGGGGACCGCGGGGCTCACCTCCCGCTCGCCCCGGCGGGCCAGGGTGTAGCGCACCTCGCCGCCGTGCACGGGCAGCCGCCGGACGTCGACCAGTTCGAAGCCGAACCGGCGGGCCACGCCCCGCACCGACCGGGCGGTGAACAGGTAGAAGTGCTCGTCGTAGATCTGGTCGAAGGTGTTGCGCTCGGCGATGTCCCCCAGGTACGGATCCTCGAAGACGAACACGCCGCCGGGGCGGAGCAGGACGTCCACCCCCCGGAGGATCGAGTCCAGGTACGGGATGTGGCAGATGGTGTTGGCCGCGTAGACGACGTCGGCCGGGCCGTCCTCGGCGGCGATGAGCCGGGCCGTCGACTCCTCGAAGAAGTCGGTGCGGACCCGGACGCCGTCCTTCCTGGCCAGCTCGGCGACCCCGCCCGACGGTTCGACGCCCAGGTGGCGCACGCCGGCGTCCTTGATCACGCCGAGCATGACGCCGTCGTTGGAGCCGATCTCCACGCAGAACGGGTCGGGGCCGGTCAGCTCGGTGGCCAGCAGGTCGTGGGCGGTCTGGGCGAAGTGCTCCCGCATGTGCCGCGAGCCGGAGGAGTGGTAGGGGTAGTCGTGGTGGAACATGCGTTCCCTGGGCACCTCTTCGAGCAGTTGCACCATGGTGCACCCGGTGCACAGCCCCACGGCCAGCCGGAAGTGGAAGGCCTGGTCCTTTTCCCGCTCGGTGAGGAAGGCGTCGGACAGCGGTTGCGTACCGAAGTCGAAGAATTTCCGCACTTCACCGGCACAGATACGACATTTGCTCACATCTGACTTGCTCGCATCGGTTCTGCTCACATCGGGCTCCATGGTGGATTCCGCGGAAACGGCGACAGAGCGCCTGGGCTGCCTTCCAGCACAGCGGGTGGCGCTGGAGTGTGGTTGGAGCGCCGGTGGACCACACGCGCGGGACCGCTTCTCCAGCGCCGTCGCCCAGGCTGATCCCGACGGCCCACCCGACGAGCCTACGGAGCGACCATGGCAGAACTGCGAGCGCCCGTGACCCCTGAGGGACGGCGGCTCCTCGAACTTCTCCGCCCCCACCTGCCGGTGCTGGCGGCGGAGGCGGAGGCGCACGACCGCGCGGCGGAGCTGCCCGCGCACCTGTTCGACCGGCTGGGCAAGGACGGGGTGCTCGGCGCCACCGTGCCGGCCGGGCACGGCGGGCTGGGCGTCGCCTCCATGCACGACGTCGCCGTCGCGCTCGGCGAGGTGGCCCAGGCCGACGCCGGGGTGGCGCTGGCCCTGCACATGCAGTTCAGCCGGGGCCTGACGCTGACCTACGAGTGGAGGCACGGCCCGCCCGCCTCCCGCGAGCTGGCCGCCGGCCTGCTGCGCCAGATGGCCACGGGCGCCGCCGTGGTCTGCGGCGCGGTCAAGGACCTGGGCCGGACCACCGTGCTGACCAGGAACGGCGACGGCGGGTACACGCTGAACGGCCGCAAGACCCTGGTGAGCATGGCCCCGATCGCCACCCACTTCGTGGTCTCGGCGCAGGTGCACGAGAACGGCGGGCCGGCGCGGATGGCGGCCCCGGTGGTGCCGCGCGACAGCGCCGGCCTGACCGTGGGGGACGACTGGGACGGGATGGGCATGCGCTCGTCCGGCACCGTCGAGATCGCCTTCGACGACGTCGCCGTGCCCGCCGAGCACGTGCTGCCGCGCGGCCCCGCCGGCGAGCAGGACGACGCCGCGCTCGCGGGCCAGACGGTCAGCTCCATCACGATGCTCGGGATCTACACCGCGCTGGCCGCGTCCGCCCGGCAGCTCGCCGTGGCGCACGTGCGCGGGCGCGGCCGGGCCGCGCCCGCCGTGCTGACCAGGCTCGCGGAGATCGACACCCGGCTGTACGCGATGCGGTGCGCGGTGGCCGCCGCGCTGGACAACGCCGACCGGCTGGCGGAGGACCACAGCGGCGACCCGGCCGAGCGGGGGCGGGCCATGATGACGCCGTTCCAGTACGCCAAGATGCTGGTCAACCGGCACGCGGTGGACGTGGTGGACGACTGCCTGAGCGTGGTGGGCGGGATCGCCTACACCGGCTCCCACCCGCTGTCCCGGATCTACCGCAACGTCAGGGCGGGCGGGTTCATGCATCCCTACAACTACGCCGACGGGGTCGACTACCTCAGCGGTCAGGCGCTGCGATGAAGGCCCGCGAGCTGGCCGTCGAGGGCGCCTACGAGTTCGTGCCCCAGGTCTTCCCCGACGAGCGTGGCCTGTTCGTCTCTCCGTTCCAGCACACCGCGTTCGAGGCGGCGGTCGGCCACGACCTGTTCCCGATCCGGCAGACCAACCACAGCAGGTCCCGCCGGGGCGTGGTGCGCGGGATCCACTACACGATCACCCCGCCGGGCACCGCCAAGTACGTCTACTGCCCGCGCGGCCGCGCGCTCGACATCGTCGTCGACATCCGCGTGGGCTCGCCGACGTACGGCAGATGGGAGTCCGCGCTGCTCGACCCGGACGAGTTCCGGTGCACGTATCTGCCCGTCGGGGTGGGGCACGCCTTCATCGCGCTGGAGGACGACACGGTGATGGCCTACATGCTCTCCGAGGAGTACGTCCCGGACCACGAGCTGGCGCTGTCGCCGCTGGACCCGGCGCTGGGGCTGCCGATCCCCGACGCGTGGGAGCGGCCGCTGCTGTCCCCGCGCGACCGGGCGGCCCCGACGCTGGAGGAGGCCCGGCGGGCGGGGCTGCTGCCCGGCTACCGGGCCTCGCGGACCGTGGAACGGAGGCTGTGGTCATGAGTTCCCCCCGCGTCGTGGTGCTGGGCGGCACCGGCAGCGTCGGCCGGCAGGTGTGCGCGGCCTTCGCCGGGCACGGCTGGGACGTGCTCGCCGTGGCCAGGTCCGCCGCTCCGCACCTGGCGGGCTTTCCGTTCGCGGCCCTGGACGTCACCGCCGCCGAGCCGCGGCGCCTGGCCGCGCTGTTCACCGAGCCGAGGGCCGACGCGGTGGTCAACGCGGCGGGCGGGTGGGGCGACACGGCCGAGGAGATGACGTACTCGCACATCAGGCTGGTCGACCGGCTGGTGGAAGCGCTCGCCCTGACGCCGCACCGGCCGCGGCTGGTGCACGTCGGCTCGGTGCACGAGTACGGCCCCGTCCCGTACGGCACCCTGCTGCGCGAGGACACGGCGCCCCGGCCTGTCACGCCGTACGCGAAGACCAAGCTGGCGACGTCGCGGGCCGTGCTGGCCGGAGCCGGGCGCGGCCTCGACGCGGTGGTGCTGCGGGCCGCCAACATGTCGGGGCCGCACCCGCCGAAGGAGAGCTTCCTCGCCGCCCTCATGCTGCGCGTCGAGCGGGCGCTGGCGGCGGGCGAGGTGCTGGAGCTGAGCGTGGCCGACGCCAGGCGCGACTTCATCGACGTACGCGACGTCGCGGCCGCGATCGTACGGGCGGCCACGGCGCCGCTCGACGACCGGGTGGTCAACCTCGGCAGGGGTGAGGCGGTGCCGATCGGCTCACTGGTCGACTGGCTGATCGAGGCCTCCGGCTTCCCCCGCGACCGGGTCGAGCTGCTCGACCGGGAGGTCCGCAGCAAGGGCGGCGACTGGACCCGGCTCGACATCGGCCTGGCGCGTCGCGCGCTGTCGTGGGAGCCGCGCATCGGCCTGCGCGAGTCGGTGCGCGCGATGTGGCAGGCGGCGGGGTCCACCGCTGGGCCCGCCGCTGGATCCGCCGCTGAGTCCGCCGCTGGGTCCGCCACGGCGAGGACGGCCTGAGGAGGGCCGCCCCGCCGGGGTGGTCAGGCGTCCAGTACGGCGCGCAGCTCAGTGATCACCTTGTCCTGGGTGTCCACCGGCAGCGACGGGTACATCGGCAGCGAGAAGATCTCGTGGGCCAGCTTCTCGGTCACCGGCAGCCGCCCCTCCTCGTAGCCGAGATGGGCGAATCCCGTCATCGTGTGCACCGGCCAGGGATAGCTGACGTTGAGCCGGATGTCGTGCGCCTCCAGCGCCTTGATGATCCGGTCGCGCTCGGGGTGCCTGGCCACGTACACGTAGTAGACGTGGTCGTTGCCGTCGGCGAGCGAGGGCAGCACGAGTCCGGGGACGTCGCCGAGGCCCTCCTGGTAGCGGCGGGCGACCGCGCGGCGGCCCTCGATGTACGCGTCGAGGCGGCGCAGCTTCCTGCGCAGGATCTCCGCCTGCACCTCGTCGAGGCGGCTGTTGTGCCCGGGGGTGCCGACCACGTAGTAGCGGCTCTCCATCCCGTAGTAGCGCAGCCGGCGCAGCGCGGCCTCGACTCCCGCGTCGGAGGTGATCGTGGCGCCGCCGTCGCCGTAGGCGCCGAGCACCTTGGTCGGGTAGAAGGAGAAGGCCGCGGCGTCGCTCATCGTGCCGGCCAACCGGCCGTGGTGGCGGGCGCCGTGGGCCTGCGCGCAGTCCTCCAGCACCCGCAGCCCGTACTGCCCGGCCAGTTCCAGCACCGGCGCCATCTCGACGCACTGGCCGTACAGGTGGACCGGCAGCAGGCAGCGGGTCCTCGGCGTGATCGCCGCCTCGATCTGGGCGGTGTCCATCAGGTAGTCGTCGGCCCTGACGTCGACGAAGACCGGCGTCGCGCCGACCGCGTCGATCGCCACCACCGTGGGCGCCGCCGTGTTGGACACGGTGATCACCTCGTCGCCGGGCCCGATGCCGAGCGCCTGGAGTCCGAGGACGATCGCGTTGGTGCCGTTGTCGACGCCCACGCAGTGGGCGACGCCGTGATAGGCGGCGAATTCCGCTTCGAACGACGCCACGCTCTCACCGAGCACCAACTGGCCGGATTCGAAGACCTTCTCCACCGCGTCCAGAATGTCGGCGCGTTCTTCCTGATATTCGGTCAGGTAATTCCATACATAGGTCGGCACGACCTCCTCCTCAAACGAAGACCCGGCCCGCGTCCAGTTTCGGATCTGAACGCAGGAGCGCCTGCTGCAGGTGCTGGAGGCGGGCTGACGGCTCGACGCCGAGTTCGTTCACGAGCGTCGTGCGCAGCTTGATGAAGTTCTCCAGCGCCTGGCTCTTCCGGCCCGCCCGGTGCAGGGCGATCATGAACTGCGCCCAGAAGTTCTCGTGCATCGGGTAGCGGGCGGTCAGCGCCGACAGCTCGGCCAGCAGGCCCACGTGCCTGCCCAGCCGCAGGTCGGTCTCGATGCGCGCCTCCAGCACGCCGAGCTTGCTCTCCTCCAGGCGGGCCACCTCGACGCCGATGCGCAGGCCGGCGTGCACGTCGGCGAGCGCCTCCCCGCGCCAGATGTCCAGTGCCTGGCTGAACAGCTCGGACGCCGGTTCCCACCGGCCCGCCTCGAAGGCCTGCTTGCCCGCGGCCACCAGGCGCTCGTACCGGTTGACGTCCACGTCGTCCGGGTCGATGTCCAGCAGGTACCCCCCGTAGGAGGTGGTCAGGACGTCCTTGGCCGAGTCGGTGCAGTTGGCGCCCAGCGCGGCGGCGATCCCCCGGCGCACCTGCAGGATGTAGGTCTGCAGCGTCGACAGGGCGCTGGCGGGCGGATGCATCCCCCACAGCTCTTCGATGAACGCCGGCACCGTGACCATGGTGCCGGCCTGCAATGCCAGCAGGGAGAAGACCTGCCGGGGTTTGCGCGGAATGGGAGTGATCGACATTCCGTTCTCCTGGGCGACCAGCGGACCCAGTACCTTGATCTTCATCGAGTTGGCGTCCCCTCAACATGCGTGTCGGAGCTGACCTTTTCCACCATGTCAAGGACGCCGGGGACGGGTAAGTGCGGTCGGCACGCGTTGTCATGAATTCCGGCCCCACGGGTCATGCAGAATTCACGATTGACAAGAAGAGAACCGATTCGGCCCTGATGGCGGCCGTGCCCTTTCGAAAAGAATAAGCCCTCGGTCAGGCGGCGCCCGCCGCGTCGAGGCGGTGGGGGGACGGGACCGGCCGGGGCACCGAGTCCACCAGCGTGCGCGTGTAGGGGTGGCGCGGCCGGGCGAACACCTCCGCCACGTCGCCTTCCTCGACGACCCGGCCGTCCTTCATGACCAGGACGCGATCGGCCACGTGATGGACGACGCCGAGGTCGTGGGAGATGAAGACCATCGCGGTCCCGTACTCGGTCTGGATGTCGGCGAGCAGGTCGAGCACCTGGGCCTGGATGGAGACGTCGAGCGCGGAGACCGGTTCGTCGCAGACCAGCACGTCGGGCCGGGGGCCGAGGGCGCGGGCGATGGCGACGCGCTGGCGCTGGCCGCCGGACAGCTCCCGGGGGTGGCGGGCGGCCGTCTCCGGGGGCAGGCCGACGCGGGCCAGCAGGTCGAGGACGCGCTCGTGGCGTGCGTCGCGGTGCACCCGGAGCGGCTCGGCGATCAGCCGGCCGACGGTGTGGCGGGGGTCGAAGGAGTCGAGCGGGTTCTGGGAGACGAGCTGGACGCGCGGGCGCAGCGGGCGGCGCTCGCGTTCGCGCCGGTGGCTCCACGGCCGCCGGTGCAGGGTGACCTGGCCGGCGTCGGGTTCGAGCAGGCCGAGGGCGAGCCGGGCGAGCGTGGTCTTGCCCGATCCGGACTCGCCGACGACGCCGAGGGTCTCGCCGGCGTGCAGGGTGAAGGAGACGTCGTCGACGACCCGGCGGGGGCCGTACGAACGGGTGAGCCCGGTTCCGGCGAGGACCTGGGCGGACCGGTCGGGGGTGGGACGGCCGCGCGGCTCGCCGGTGGTGAGGCGGGTGCTGCGGGACGCGGCGGACGGCACGGCGGCCAGCAGCGTGCGGGTGTAGGCGTGGGCGGGCGCGGCGAGGACGTCCCGGGTGGGTCCTTCCTCGACGACCCGGCCGTCCTTCATGACCAGGACGCGGTCGGCGATCGAGGCGACCACGGCCAGGTCGTGGCTGATCAGCAGCAGCGCGGTGCCGGCGGCCCGGCGTCCGGCGAGCAGCCGCAGGATCTGGGCCTGGACGGTGACGTCGAGCGCCGTGGTGGGCTCGTCGGCGATGATCAGCGGAGGGTCGGCGGCGATGGCCGAGGCGATCAGGGCCCGTTGCCGCAGCCCGCCGGAGAGCTGGTGCGGGCGCTGGCCGGCCCGGGTCGCGGGGTCGGGCACGCCCACCGCCTCCAGCAGTTCCAGGACGCGCTCCGCGCGGCGGCCCCGGGGCGCCACGTCGTGCGTGGCCAGCACCTCGGCGATCTCGGCGCCCACGGTGCGCAGCGGGTCGAGGGAGACCAGCGCGTCCTGCAGGACGAGGCCCGCGAACCCGCCGCGCAGCCGCCGCCAGTCGGCGGGGGTGAAGGCGAACGCGTCCCGGCCGGCCACGCGGAACGCCGCGGCGCGCACCGCCGAGCCGGGCCCGGCCAGGCCGAGCAGGGCGCGGGCGGTGACGCTCTTGCCGGAGCCGGACTCGCCGACGATCGCCACGCACTCGCCGGGCGCCACCGACAGTGAGACGCCGCGTACGACGTCGGAGCCTGTGAAGCTCACCCGCAGGTCCTCCACGGTCACCAGCGAGGTCACGGTGTTCTCCCCTCGAAACGGCGTTGCAGGCGGCGCCCGACGACGGTCAGGCAGACGACGGTGAGCGTGATGGCCAGGCCGGGGAAGAGCGCCTCCCACCAGGCGACCCGCAGGTAGTTGCGGGCCTCGGAGAGCATCGCGCCCCACTCGGCGGCGGGCGGTTGCGGCCCCATGCCGAGGAAGCTCAGCCCCGAGCTGGCGATCACGGCCTGGCCGAGGCCGATGGTGGCCAGGACGGGGATCGGGCCGAGCACGTTCGGCAGCACGTGCCCGGTGTTGATCGCCAGGCGGGAGCGGCCGAAGGTGACGGCCTGTTCGACGTAGCCGGAGCGGCGCACCACGAAGGTCTGGGCGCGGATCACGCGGGCGTAGGTGGGGATCTGCGCGACCGCGATCGCGAAGATCACGTTCACGGTCCCCGGGCCGGTGATCGCCACGACGAGCAGGGCGAGCAGGAGTTCCGGCAGGGTGGACAGCACGTCGAAGGTCCGGGCCAGCGCCTCGTCCAGCCACGTGGGCGACAGCCCGGCGGCCAGGCCGAGCAGCACGCCCGCGGTCACGGCGAGGCCGGTGGCGGCCACGCCGATGCTGATCGAGTGGCGGGCGCCGTGGACCACCCTGGCCAGCACGTCGCGGCCGAGGTGGTCGCTGCCGAACCAGTGGGCGGCGCCGGGCGGGGCCAGCGCGTCCACCGGGTCGGCGGCCAGCGGGTCGGCGGCGGCCAGCAGGCCGGGCACGGCGACGGCGAGCGCCAGCACCGCCAGAAAGGCACCCGGCACCAGCCACCAGAGCGGGACCGCGGACCAGCCGGCGGGACGGACGGCAGGACGGACGGCGTCGCGGGAGGTCGGGGGCATCGGCGCTCAGCTCCGGATCCGCGGGTCGATGACCCGGTAGGCGAGGTCGAGCAGCGTGCTGATGGTGACGTACACGACGGCCGACAGCAGCACGACGGCCATCACGACGGGCATGTCCTGGCTGGTCACCGCCTGCATGGCCACCTGGCCGAGGCCGGGCCTGCCGAACAGCACCTCGGTGATCACCGCGCCGCCCAGCAGCGCCCCGGTGAACCAGCCGGCCATCGTCACGGCGGGCAGGAGCGCGTGCCGCAGCGCGTGCCGGGCGACCAGCGCGCGCTCGGTGAGCCCGCGCGCCCTGGCCGTCACCGCGAACGGCTGCTCCAGCGCCCGTTCCAGCCCGCCGCGCAGCACCTGGCCGAGCACGCCCGCGATGGGCAGGCCGAGCGCCAGGGCGGGCAGCACCAGGGCCGCCGGCCCTTCCGCGCCGGAGACGGGGAACCAGCCGAGCGTGAACGAGAACACCGACAGCAGGACGATCCCGATGAGGAACGGCGGCACCGACACCGACACCAGTTCGGCGGCCGAGGCGGCGGCGCGCGGCCACCGTCCCCGCCCCGCCGTGCCGATCGCGATGACGGCCGCGAGCGCCACGCCGGTGGCCGCCGCGGCGAGGGTGAGCTGCACGGTCGGCCCGATCTGCCCGGCCAGCACCTCGCCGACGCCGCGCTGCAACTGATACGAGCGGCCGAGGTCGCCGTGGAGCAGCCGCCAGAGGTACGCCAGGTACTGCACGATCTCGGGCCGGTCGAGCCCCCACTCGGCGATGATCCCGGCCCGGATCTCCGGGGTGTCGGCGCCGTCGCCGATCAGGATGTCGACGGTGTCGCCCGGGGCCAGCAGCAGCGCGACGTAGGAGGCGGTGGCGGCGGCCCAGAGCACCGCCAGCCCCGCGCCGAGTCTCCTGATCACGTGGCGATCCGCACGTCGTAGGCGCTCGCCGGGGTGCCGGAGGCCGGGTCGAAGCCGAGCCCCTGGACGCTGCGGTGGGCGGCGATCTGGTCGGCGGGCACGTACAGCGGGAACACGATGGCGCTGTCCGCCACGACCACCCGCTGGACCCTGGCGTAGAGCTCCTTCCTTTCGGCCTGGTCGGCGGTGGCCGAGGCGGCGGCCAGCCACGTGTCCACCTCGGGGTCGGCGAACCGGGTGCGGTTGATGGCGCCGTCCGACGGCAGGATGAGGTTCAGCGCGGCGCCCGCGTCGGAGTCGCCCCGGGAGTTGCCGAACACCTCGTAGGCGTCGTCGTCCACGGCCTGCTGCGCGCTGCCCTGGTCGACGATCCTGACTTGGAAGTCGATGCCGGCGTTCTGCTTGACCTGGGCCTGGATGGCCTGGCCGAGGATGTCGCGGCGGTCGCGGACGAACGGGGCGGCGGCGACCTCGCGCACGGTGAGCCGTTTGCCGTCCTTGACCCGGTAGCCCTCGGCGTCGCGTTCCTTCCACCCGGCGGCGTCGAGCAGGGCGTTGGCCTTGGCCGCGTCGCCGCCGTAGGACTTCTCCAGGCTCGCGTCGTAGAAGGGGCTCCCGCTGCCGACAACGCTCCACGCCCTGGTGGCGGTGCCCTGGTAGACCGACCTCAGCACCGCGTCCACGTCCACGGCCTCGCGGAACGCCTCCCGTACGCGCCGGTCGTCGAAGGGGGCGTGGGAGGTGTTGAAGTAGTACGCGTAGGCGGTGCCGGAGTTGAGCGAGGTCTGCAGGGTGAGGTCCGGGTCCTTCGCGATCAGGGCGACCTCGGTGGCCGGGACGCCCTCGATGACCTGCACCTGCCCGGAGGTGAGGGCGCCGACGCGGACCGCGGCCTCGGGCAGGAACCGGTAGGTGATCTCCGACAGGTGGGCGGGGCCCTGATGGGCGGCCCCGGCCGGGGGCCAGGCGTAGCCGGGGTTGCGGCGGTAGTGGATCTCCTGTCCCTGCACGTACCGGTCGAGGATGAACGGCCCGGTGCCGACCAGGTCCGGCCCGCCGAACTTGAGGTCCCTGGCGTTCTTCAGCGACTTCGGCGAGACCTGACCGGCCAGGGGTGAGGCGAGGAAGTCGGGGAACAGCGCGTCCGGCTCCTTGAGCGTGATCTTGATCCGGTGCGGCGCCACGACCTCGGCCCTGTCGTAGGCCCTGAGCTGGATCGCGGCCACGGCCGGGTTGTAGCCGGGCACCTGGAACTGGTCGAGGTTGGCCTTGACGGCGGCGGCGTCGAACGCGGTGCCGTCGTGGAAGGTGACGTCGTCGCGCAGGTCCAGGGTATAGGTCAGGCCGTCGTCCGACACCGTCCAGGCGCGGGCGAGCCACGGCTGGAAGGTGCCGTCGGCGCTCTTGGACAGCAGCGCGTCGAACTGGTTGAACACCAGCAGCCTGGCCTTGTTCTGCGACCACAGCTGCGGGTTCAGGGTCACCGGCTGGGTCTCGACGGCCCAGGTCAGCGTGGCGGCCGGGGCCGTCCGGGCGGGCTGCGCGCCGCACGCGGCGAGCGCCAGCAGCAGGACGGGGATGATGTGCTTCACGGGCGGTTCCAGGCGTCGGCGAGCAGCTCGTAGGAGCGCACGCGGTCTTCGTGGTCGTGGGTGATGGTGGTGATCAGCAGTTCGTCGGCCCCGGTCACGCGGCGCAGCACGCGCAGCCCTTCGGCCACCTCGCCGGGTGAGCCGACGAACCGGGTGTCGACGCGGTCCCGGACCAGTTCGCGGTCGGCGTCGGTCCACCCGTGGGCGTCGGCCTCCGCCGCCGTGGGGTACGGGATCGCGCCCGCGCCGGTCCGGATGCTGCGGACCCAGAGCCCGTACCCCTTGGCCAGTTCCTCGGCCCTGGCGCGGGTGCCGGCGACGAGCGCGTCCGCCGAGACGACCACGTACGGCTCGGCCAGCGCTGCCGACGGCTTGAACGCCTCCCGGTAGGCCTCGACGGCCTCCAGCACGGTGGACGGGCTGACGTGGTAGTTCGCGGCGAACGGCAGCCCTCGCTCCCCCGCGACCTGGGCGCTCTGTCCGCCGCTGCTGCCCAGGATCCACACCTCCAGGTCGGCCCCCTCGCCGGGCACGGCGCGGGCGTGCGGGTGCGTGCCGCCGAGGAAGGCCAGGACGTCGTCGATCTGCTCGGCGAAGTCGGGGGTCCGCGCGCCGGGCTGCTGCAGGAGCGCGGCCTGCCGGGCGAGTTCGGGCCGCCGGGCGAGCGCCGACCAGTCGAACGGCGGCGGGATCAGCAGCCCGTCCACCACCCG
>NZ_JAPNNL010000021.1 GCF_027620315.1 Nonomuraea corallina | reverse complement strand
GCGCCGCGCCCCCCCCCCCCCCCCCGGACGCGGAACAATCCTGGGCGACGGCTGCCTAGTGGGCGGCCTCGTACTTCTCCACCACCGAGGAGGCGATCCGGCCCCGCTCGCTGACGGGCAGCCCCTGGCTCCTGGCCCACTGCCGGATCTCGGCGGACTTCTCCCGGCTCAGGGCGCGGGCGGAGGCGCCGCCGGAGACGCGCCGGCCCCGGGCGGGCCGCTCGCCCTTGACCGGGCGGGCCTTGGTGATGAAGGGAGACAGCGCCTTGCGCAAGGCCTCTTCGTTCTTCTCTCCCAGGTCGATCTCATAGGCCACGCCGTCGAGGCCGAACTTGACGATGTTCTCGGAGTCCATCGGGCTTCCGTCGAGGTCGTCAATGAAAATCTCACGAATCTGCTTAGCCATGGTGCAGCTCCATACTCATAGGCCTGTCTCTACTGTAGCGGTCTTCAGTAGAGAGGATGTCCTCCGCGAGTATGATGCCTGCGAAACGCGCCAGGCGAACTCGTGGCGAACACGAACTCGTCCACCCGCGTATTGAACCACGCGCGACCGGACGCGCGCACCCGCGGCAGAAGCGGGCCGATTCTTGACCGGCCGAGCGCTCGCGAACCGCCGCTCTCCGGACCGGACCGTTCCCATGGCGTTCCGGGCCTACCCATCTCACCTGGTGATATCCCGGCATCGGCGGCGTGCGCTCAGGCAACCTCGCAGCCGCCGGGGCGTGCCAATTACCTGCCCTAATGAGAAAAGAGCCGGCCGCCGCCGGCGATGGTTTCGGGCGGTTCTCGAAGCCCTCTGGGGCGGCGGTTTTCGTGGGAGCGGTCTCACGGCGGTTCGGTGCGACACGGACTGCCGCTATCGAAGTCGAATTCAGACGGTATTCCAGCACGGCGGCCGGACTTACGAAGGGCCCGCTTAGGTAAGGGCGAAGGCCGCTCTTGCCGGTGCCGTTCCCGCGACCGCGGGCCGACCGGCACTTGGACGCCGGATGGCGGGCTCCGGGGTGTGGGAACCCGGCTTTCACGCCGAGTATCGTCCGTTGCGGACCCGCTTCATCGCATAAGGTCTCCGCGACGCCCGAAGATCCACACGATTCCGGAGGTCAGGTTGGGCCAGGAGGAGATCCGCCGGCGCAACGTGGGCACCCTGCTCCGCCACGTCCATCTGGGCGGCTCGGTCTCCCGGACGGCGCTGAGCGAGCGGATGAGCCTGAACCGCAGCACGATCATGGCGTTGATCGCCGAACTCACCGCCGCGGGCCTGGTCCGCGAGGAACTCCCGCCGGGGACCGGCCGGGCGGGACGGCCGTCGCTCGTGGTCCGCCCCGAGGCGAGCCGGGTGTACGTGCTGGCCTTCGACGTCGCCGTCGACCGGCTCGTCGCCGCCCGGGTCGCACTCGGCGGCGGCATCGTGGACCGCAGGGAGGCGGTCCGCCCGCGCGCCGGGGCCGACCTCGAGCGCGTGGTCGAGGTGCTCGCCCGGCTCGGCCGCGGGCTGCACCGGGCGGCGCCGCGGGACGCGATCTGCGTCGGCGTGGGCGCGTCGTACTGCGGGATGATCCGGCCCGGAGACGGGATGGTCCGGTTCGGGCCCGACATGGGCTGGGTGGACCAGGCGTTCGGCGCCGAACTGGGCCGCAGGCTGGAGATCGGCCTGCCGGTGAGGGTGGGCAACGAGGCGCACCTGGGCGCGCTCGCCGAGCAGCAGCGCGGAGCCGGCGTCGGCTTACGGAACCTGATCTATCTGCACGGCGACGTCGGGGTGGGCGGCGGCATCATCGTCGGCGGCAAACTGCTGGATGGCGAGAGCGGCTACGGCTGCGAGCTGGGCCACATGGTGGTGAACCCGTACGACGGGCGCCCCTGCGGGTGCGGCTCGCACGGCTGCCTGGAGGCGGAGGTCGGCGAACGGGCGCTGCTCGACGCCGCCGGCCGGCCGGCCGAGCTGTTCGGCCGAGACGCCGTACGGACCGTGGTGGACGACGCCGACCGCGGTGACCCCGCGGCCCAGGCGGCGCTGGAGCACGTCGGCGACTGGCTCGGCATCGGCGTCGCCAACCTGTGCAACCTCTTCAACCCCGGCATGGTGATCTTCGGCGGCACGCTGCGCGAGATGTACCCCGGCGCGGCGGCCCAGGTACGCGCCCGCATCGCCGCCAACGTCCTGCCCGTCGCCCGGGAACGGGTGCGGCTGCGCGTCTCCGCCCTCGGCGACGACGCCACCCTGGTCGGCGCGGCCGAGCTCGGCTTCTCCGACCTGCTGGCCGACCCCTTGGGAGTGCTCGCCCGTACGGCGTCCTAGCCCGGCGGGCCTCACCTGGCGGAACGCGTTACGTACCGGCGTACACATCGTCTGTAGGCTGGTGCGCATGATGCCTGAACGCGACGGCCGCCCGATGCGTGAGCGGATGCTCGCCGGTGACCTGTACATCGCCGACGACCCCGAGCCGGCCGAGCAGAGCCTGCGGGCCATGGACCTGATCTCGGCAGCGGCGTGATCGTCCTGGCCGGGGTCGCCATCGGGGAGAACACGGTCGTCGGCGCCGGCGCGGTGGTCACCCGCGACCTCCCGGCCGACGTGGTCGCGGTCGGCAACCCCGCCCGCGTCATCCGCACGATCGAACCGGCCACCCCATGAACGGCGCGAGGCCGGGATCGCCCGCCCTGAGGAGTGTCGTCGCGACACCCGAGCAGGGGCCGCCATGAGCGAGGCCGCCGCCGCGCCAGAGCGGTCCGCCTCCCGCCGGGCGCGACGGCACGATCCCGGGCGGCGCGATCGGCTGATCGACGCGACCTCGTCCTGACGGTGGAGCTGTACGTGGCCGCGGCGCGCCACCCGGCCCTGCGCGCCGTCACCCAGACGTGGATGGCCCGCAGCCGGCAGGCCCTGGAACGCCGCTTCGACGCCGCCACCGCCCGAGGGCTGGACGCGCTCATCGAGGGCCTCACCCTGCACCACGCGCTGTCGACCGACCCGATGACCCCCGCGCAGCTCCGCCACGCCATCCACCGCTTCCTGCGCTGAAGCCGGGCACGCCGCCGCCGGGGCAGGCGATCCCCGATCAGAGCGGGTGAACCGCTTCGCCGGGGGGCGGCAGGTCCTTGACGAAGAGGATCGCGTCGCTGTCCGTCAGCTGGGCCGGGTCCAGGGGGGCGTACCCGAACCAAGGGGACACGCGAGGGGCGGGCTCGGCGAGGGTGGCGGCCAGCCGGCGGGGATCGACGAGGCTGTGGTCGTCCGGCAGCGCGTACAGGATCCCTTCGAGGGTGCCGGCGGGCGGGGCGTCCACCCCCTGGTGCCGGATCGTGCCGAGGGCCGTGGCCACGAAGGCGTAGTCGTCGCCCAGCCGGGCGCCCACCAGCGCGCCCGCGCTCCACCACTCGGGCCGCAGGTCGCCCATCCGCATCGAGCTCTTGCTCCGCTGCAGATGGGCGTTGTGGGCGTGGACCAGCGCCGGGCCCCGCTCGGCGACGGCGAGGAGGTTGGCGGCCATCATCGAGTCCCGCACCGCGCACAGCCGCGTCACCCGCTCCGCTGACGGGTCGGCCATCCAGAAGTGGTAGCGCAGCAGCCCGGTGGCGGTGCGACCGTACAGGCGCGCCCGGTCCCAGCTCTCCCGCGAGGACGCCGCGAGGAGGTGCGGGGTCTGCGCGTCGAGCAGCGCCACCAGGTCGTCGGCGAGCAGCCTCAGCTCCCTGGCCTCCGCCGTCCGCCCCGCGGACCGGGACGGGTCCATCATCGCGGCGGGCTCGGTCCAGCGGTCGTCGGGGCCGAGCAGGCGCTCGATCGTGTCCTCGGCGCAGGGGAGCAGACCGGCGTCCACGTGGGCGGCGAGGTAGCGGTGAAGCGCGAGGAGGGCCTGCCGGGGGCTCGCGGCGCCGGTGATCTCCAGCGGGCCGTCGAAACCGGCGAAGCGCACCTGCTCGGACGCGGGCCTGCCGTCGTTGTACGCGCGCATCCAGCGCACGAGTTCGCGGTTGGCGGCGGACGTGCCGAACCCGTGGCTGAAGCCGCGCTCCATCACCTCGTCCAGGGTGCCCGCGCCCGAGGTGACGTGGTCGTCCACGACCAGGCCCATCAGGCAGTCGCTCTCGATCGCGATCGACCGGTAGCCCTCCCGTTCGACGAGGTGCCGGAAGAGGTCGTTCCGCAGGTCCAGCAGCAGGTCCTCGCCGTGCGTGGGCTCACCCAGCGCGAGCAGCCGCGGCCGGGCGGGCAGCAGCCCCAGGACGGCGGACGCCTCGAAGGGCTGGACGGCGTCTTCGATGCCAGCAGTCATGCCTTGGACCGTATCGTTGGACGAACCGTTGACACCTGGGCCGGATACCAGCAGGAAAGCACGGCGAAACCTTCAAACCGGCGGCCCACCCGGAGCGGTCCGGCACCCGGCGTCGGCCGCCGATCGGTCACGCGTCAAGCGGAACAGAAGACGCCACGGCGCAGACCCGGAGGCCCGCCGCTTCGGGGCAAACGAAACTCGTTACCGTTGATCCGATGTGGTCGGGGTGCCGCCCGGTGTCTCAGCGTCTGTCCTGCCTCTCCCGCACCACCTGGCGCTCTTGACAGATGCGGCCGAACGAGTGAGCCTTCGCTAAACAGAACGTGTTACTGAACGGTCGCCTGGTGATCCCGACCGTCCCCATCTCCGAGAGGAACGCGGATGACGTCGATCGATGAGTTCCGTGCCAGGGCGCGGGCCTGGCTGGAGCAGCACGCCAAACCCTTCGACGAGGCGGCCGGCTTCGACCTGGAGGGCGGCTCCGTACCGCTGGAGGAGTCGAAGCGGTTCCAGAAGGCGCTGTGGGAGGCGGGATTCGCCGGCATCACCTGGCCGAAGGAGTACGGCGGGCAGGGCCTCGGCGCCGCGGAGCTGATCGCCTTCAACGAGGAGGCGGCCGACTTCGAGCTGCCCACCGGCCCGTTCACCATCGGCCTCGGCATGCCCGGCCCGACGATCCTCGAACTCGGCACCGAGGAGCAGAAGCGGCGCTACCTCCCCCCGCTGCTGCGCGGCGACGAGATCTGGTGCCAGCTCTTCTCCGAGCCCGGCGCCGGCTCCGACGTCGCCAGTCTGCAGACCACCGCCACGCGGACGGAGACCGGCTGGCTCATCAACGGCCAGAAGGTGTGGACCTCGGGCGCCCAGTTCAGCGACTTCGGGGCCATCATCGCCCGGACCGACCCCACGGTGGCCAAGCACCGGGGCATCACGATGTTCATCGTCGACATGCGACACCCGGGCGTCACCGTCCGGCCCCTGGTGGTGGCCACCGGGCACGCGCCGTTCAACGAGGTGTTCTTCGACGACGTCGAGGTGCCCGCGGACGCGGTCATCGGCGAGGTCGGCGAGGGCTGGGGCGCGGCGGTGGTGATGCTCCGCAACGAACGGGTGACCATCGGCGCGGGAGGCCGCGCCCGCTCCAACCCGCTCGGCTTCGACTCGCTCGCCGAGCTGGCCCGCGCCCGCGGCCTGGACACCGATCCCGCCGTCCGCCGCCGCCTCGCGGTCCTGTACGCCCGAGAGTCCGCGCTCGGCGCGTACGGGCGGGTGCTGCACGAGGAGACCACCGCCGGCCTCCAGATCGGCGCCCGCGGCTCCGCAGCCAAGCTGGCCGGCGCGGAACTCGCCCTCTGGGCGGCGGATCTGGCCCAGGACATCCTCGGAGCCGACCTCGCCCTCGGCGCCGCCGACCTGGAACGGGTCGTCATGGCGATCGTGGCCGCCCCGGGCGGAGCGGTCGCCGGCGGCACCAACGAGATCCAGCGCAACATCGTCGGCGAGCGCGTGCTCGGGCTGGCCAAGGATCCGGGAGTCGACCGGAACACCCCCTTCGACCAGCTGAAACTGTCGCGCTGATCACCTCAGGAGCTCACGTGTCACTCATCTTCACCGACGATCAGAAGAGCCTCGCCGAGACGATCAGGCGCTTCGTCGCGCAGCGCACGCCCCTGCCGAAGGTCCGCGAGGTCATCGGCGGCGACCTCGCCTACGACCCGGAGGTCTGGTCGCGGCTGGCCGGGGACCTCGGCCTCGCCGGCCTGACCATCCCCGAGGAGTACGGCGGCGCGGGCGCCACCCAGGCCGACCTGTCGGCGGCGCTGCGCGAGCTGGGAGCGGGCCTGGTGCCCTCGCCGCTCGTGGCCTGCGTGCTGACGGCCGGCGCCCTGCTCGCCCTGGACGACGAGGAGGCCAGGCGCGACCTGCTGCCGCGCATCGCCGAGGGCGGCCTGGTCGCCGCGCCGGCCGTCAGCGAGCCGGGCGACCGCAGGTGGATCCCGGCGGAGCCGGTCACCACGGCCACCGGCTCCGGTGACGAGGTCACCCTGTCCGGCACGAAGGTCGCGGTGCTGAACGGCGCCGAGGCCGACGTCCTGCTCGTGCAGGCCCGCGGCCCGCACGGCACCGGGCTCTACCTCGTACGGAGCCCGGCCGACGGCCTCACCGTGCGCAGGGACCCGGGGGTGGACCCGACCCGCGGCTCGGCGACCGTGACGTTCGACGGCACCCCGGCCAGGCACCTCGCCGGGGACGCGGTCGCCGCCCTCGACCACGTGGCCGACCTGGCGAACCTCGCCCTCGCCTCCGAGCAGTGCGGGGCCATGCTCGCCTGCCTCACCATGACCACCGAGTACGCCAAGGTCCGCTACGCCTTCGGCCAGCCCATCGGCGCCTACCAGGGGGTCAAGCACAGGCTGGCCGACATGTACGTCCTGTGGGCGCTGTCCGACGCGGCACTGCGGGAGGCGACGCGGGCGGCCGACGAGGAGCCGGAGAAGCTCGGCGCGGCCGCCGCCGCGGCCCGCACGCTCACCTCGCCCGGCTACCTCACCGCGGCCAAGGACACCATGCTGCTGCACGGCGGCATCGGCTTCACCTGGGAACACGACGCGCACTTCTACTACAAGAACGCGATCGCCGGGAACGTGCTCGCCGGCGACGCCGACTACCAGCAGGACCGGCTCGCCGGCAAGCTCGGCCTCTGACCGGCGGCCCGGCGGCTCGCCCCGCCGGGTCCACGCCCCCTTTCTCCCTCAAGGACCGGGTCCGCGGCCGCGGAAGGAGCCGCGTCGGGCACCCTGGAGCGGACCCTCGAACCCAGCACCGAGCGGAAGGCGCCGCCATGCCCCAGAACATCGACCTCACCGGCCAGACCGCCGTCGTGACCGGCTGCTCCTCCGGCCTGGGGCGGCGCTTCGCCGTCACGCTGGCCGAGCACGGGGCGAACGTGGTGGCCGTGGCGCGGCGGGCGGAGCGGCTGGCGGAGCTCGCCGGCCAGATCGAGGCGGACGGAGGCTCCTGCCTGCCGCTCGGCGCCGACCTCACCGACGACGCCCAGCTCGAAGGGCTGCTCGACGCGGCCGAGGAGCGGTTCGGCACCGCCACGATCCTGGTCAACAACGCCGGCGTCCCGGACGCCCAGTACGCGACGAAGATGCCCACCGAGCTGGTCGACCGGGTGCTGGGGACGAACCTGCGCGCGCCCTGGCTGCTCTCCTGCGACTTCGCCCGCCGCCTGATCAAGGCAGGGACCGGCGGCCGGGTGGTGAACATCTCCTCCATGGGCGCCTTCGAGTACCGGGGCGGCGGCGCCGCGCTGTACTCGGTGACGAAGGCCGCCGTGGTCAGGATGACCGAGGTGCTCGCCGTCGAATGGGCCAAGTTCCACATCAACGTCAACGCCATCGCGCCGGGCGCGTTCGCCTCGGAGATGATGGACGGCATGGTGCGGCGGACCGGCGACCCCACCGGCTACTTCCCGCGCGCCCGCATGGGCGACCCCCGGCAGCTCGACAGCACGCTGCTCTACCTCGTCTCGCCGCACTCCGAGTTCATCACGGGTACGGTGATCAAGGTCGACGACGGCCAGGGCGGGCGCTGAGCGCCTACTTGCCGGCCTCCGGCTCCGGCATCAGCAGGCGCTTGGCGGCGAACCGCAGCCGCTCCTCGACGTACTCGGGCGTCATCTGGTCGTTGAGCCAGCTGATGACGCTGCTGCTCCACAGCGACTCCAGCATGTGCAGCGCGCGGTACTCGGCCGAGGTGGTGCGGTGGGACGGGCCCCAGGCGGCGAGCGCGATGAGGTCGGCGAGCGTCGTGGGCAGGGACGTCTCCACCAGCGGCGCCGCGTCGTCGGGCCGCCGGTCGAGCGGCTTGGGGATGTGGAAGGCGCTGAGCGCGGCGTGGGCCCAGCCGCGGTTGTACTGCATCGCCCGGAAGGCGCGGTGCAGCACCTCGGCGGCCCGCCCCTCGGGGGTGCGCTGCCGCGGCGGCCGTCGCAGGAGGTCCTGGCGCAACTGGTCGAGCTGCATGATGGTGGCGGCGTTGAGCAGGGCGTCCTTCGACGGGTAGTAGCGGTAGAGGGTCGACAGGGCGACGTCCGCGATGCGGGCGACCTCGCGCATCTGGACCGCTTCGTAGCCGCCTCTGGTGGCCAGGGCCATCCCGGCGTCCAGAACGCGTTCCGCCCGGAAGGCCCGGGCCTCGGGTGTCCGGCCCTTCCTGCTGACACGGCCCACGTGGGACTCCCTTCCCGGCCGGTGGCGGACGCGACCGCAACCCCGCTCGGCGGGGGGTCAACGGGGAAAGCTGGAAGTAAAGAGTACCCGTTATCGAGGCCGGACCGGCTCCCGTCGACTCCGCGGGGGAGCCCTGTCCGAGCAAAGACAACCTGTTCTCCTTATCGGCAGGATCGAGGGCCGAGCGGCGCCTGTCAAGGGAGAACCGCTCTTGTCGTACTAGCCGTAACGTGTTCTACTTAGCGTCAGTTGGGGCCGGGGTGGATCCTTCGGTCGGCTGACCGGCGCGGCGCCGCCGCGCCCCACTCCTCCCATTCCTCCAGATCGGGAAGGGCATCCATGGGTTCTCTCGACGGCAGAGTCGCCATCATCACCGGCGCGGGGCGCGGCATCGGCGCCTCCATCAGCCGCGCCTTCGCCCAGCAGGGCGCGAGGCTCGTGCTCAACGACCTCGGCGCCGGCCCGGACGGCACCGGCGGCGACGCCGGCCCCGCCCAGGACATCGCCAAGGAGGTCAACGCCCTCGGCGGCGAGGCGGTCGCCGACGGCGGCGACATCGCCGAAACCGCGACCGGCAGGCGCCTCGTCGAGCTGGCCCTGGAGGCCTACGGCCGGCTCGACGTCGTCGTCAACGTCGCCGGCATCCTCCGCGACAAGATGATCTTCAATCTGCCGGAGGAGGACTGGGACGCGGTCATCCGGGTCCATCTGCGCGGCCACTTCAGCACCATCAAGCCCGCCGCCGCCTACTGGCGGGAGCAGCGCAACCCCGACGGCCATTACCGCATCATCAACTTCACCTCCGACTCCGCCCTCCAGGGCTCGCCGGGCCAGCCCAACTACGCGGCCGCGAAGATGGGCATCATCGGCCTGACCGCCTCCCTCGCCAACGGCCTGGCCCGGTACGGCGTGACGGCGAACGCGATCGCCCCCGGCGCCGCCACCCGGCTCACCGCCACCGTCCCCGACGACAAGAAGCTCGGCGCGGAGCCCGGCCGGGCCGACGTCATGTCGCCCGACAACATCGCGCCGATCGTCACCTACCTCGCCGGCACCGAGTCCGACTGGCTGTCCGGCCGCACCATCGGCGCCGCCGGCTACGAGGTCCGGCTGTGGAACTCGCCCGAGGTCATCGAGACCATCAGCTCCGACGGGCCGTGGGACCCGCAGGACCTCGCGGCCAAGCTGACCGCGTCCTTCCGGCCCAAGGCGGACGGCCTGCACCCCTCGATCTTCATGGCGCAGCTTCCCCCCACGTGACCCGCGCCGCCCCGGCAGGCCCGCCCTGCCGTACCCGGGGGGCCGGCGGATCGTCCTGCTCCATCCGGGGCGGGCCCGTCCTGCTCCATCCACGCCGACAGGAGAGACGCGCCATGTCCCCTGCCATGTCCCCTGCCATGTCCCCTGCCATGTCCTCTGCCACGGACCCGACGCTTCCAGCCCCCGGCCGCACGCCCTCGGCCCCCGAGGCGCGCGAAGGAGGCAGGCGGTGAGAGCCGCCGTGCACGCCGGTCCCGGCGACGTGGCCGCGTTCGCCGCGTGGGCGGAGGAGGCCGGGTTCGACGCCGTCGCCAGCGCCGAGGTCGACCACGATCCCTTCCTGCCGCTGGCGCTGGCCGCCGGGGCGACGAGCCGGGTGCGGCTGGCGACCGGCATCGCGGTGGCCTTCGCCCGCACCCCGATGGCGATGGCGTACGTCACCCACGACCTGCAGGCGCTGTCGGGCGGCAGGTTCGTCCTCGGTCTGGGGACCCAGACCAAGCCGCACATCACCCGCAGGTTCGGCATGCCGTGGGGCAGGCCGGCGGCGCGGATGCGGGAGTACGTCACCGCCCTGCGCGCCATCTGGGACGACTGGAACACCGGCCGCCCGCTGCGCCACGAGGGGGAGCACTACCGGCACACGCTCATGACGGCCACCTTCCGCCCCGCGCCGCACGGCCACGGCCACCCGCCGATCCACCTGGCCGCGGTCGGCCCGCTGATGACCCGGCTGGCCGGCGAGGTGGCGGACGGGCTCATCCCGCACGGCTTCAGCACCGAGCGCTACTTCCGCGAGGTGACCGTACCGGCCCTGGAGGAGGGCCTGGCCCGCGCCGGCCGGGACCGTTCCGAGGTCACCGTGCACTGCCCCGGGTTCGTCCACGTCCACGGCCCCGGGGACGACGTCGAGGCGCAGCGGCGGATGCTCCGCGGCCGCGTCGCCTTCTACGGCTCCACGCCGGCCTACCGGGGCGTGCTGGCGCTGCACGGCTGGCAGGACCTGCACGAGCGGCTGCACGCCCTGTCGGTCGGGTCCGGCGAGGACCGGTGGGACCGGATGGCCGACCTCGTCGACGACGAGGTGCTCGACACGTTCTGCGTGAGCGGCTCGCTCGCGGAGGTGACGGCGGAGGTCTCCCGCCGGTTCGGCGGCCTGGTCGACCAGGTGTTCCTGCAGCCGTCCGAGGGTGTGCCGATGGCGGAGCTGCGCGCCGCGCTGGCCTCGCTGCGCGGCGCCGACGCCGGCGACCGCTGACAGCGGAAGAGAGGAGCGGCGTCCATGTCCGACGACCCCGTCGTCCTGGCCGACCGTGACGGGAGCGGCATCGTCACCGTCACGCTCAACCGGCCCGGGACCAAGAACAGCGTGCCGCCCCAGGGCTGGACCGAGCTCGCCGGCGTGCTCGGCGACATCGCCGGCCGCGCCGACGACCGCGTGGTGGTGCTCACCGGCGCCGGCGGCGACTTCTGCGCCGGTTCGGACCTGCGCGGCGGCGGCTCAGCGGCGCCGCGCCGCGCCATGCAGGTCGTCAACGCGGCGCTGTTCGCCCTGCGCGACCTGCCCCAGCCCACGATCGCCGCCGTGCGCGGGGTCGCGGTGGGCGGCGGGTTCAACCTGGCGCTCGCCTGCGACCTGGCGATCGCCGAGGAGAACGCGAGGTTCTCCCAGATCTTCTCCAGGCGCGGGCTCTCCGTCGACTTCGGCGGCACCTGGTTCCTGACGCACATGATCGGCCTGCACCGGGCCAAGGAGCTGGCGTTCTTCGGCCGGGTGCTCACCGCGCCCGAGGTCCACGCCCTCGGACTGCTCAACAAGGTCGTGCCCGAGGGACAGGCCCTGGCGGAGGCGTACGCGTGGGCCCGCGACCTGCTGGCCCTCGCCCCGCTCGCCCTGGCCCAGACCAAGGAGATGCTCAACCTCGCCGCCGCCGGGAGCTTCCACGACAGCGTCCTGCGCGAGGCGGCCGCGCAGAACCTCAACGGCACGACCGAGGACACCCGCGAGGCGATCCAGGCGTTCCTGGAGAAACGGGAGCCCGTGTTCCGGAACCGGTAGCTACGCGAGCCCACCGCGGAGCGAGTCCCGGACGGCCACGCCGGCGACGACGAGCGCGGCCAGGACGGCGAGGGCGAGCGGGGGGACCTGCGCGGGCACCAGCAGCGCGGCCACCCCGGCCGCCGCGAGCAGGCCGATGGCGGCGAGCCTGCCCGCCGGCAGGGCGCCGAACACCACCCGCTGGAACAGCGCGTGCCCGGCCAGGAACAGGGCCGGCCCGCCCAGCACGGTGAGCACGGTGCCGGCCGTGCTGCCGCTGAGCGGATGCGCGATCGACAGCTCGTCGCCCACGGCCGCGACGATGATGCCGGCCACGATCGGGATGTGGCAGTAGGTGTAGGCGGACCTGCCGAGCCGCCCGGTGTCGTCGGAGTCGGCCACCCGTTCGGCCGCCGCGTCCGCCGTCCGGTCGAAGTAGACCCACCACATGGCCACGCTGGACAGGAACGCCACGGTGAACGCCGCCACGGTCGCCACCGACAGATGGTCGCCCTTGGCCAGCGTCAGCCCGGTGACCAGGATCGACTCGCCGAGCGCGAGGATCACGAAGAGCCGGCAGCGCTCGGCCATGTGGTCGGCGTCGATCGTCCAGTCGGCCGTCGTGGCCCTGCCGAGGAACGGCATCCGGTACCCGTGCCAGGGCGCCGCGTACTCCAGCAGCAGCGCCACCACCCAGAGCGCCGCCTGCGCGGTACCGCCGGCCAGCGCGCCGCCGATCCACAGCACGCCGCTGATGGAGTGCCAGGCCAGGACCAGCCGGAACGTGTGCCCGATCGGCTCACCCCTTGCCGCGACCGCGACCACCGCCGTCCGCCCGACCTGGATGACCACGTACGCGAGAGCGAACCACAGCGCCCGGTCGCCGAACGCCTGCGGCAGCGCCGCCGCCATGGCCAGTCCCGCCAGCATCAGCCCGGCCAGCGTCAGCCGCATCGCCGGATGGTCCGGGTCGCAGTAGTTGGTCGCCCAGGTGGTGTACATCCAGGCCCACCACAGGGCCAGGGTCAGCAGCAGGGCCTGGGCCGCTCCCGCCAGGTCGAGATGATCGAGGAGCAGGTGGGAGAGCTGGGTGATGGCGAACACGTACACGAGGTCGAAGAAGAGCTCGATGGGGGTGACCTGGGCGGTCCGGTCACGTGGTCGGAGCATCCCTGTCATGGCCGCACTCCTTTGATCGGCCGAGGAATTTACCACGGTGGACGCCTCCGGGGGTGTTGGTTACCTCCGGATGTCGGGGGTAGGCGGCCAGGAACCGGCGTCACCTTCGGGGGAGGGTTCATGACAACGGGTGAGTTCTGGAACTACGGCTTCGGCCCCATGGACGATCTGCTCGCCAGGTTCTTCGGGTACGGCCAGCCCGCCTACTCCCGGCGGGTGGACATCGCCCGGCTGCTCAGCGAGGACGCGATCGAGCTCCTGCGCATGGCGACGGAGCAGGCGGCGGCGTGGGGCGCCGACTACGTCGACACCGAGCACCTGCTGTGGGCGGCCACCCAGGTCGGCACCGCGCGGCAGGTGCTGGAGCAGGCCGGGGCCGACCCGGCCGCGCTGGCCAGGGAGGTCGAGGAGAACGTCGAGAAGCGCGAGCCGAAGCAGGGCCCGATGTCGCTCGCCCCGGCGGCCAAGCGCGCCCTGCTGGACGCCCGGCAGGTGGCGCACGCCACCGGCGCGTCCTACATCGACGCCCGGCACCTGGTGCTCGCCCTGACGGCGAACCCACGCTCGACGGCCGGCCGGATGCTGCGGGAGGCGCACGTCACCCCGCAGTCGTTCGTACAGGAGGGAGCGGGCGAGGGGGAGACGCTGACCGGGCCGCAGCAGCCTCCGAGCAGCACTCCGACCCTGGACCAGTACGGGCGGGACCTCACCGGCGCGGCCCGTGAGGGCGGCATCGACCCGGTGGTGGGCCGCGACGAGGAGATCCTGCGGGCGGTGGAGGTGCTGTCGCGGCGGACCAAGAACAACCCCGCGCTGATCGGCGAACCCGGCGTGGGCAAGACGGCGATCGTGGAAGGGCTCGCGCAGCGCATCGTGGACGGCGAGGTGCCCGAGGCGCTCAAGCGCAAGCGCGTGATCCAGCTGGACCTGCCCGGCCTGGTCGCGGGGACCAAGTTCCGCGGCGAGTTCGAGGAACGCCTGACCAAGGTCATGGAGGAGATCCGCGCGCACAGCGAGGAGCTCATCGTCTTCATCGACGAACTGCACACGGTCGTCGGCGCGGGCGGCGCCGAGGGCGCCATCGACGCCTCGAACATGCTCAAACCCGCCCTGGCCCGAGGCGAGCTGCACGTGATCGGCGCCACCACGCTGGACGAGTACCGCAGGCACGTCGAGAAGGACGCGGCGCTCGAACGGCGCTTCCAGCCCATCCTGGTCCCGGAGCCGAGCGTCGCGGACACCATCGAGATCCTGCGCGGCCTGCGTGACCGGTACGAGGCGCACCACCAGGTCAAGTTCTCCGACGAGGCGCTGGTCGCGGCGGCCGACCTGTCCGACAGGTACGTCTCCAGCAGGTTCCTGCCCGACAAGGCGATCGACCTGGTGGACGAGGCCGGAGCCCGGGTGGCGCTGCGGAGCGGCACCGTCCCCACCGGCACCCGCGAGCTGGAGGAGGAGCTCGACCGCCGCCAGCGGGAGAAGGAACAGGCGGTGACGCGCGAGGACTACGAACGCGCCCGCGAACTCCGCGACGAGATCGCCGAGCTGCAGTCCCGGATCGAGCAGGCCCGCGCCGGCCCCACGGGGGTCGCCGAGGTGACCGTGGACGACATCGCCGAGGTCGTCTCCCGCGCCACCGGCATCCCGGTCGCCCAGCTCACCCAGGAGGAGCGGGACCGGCTGCTGGGCCTGGAGGAACACCTGCACCAGCGCGTGATCGGCCAGGACGAGGCGGTGGCGGCCGTGGCCGAGGCCGTGCGCCGCTCCAGGGCCGGCCTGAGCGACCCGAACCGGCCGATCGGCTCCTTCCTGTTCCTCGGCCCCACCGGCGTGGGCAAGACCGAGCTGGCCAGGGCCCTGGCCGAGGCGCTCTTCGGCGAGCAGGAGCGGATGATCCGGCTGGACATGAGCGAGTTCCAGGAGCGGCACACCGTCTCGCGGCTCGTCGGGGCGCCGCCCGGCTACGTGGGCTACGAGGAGGCGGGCCAGCTCACCGAGCAGGTGCGGCGCAAGCCGTACGCGGTGATCCTGCTCGACGAGATCGAGAAGGCCCACCAGGACGTGTTCAACCTGCTGCTGCAGGTGCTGGAGGACGGCCGGCTGACCGACGGCCAGGGCCGGACCGTGGACTTCAGGAACACCGTGCTGATCATGACGTCGAACCTCGGCGCCGACGTGATCATGAAGCACCCGGGCGAGGACCCGCAGGCGCTGCGCGGCCAGCTCTCGCGGCTGTTGCAGATGCGCTTCCGCCCGGAGTTCCTCAACCGGATCGACGAGATCATCGTCTTCCGCGGCCTCGACACCGAGCAACTGCGCCAGATCACCGGCCTGCTGCTGGAGGACACGCGGCGGCGGCTGCACGCCCAGGGGGTGACCCTGGAGATCGAGCAGGAGGCCGTCGACTGGCTCGCCAAGGAGGGCTACCAGCCGCACTTCGGCGCCCGGCCGCTGCGCCGCACCATCCAGCGCAAGCTCGACAACACCCTGTCGCGCCTGCTGCTGGACGGGACGCTCCAGCAGGGCCAGCGGGCGCACATCGGCGTCAGGGACGGCGATCTGGCCATCACGGTGCTCGACCCGGGCGCCGAGCCGGGCCCCGACACCGAACCGCAGGTCCTGACCAGCCCCGAGCCCCGCCGCCCGGACCGGAAACGGGAGGACGACACCGGCCTCTACCTCTGACCGGCGGCCTCAGTGATCAGATCGTGACCATGCCGACGACACCGGGCTGCGCAGCGCCGACGTCTGCCTGGTGCCCATCCGGGGCGACGACCGGACCGTACGCGAGTGCTCACCGGCGACGCCTCGGATGTGGACGGGGTTCAGCCGATGCGCCAGGTGTCGCCGTCCAGGCAGCTGGTGTCCAGGTTGCACGACGCCTGGTGGATGCGGGTCTTGCGGCCGTACTCGGTGGCCACCGGCCGCACCGACAGGCAGTTGGACTTGCGGCCGCAGTCGCCGCATCCCTCGCGGACGCGCTCGTTGACGAAGACCCGCGTGGCGGGCCGGGGGCCGGCCCTCGCTTGCGCTTGCGCCGGGTCTCGGTCGCGCACTCCTGGTCGTGCAGGAGCACGGCGACGCCCGGGGCGCCGGCGAGGATCCGCTGCGCCTCCTCGATCCGGGACCTGTCCCAGACCTTGACGCCGCGCGGCAGCCGGATCCGGCGGTACCTGCGCAGGTCCTCCGCGGTGATGATGATCTTCGAGACGCCCTCGGCCAGCAGCACGTCCACGGCCCGCCTGACACCCATCCCGCCGACCGGGGCCTGCCCGCCGGTCATGGCCACGGCGGAGCTGCCCTCCAGCGTCTTGGTGGAGGTGTTGTGCGGGCAGTCCGAGCAGAAGTACGGCGCACGCCGCAGGAGCGGCAGCCGGCGGCTCGCCTCCGGGCGGGCCTGGCGCGGCTCGGGCGTCACCGGGACGCCGTTGGCGAGCAGCCTGCGGCGCAGCCGGGGGACGATCGCGTCCACGTCCAGCTCCCCGTAGGCCGGGAACAGCTCCTCGACCACGACGATCTCGGCCAGCCCGTCGGCGAACTAAAGGCGCGGGTGGCCGGCACCATCGGATAGTCGCTAGGCTTATAACGTCTAGAAGAAGGGCGGCGGAGCTACCTGTGGCTCTGTAGTCGTCGTTAGCATCCCGTCTAAAGGAATCAGGTCAGGAGGCTTCCGTGGGGCGTTCGCTCGAAGGGATGCCGGTGCTCGTCACCGGGGGCGGTTCCGGCATCGGCGAGGCGGTGGTGCACCGGCTGGTCAAGGCCGGCGCGAAGGTGACCCTCGCCGGCCGGCGCGCGGAGAAGGTCGAGGCGGTCGCCCGGCGGGCGGGCTCGGGCGCGTGCGGCGTCGTCGCCGACGTGACCGTCGCCGCGGACCGAGAGCGGCTGGTCGCCCGGGCGGTGGAGCACGGCGGCGGACTGGAGGCGGTGGTGCACGCCGCGGGCAACATGTACCGCGGCCCGCTGGAGGAGCTGGAGGAGCGGGCGCTGCACGACGTGTTCGCCTCCAACACGATCGGCCCGATGATGCTGACCGCGCTCGCCCTGCCGCACCTGCGGGAGCGTTCGGGCGCGGTGGTCCTCTTCGGCTCCGTGCACACCCAGCGCGCCTTCCCCGGCGTCTCGCCGTACGCCGCCACCAAGGGCGCGCTGGAGACCCTCACCGGAGTCCTGGCGGCGGAGCTCGGGCCGCAGGGCGTGCGGGTCGGCTGCGTGCGGCCGGGCGGGGTGCTGACCGAGATCAACCAGCGGGCCGGGCTCATGGACTACGCCACCGCCGCCGAGCGGATGCGCTCGCTCGGCCCGGCCCACGCACTGGGTCGCGCCGGCACTCCCGACGAGGTCGCCGAGGCGGTCGAGTACCTGATCACCGCCGAGTGGGCGACCGGAGCCGTGCTCACCATCGACGGCGGCCTCGGCCTCGGCGTCACCCACGCCTGACGGGTCCGCCGGCTGTCCAGGAGGGAGACAGCCGGCGGACCTGGTTCAGGACACGATCTTGCCGGGCTCCAGCCAGTCCTCGCTGACGAGCTTCCACGCGGAACCGTCCCACTCCGCCACCTTCGCGCCGGTCGTCCCGACGTGACCGCCGTCGGCGGCCGGGCCGAAGGTGATCGGCGGGTAGATGCCGGACTCGTGCCCCTTGAGGGACTCGGCGGTCTTCTGGAAGTTCGCCCAGGTCAGGTCGTCGCCCATGCGCGTCACGATCTCGAAGAAGATCTTCGTGCTCGCGTACGCCTGCAACGCGTAGGCGCTGCCGACCTGGTCGGGCGCGACGGCCTGCTGCACGGTGCGCCACGCCACCGCCTCGGGCGACTCCGACGTGGGCAGCTCGGAGATGAACGTGCCGTAGATGCCCTTCGCCGCGGCCCCCGCCGGGCCCACCGTGCCCGCGCTGCCCGTGGTCACGGTCGAGGACGTGCCCATGATGGCGGGCTCCCAGCCCAGCTCGTCGACCGCCTTCATGATCAGGGCCGACTGCGTGTTGTCCGTGCCGAGCACGATGGCGTCCGGCTTCGCCTCACGGACCTTGAGCACCGCCGAGCTCACCTCCGTCGAGTTCGGCTCGGTCGTCTCGTTCGCGACGACCTCGACCCCGACGGTCGCGGCCTCCTCCTTCACCCCGTCCCGGATCGCGTGGCCGAGCTCGTTGTCCTGCCCGATCACGGCGACCTTCTTGACGCCCTTGCCGGCCAGGAAGTCCACGATCACCCTGGCCTGGTCGCGCTGGCTGGTGCCGAGCAGGAACACCGAGTCCTGCTTCGGGTCGGGCGGCAGCACCGGCGCGAACAGCGGCATCCCCTTCTGCGCCAGGTACGGGTAGCTGCCCGGGATGTTGGCCGACCCGGCGGGGGAGACCACCGCGAACACCTTCTCCTGGTCACCCAGGCGGCGGATGTTGGCGACGCTGCGCGCCGCCTCGAACCCGTCGTCGAGCACCACCAGGTTCACCTGGCGGCCCCGCAGCCCGCCCTTGTCGTTGATCTCCTTGACCGCCGCCTTCAGCCCGGCCTCGAAGCCCTTGCCCGAGGTGGCCGCGCCGCCGGACAGCGGCAGGGTCGTGCCGATGGTGAACGTGTCGTCCGTGACACCCTGGACCGCCGCTGCCGCCGCGTCGCCACCGGCCGGAGCGGCGGCCTGGGACGAACAGCCCACGACGGCGAGCGCGGTCAGCAGGGCGGGCAGGGCGGTGAGCGTGAACCGTCGTGGCCTCATGGGACCCTCCAGTGAGATGGTGCGAGTGTTCAGCCGAGGTAGGCGTTCAGCCCAGATAGGCGTTCGGCCCAGATAGGCGTTCAGCCCAGATAGGCGTTCAGCCCAGATAGGCGCGGACGAGGTTCTCCGACTGCGCGAGCTCGTGGGCGGGGCCCGAGGTGTGCACGGCTCCGCCGGAGAGCACGTACGCGCGATCGGCGATGTCGAGCACGGCCGAGTGCTGCTCGACGAGCAGGAACGCGGTGCCCGACTCCGCGCGCAGCCGCGCGACCAGCCCGAGCAGCTGGGTGACCAGGATCGGCGCGAGACCGAACGACATCTCGTCGACCATCACCAGGCGCGGCCGGCCGATGAGCGCCCTGGCGACGGCCAGCATCTGCTGCTGGCCGCCGGACAGCGAGCCGGCCGGCGCGCCCAGCTTGTCGCGCAGCGCGTCGAACACCTCCAGCAGCCGCTCCTCGTCCTGGGCGACGTCCCGGGCGCCGCGCCCGCGAGCGGTGGCGCCCAGGCGCAGGTTCTGCCGGACGGTGAGCGAGGAGAGGATGCCGCGGCCCTCGGGGACGTGGCCGAGGCCGAGCCTGGCCCTGGCCTCGGGGGTGCGCCTGCCGAGGGTCGTGCCGTCGAAGCTGACGGTGCCCGACCAGGTGGGCAGCACGCCGGAGACGGCCCGCAGCGTCGTGGACTTGCCCGCGCCGTTGACCCCGAGCAGCGCGACGATCTCGCCCTCCGCCACGTCGAGGTCGACCCCGCGCAGCACCGGGATCCGGCCGTAGCCGGAGGTCAGCTCACGTATCGACAGTAGCAACGCCGGCTCCCAGGTAGGCCTTGACGACATCGGGGTGGGCGACGACCTCGGCCGGGGTGCCGTCCGCCAGGATGCGCCCGAAGTGCAACGCCGCGACCCGCGGGCACAGCCGCGAGACCAGCTCCAGGTCGTGCTCGATGATCAGGATGGACAGCTCGTCGCGGGCGCCGATCTCGGCCAGCGGCGCGACCATCCGGTCCACGTCGGCGGCCGACAGGCCCGCGGCGGGCTCGTCCAGCAGCACGATGCGCGGCCGGGGCGCGAGCGCGCGGGCCACCTCCACGATCTTCTGGCTGCCCAGCGGCAGGTTCCCGACCGGCTCGGCGGCGCGGTCGGCGAGCCCGAAGGCGTCGAGCAGCTCGCGCACCCGCTCCCGGGCCGCGCGAGCCGCCCGCGATACGCCGAGGAAGTCGGCCAGCCCGCCGCCGCGGGCCACCTCGGCGTCCAGCCCGGCGAGCACGTTCGCCTCGACCGTCAGCTCGGCCACCAGCCGGGGCGTCTGGAACGTGCGGCGCACGCCCCTGCGGGCCACGACCGCCGGACGGCCGGACGGGACCGGCTCGCCCGCGATCCGCACCGTCCCCTCGACCGGCCGGACGTAGCCGGTGACCACGTTGAACACCGTCGTCTTGCCGGCGCCGTTCGGGCCGATCAGCCCGGTGAACCCGGGGCCGATGGCGAGGTCGACGCCTTTCAGCACCTCGTTGCCGCCGAACCGCACGGCGATCCCCGACAGTTCGAGGGTGTTCATCGGGCGGCTCCCGTCAGGTCGGCCTGCCCGGACACGGGCGGCGGTTCGGAGGCGGGCGGGGCCGGGCGCCTGGCCCGCAGCCGGGCGGGCAGCGAGGCCAGCCCGCGCGGCAGGAACGCGATCGCCAGCGCGAGGATCAGCCCGTACACGAGCCGCTGCCAGCTCCCGAGGTCCTGCAGCAGGTCGCGGAGCACCACCACCACGACGGCGCCGAGGAACGGCCCGGCGACGTAGCCCACGCCGCCGAGGAACGCGACGACCAGGAACTCGATGAGCAGCCCCATGTCGAAGATCTCCGGCGTCAGGTACGACAGGCACTGCGCGTACAGCGCCCCGGCGATCCCGCCGATGAACGCCGACAGCGCGAAGGCCAGCAGCTTCGTGCGCGTCGGGCTCACGCCCAGCGACGGGGCGGCGATCTCCGCGTCGCGCACGACCCGCAGCCGCCGGCCGAGCCCGACGCGCCCGATGCGCATGACGACGGCCGTGGTGAGGGCGGCCACGCCCAGGCACAGGTACCAGCGGCTGCCGTCGACGTCGAGGCCGGGCAGGACCATCGGCTGCACGGCGGTGCCGGCGATGCCGCCGGTGATCGGCGTGGCCTCCACGAACACGCGGATCATCAGCTCGGCGAACGCGAGCGTGGCGATCGCGAGGTAGAAGCCGCGCAGCCGGGTGGCCGGCAGCCCGATGAGCACGCCGAACAGCGCGGCGACCAGTCCGGCGGTGAGCGTCGCGACCGGCCAGGCCCAGCCCTGGCCGACCAGGAAGGTGGTCGCGTACGCGCCCACGCCGAGGAAACCGGCCTGGGACAGGGCGATCTGCCCCGACCACCCCATGATCAGGACGAGTCCGAGCCCCGCCGTCGCCGTCACCATGACCAGGCACGCCTGGAAGAGCAGGTACGGGTTGACCAGGCCGGGCAGGGCCAGCAGGACGAGCGCGGCCGCCAGGGCGCCGGCGGCGCCGGCGATCCGCCACGGCGCCGGCAGGGGGAGCCGCCTCATCAGACCTCCCTGACCTGGTGGCGGCCGAACAGCCCCTGCGGCTTGATCGAGAGCACCACGACGATGGCCAGCAGCGCGATGGCCGTCTTGCTCGACGTCGAGATGTACGCGCCCGCGAGGTTCTCCGCGACGCCGAGCGCCAGCCCGCCGACGAAGGCCCCGGTGATGCTGGAGAACCCGCCCAGCGTCGCCGCCACGAAACCCTTGATGAGCAGCCCGGACCCGTTCTGGTCCGTGAGCAGCGAGGCCTGCCCCTGCAGCAGCAGCGCGATCGTGGCGATCGCCCCGGCCAGGGCCCAGGAGGTGCGGAACACCGTCGTGACCGAGACGCCGAGCAGCCGCGGCGTCACGCGGTCCTCCGCGATGGCCTGCATCTGCACACCGAGCGGCGTACGGAAGAACAGGATGAGCCCGACCATCACCGCGAGCCCCGCCGCGATGCTGACCAGCTGCTCGTAGGCCACGATCTGCCCCGCCACGGTGAACGAGCCCGCGAACGGGGAGTCGATCTTGCGGGGCTCGGAGCCCCAGACGAGCTGGACCACCGCGTTGATCACGACGAAGACCGCGATCGTCATCAACACGGTGGCGAAATGGTTCTCCGCCAGGATCGGCCGGATAGCCGTGCGTTCCACCACTACGGAAAGGGCGATGCCGATGAGCAACCCGATCGGCACCGCCACCCACCACGACAGCTGCGCTCCGTCGATGAGCGCCCAGGTGCAGAAGGCCGGGAATAAGCCCAGCTCAGCCATGGCGAAGTTGGGTACATCGGTCGCTTTGAGAACGAGGACGATGGCGAGCGCCATGAGCGAGTACCAGCTTCCCGCCTGCAACCCGCTGATGATCTGTTGCCACACGGTGATGCCTCCTACCGCTAGTCGTCAGGATGCTAACGTCCAACGAGAGAGTGCGACAGTCCCGATTTGGCAACGACGCGGATCGGCGCGGTCGGCGGAGAGTGACCGGGGGCGCACGGCCTGCGGGCATGCGGAAACGGCGTCCGCCGAACCGGTGGACGCCGTGCCAGGGCAGGCGGACCCGCCCCGATCAACTCGGGGTCAGCCCGTGATCAGCGCGAGCCGGCTTGTGACCGCCCAGGGTCAGCGCGGGCCGTCGGCGCCGCGGCGCCGCCCGGAGCCGCCCGGGGTCTCGCGGGCCCCCCTCTTGAGCAGCGTGGCTGGCGCGCCGTGGTCGGCGCGCAGGCGCAGCAGCGCCGGGTCGGACTTCCAGAACGACTCGAAGTCCTCGGCGGCGAACTTCTCCACGATCAGGTGCATGGCGATGTCGTGCCGTACGTACTCGACCGCGACCAGGACCACCGCCGGGTCGTCGGTGTAGACGCCCCAGGCCTCCTCGTTGATCACGCCGCCGATGACGGCCTGCTCGCGGTCGGCCACGACGACCAGCAGCCGGCAGCCCAGGTTCTCCAGCGCCACCTTGGGGCTGGAGAAGCGGTGCTGGGTGGTGTGGCCCACCGGGTCGGGGTCGTCGCCGAAGACGACCGCGGAGACGTCGACGCCGTCCGCCTCGGCCCGGCGGGCCAGGGCCTTGAGCGGCTCGATCTCGGCCGGCCAGCCGGACAGGAACAGGTCCCTGCGCGCCGCGGCGACCACGTCCTCGGCCCGGGTGAGCAGCGACGACCGGTCGGTGAGGTTGTGGATCAGCCGCACCTGGGTGGGCGAGGCCACCTCGGGCAGCGCCTCGCGCAGACTGTCGATCGACTGGTCGAACTCGCGCCGCATCCGGTCCAGCAGCGACGCCGGGGGCAGCGAGATGTAGCCCACGCCCGCGTCGCCCAGCCGCACCTCGTAGGCCGCCCCCCGGCCCACGAGCTTGCCCAGCGTCTCGTAGACCGTGCTGCGCGGCACCCCGGAGCGCTTGGCCACCTCGTAGCCGTTGAGCGGGGCGCCGGCGGCCACCAGCGCGACGTAGGCCTTGGCCTCGTAGCCGGACATGCCGAGGCGCTGAAGCTCTTCGATCACTCTCTGCTGAGACACGTTGCCATCGTCGCATCACCTCGGGGTCCGGGACGAATTCCGATCACCACCGGGCAGTCTAGCCAGGACCTCGAATAGTCGTTAACCTTCACACGCATACCGAGGTTCGAGGAGAGCCGATGGCTGACAGCATCTTGATCACCGGAGGCGCCGTCATCGACGGGACCGGCGCCGCGCCGCGAGCGGGCGAGGCGGTGCTGATCCGGGGGGACCGGATCGCCGCCCTGGGCGCCGAGGCGGTGGCCGAGGCCGAGTCGGGCGGCGTGGACGAACGGATCGACGCGACCGGCCGCACGGTCATGCCCGGCCTGATCGACGCCCACACCCACCTCAGCTTCGGCGAGCCGACAGGGAACGACGAGCTCTTCCACCACAGGACGCAGGGCTACAGCTCGATGCTGTCGGCCTACCACGCGCGCAAGGTGCTGCGCGCCGGGGTCACCGGCGTGCTCGACGCCGACTGCCTGTGGTCCATCGGGGTCGAGCTGCGCGACGCCATCGACACGGGCATCGTCGAGGGCCCCCGCATGCGCGCCGGGGGACAGGCCCTGATGACCATGCTCGGCGGCACGGCCGGCCGGATGATCGCCGACGAGGGCACCACCGGCTACGCGACCGTCGTGCACAACCGCGACATGATGGTCAAGGAGGTGCGCCGCCAGATCAAGTACGGGGTCGACTGGATCAAGATCATGGTCACCGGCCTGATCCCGTCCATGAAGGGCCCCGAGGTCCAGGTCTGGAACCTCGACGAGCTGCGTACCGTCTGCGACACCGCGCACGAGCTCAACACCAAGGTCGTCGCCCACTGCCGCAACTCCGCGAGCACCCGCGACGCCGCCCGGGCCGGCGTCGACCTGATCTACCACGCCTCCTACATGGACGACGAGGCGCTCGAAGCCGTGATCGAGTCCGGCAGCGCGCTGTGCCCCACCTTCACGCTCCTCGGCAACCTCGCCGACTACGGCCAGAAGATCGGCAGCGCGCCCGAGCTGCTCGACGTGTTCCGCGCCGAGATCGAGATCACCGCCGCGCAGATGGCCAAGGCGCACGCCGCCGGCGTGCCGTTCCTCACCGGCTCGGAGACCGGCTTCGCCGTCACCCCGGTCGGCGAGTGGCACGCCCGCGAACTGGAGATGTTCGTGCAGTACATGGGCATGACGCCGATGGAGGCGATCGTCGCGGCCACCCGCAACGGCGCCTTCGCGCTGCGGATGGAGGGCGAGGTCGGCACGCTGGAGCCCGGCCGGCTCGCCGACGTCCTCGTCATCGACGGCGACCCGCTGCGGGACATCACGATCCTGCAGGACCGCGCCCGCATCGCCGAGGTCGTCAAGGGCGGCCGCCGGATCGACCTCACCACCCCGATCCCCGAGCGGCGGATGCGCTCCACCGACCAGGTCCGCTTCCTCGCCTCCTGCCCACTGACCCGCGGCCTGGCCCTGACGGAGGAGCAGCTGGAGAAACTGGCCCGTGTCTGACCAGCGCCACGGCCCCCCGGCCACCGGGTCGTCCGAGGGCGCGGGCGGGCGGCGCGCGCCGGTGATCGACGTGCACGCGCACGCCGTGCTGGAGGTCAGCCTGGGCGCGGCCGGGGCCGCGGGGCCGGAACTGGGCGTCGCGGACGACGGCACGCCCTTCTACCGCGTCGGCGGATACGTGCTGCGCGGCGTGCGCTACGCGGGAAGCCCGTTCATGGACGTGGACGTCCGCGTCGCGGCCATGGACGAGGCCGGCGTCGACGTCCAGTTGCTGTCGCCCAACCCGCTCACCTACTTCGACCGGCTGGACGCCGGCCCGGCGCTGGCGTACGCGCGGACCCACAACGACGCGCTGGCCGCGACGGTGGCCGCGTACCCGGGGCGGCTGCTCGGCGCGGCCCAACTGCCGGTGCAGGACGTCGGCGCGTCGATCGCCGAGGCCCGGCGCGCGGTGCGCGAGCTGGGGCTGGCGGCCGTGTACGTGGACACCGACCCCGCCGGACGGACCCTGGACGACCCTGAGCTCGACCCGCTCTACGAGGCTCTCGTGGACCTGGACGTGCCGCTGTTCGTGCACCCGTCGCCGCTCGGCCCCGACGGGCCGCCGGCCGATCCCCGGCTCCGGCGCTTCGACCTCGACCTGCTCTTCGGGTTCGCCCGCGACGAGACGCTGGCCGTGGCCGCGCTGGTCTTCGGCGGCGTGCTGGAGCGGCATCCCGGCCTGGACGTGTGCGTCTCGCACGGCGGCGGCGCGGCCGCGTTCGTCGCCGGGCGGTTCGCCCGCGCCGTCGTCAAGCGCCCGTGGGCCGGGGCGAAGCTGCGGGAGAACGGCTTCGAGCACTACTACCGCCGCCTGTGGTTCGACACGCACGTGCACGACGAGCGGGCGCTGAACCTGCTGGCCGAGCACGCGGGCACCGAGCGGCTGGTGTTCGGCACGAACTTCGCCGGCTGGGACTCCGGCGCCCACGAAGGGCCGGGGCTGGACCCCGCCGTCCTCTCGGCCAACGCCGCCAGGCTCCTCCGCCTGAACGACCTGTCCGCCTGAACGACGTGTCCGCCTGAACGACCTGTCCGCCTGACTTCCCGGAGGTTCTCTGATGACCGCACCCGGCCGCGTCCTCGTCACCGGCGGCGCCTCCGGCATCGGCGCCGCCTGCGCGGAGCTGCTCGCCGCGCAGGGCTGGCAGGTCGAGGTCGCCGACCTGCGCCCCGGCCCCGGCGGGCACGAGCTCGACGTCGCCGGCCGGGACTCCTGGGAGCGGGTGCTGGACGCGGCCTGGCCGCTCGACGCCCTGGTCAACTGCGCCGGTCACCGCAGCCGGGGCGCGATCACCGAGCTCGACGTCGCGGAGTTCGAGCGCATGCTCTCCGTGCACGTCACCGGGACGTTTCTCGGCATCCAGGGCTGCGCCCGGCGCTGGCTGGCCGGCGGCGTCCGCGGCGCGGTCGTCACCATCAGCTCGGTGACCGGCACCCACGCCGTCACCGGGCAGCCGCACTATGTGGCCGCGAAGGCCGGTGTCGCCGGGCTGGTCCGGGCGGCGGCGGCCGAGCTGGCCCCCGCCGGGATCCGGGTCAACGCCCTCGCGCCCGGCGTCATCCGTACGCCGATGACGGCGGACCGGCTCGGCTCTCCCGAGCAGACGGCGTGGCTGATGAACCGGATCCCGATGGCGCGCGCGGGCGAGCCGGAGGAGATCGCGGCGGCCGTGGCGTTCCTGCTCTCGGAGGGCGCGTCCTACCTCACGGGCGCGGTGATCCCCGTGGACGGCGCCTGGACCGCCACCTGACGGCCCCGCGGCCCGTTCCGCCGGAGCGCCAGGCTGACCGACCCCCTACCTGAGAAGGACGTGCCATGCGTGCCGTTGTGCTGTCCGGCGGGCTCACCCACGACTTCCCCGCCACCACCGCCTGCCTGACCGAGCTGCTCGCCGGCCAGGGCCTGGAGGCCGAGGTGCACATCGCGGTCGACGCGGCCCTGCACGCCCTGCCGGGCGCGGCGCTGCTGGTCGTGAACGCGCTGCGGTGGACGATGACCGGGCCCGGAACCCCCGCCCGCTACCGGGAGCTCGCCGGCGCGGAGGGCGCCAGCCCGTCCGAGAGCGCCAGGGCCGCGCTGGCGGCCCACCTGGAGGCGGGCGGCGGCGTGCTCGGCCTGCACACGGCGAGCATCTGCTTCGACGACTGGCCGGAGTGGGGGCGGACGCTCGGCGGCGCCTGGGCGTGGGGACGCTCCCACCACCCGCCCATCGGCCCCGCCGTCGAGGTGCGGCCGGAGGGCGGGCACGAGCTGGTCGACGGCCTCGATCCGTTCACGCTCGTCGACGAGGTGTACGGCGACCTGGACCTGGCGCCGGGGATCGTCCCGCTGCTCACCGCCCGTCAGCCCTCCGGGCCCGGCGCCGGGCCCCGGCGCCCTCTGCTGTGGGCCCGCGAGCACGGCGGCGGCCGCGTGGTCTACGACGCGCTGGGCCACCACCCGCCGTCGTACGAGGTGCCCGAGCACCGCGAGATCCTCCGCCGCGCCATCCGGTGGACCACCCGAGGCTGATCCGTACGCGCGAGGAGGGAGTGCGTCACGCCGCCGTGACGCACTCCCGGCAGTCGTCAGGCCTCGGCGAAGCCGACGGAGTCCACCGACGCCGGCCGCGGCAGTGAGGCCAGCGTGCTCTTGATCAGGCCGCCGTCGACGGCGAGGGTCTGGCCGCTGACGTAGGCCGACTTCTCCGAGCCGAGGAAGAGCACCGCGGCGGCGATGTCCTCGGCCGAGCCCAGCCGTCCCAGCGGCACCGCGCCCTCGCGCACCCGCCGGACCTCGGGATCGGCGTAGATGGCGTCCGACATGCCCGCGTGGATCAGCCCGGGAGCCACGCAGTTGACCCGGATGCCGTGCCTGGCCCACTCCATCGCCATGTGCTCGGTCAGCCGGACCACCCCGGCCTTGCTGGCCGAGTAGGCGCCGGCGTGCGGGGCGGCGGCGATGCCGTTGATCGAGGCGAGGTTGACGATCGCGCCGCCGCCCGCCTCCGCCATCACCTTGGCCAGCGTCCTGGCCACGAGGAAGGTCCCGGTCAGGTTGACCCGCAGCGCCGCCTCCCACTCCGTCACCGGCAGGTCGAGCAGCGGCCCGAACCGGACGATGCCGGCGTTGTTCACCACCAGGTGCGGCGCTTGGGGCAGCCGGGCCGCGGCCTCCCGCACCGCCTCCTCGTCGGAGACGTCGACGGCCGAGCCCACGCACGCCTCCCCGATGTCGCGGGCCGTCTGCTCGACGGCGGGGCCGTCGACGTCCCATGCGGCGACCCGGTAGCCCTCTTTCACCGCGTGCTCGGCGATGACGGCTCCGATGCCGTGCGCCGCCCCGGTGACCACGGCCCATTTCGTCATTGCGTCTCTCCCCTTGTCAGCCTGGTTTGCCGTACTGCCCAAGCGTCGTCATAACTATAACGACGCTACGAGATGCGGAGGTCGGCGGCGTGCTTTTCACCCGATGTTCACCACGGTTAACCGGCGGGACACACGCTCACAGCAGCGCCTGGTAGGCCCCGCCGTCGACGGGCACGGCCGCGCCGGTGAGGTACCCGGCCTGCGCCGAGCACAGGAAGGCGACGACCGCGCCGAAGTCGGCCGGCTCGCCGAGCCGCCCCGCGGGGACGTCGCCGACCGGCGGGCTGTCGCCGTACACCTGCGTGACGCGCTCGGTACGGTGCAGCCCCGGCTGCACGGAGTTCACCGTGATCCCGTCCGCGGCCACCTCGCGGGCCAGCGTGCGCAGGAAACCCGTGGCGCCCGCGCGGGCGGTGTTGGACAGCGCGAGGTTCGGGTACGGCTGGCGCACCCCGAGCGAGGTGATCGCGACGATCCTGCCCCAGCCGCGCTCCCGCATGTGGGGCAGCGCGGCCAGGGACATCCGCACGACGGCGAGCAGGCTGCGTTCGAGCGCCGGCTGGTACGCCTCCGGCGGGGTCTGCGCGATCGTGCCGGGCGGCGGGCCGGGCCCGTTGACCACCAGGATGTCGAGGCCGCCCATCAGCGCCGCGGCCTCCTCGACGAACGCCGCGGCGCCGTCCGGCCCGGAGACGTCGGCGCGCAGCCACCGCACGCCGGCGCCCAGCCGTTCCGCCGCGGCGCGCGCCCGCCCCTCGTCGGAGCCGCAGATCGTGACCTGCGCCCCCTCGGCCGCCAGCGCGGCCGCGCTCGCGTGACCGAGCCCCGCGCTCGCCGCGGCCACGGCGGCCCGCCGGCCCCGGATCCCCAGGTCCACGGCTACGGCCCGGGCCGCGGAGCGGTGCGTGAGCGGTGCCCGGCGGCGCCGGGGACGGGCGGGCCCGGCGGCGCGCCCGCGTCCCCCTCAGTAGACATCGATCTCCTCGTCCCCGTCGAAGACGCGGATGGCGCCGGAAGGGCAGTCGCGGGCGATGGCGAAGATCTCCTCGTCGGACAGCCGCGGCCCGCCCGGCACCAGCGCCACGACCTCGTCGTCGTCGAACCGGAACACCTCCGGCGACTCGGCGACGCACTTGCCTGAGCTGATGCACACGTCCCGGTCGAGCTCGATCCGATACGTCACTCGTCCCCTCCGAACAGCACCGGGTAGGAGCCCCAGTAGGGCCGCTGGGTGTTGGCGTCACGCTGGGGCGGGTTGTCCGGGTCGCGCCGCACCCGCGCCGCGAACATCCGCTGCACCACGCCGGTGACCAGGCCGAAGAGGTGGTCGTCCGGGTCAGCGCCGGCGCGCTGCACGACTCCGGCGGCCAGGTCCTGGCCGATGCACACGTGCATCCCGGCGGCGAAGCTCAGCCCGAACGGGGCCACGTTCGCGGGGAACTCGCGGTGCGGGTCGAACGCGCCGGCGTTCGCGCCGAAGACCTCCGGGTCGCGGTTGACCGACTGCAGGTCGATCACCACGGTCGCGCCCTCGGGGATCTCGATGCCGGAGCGCAGCGTGATCGGCGCCAGTGCGCGCCGCCTGCCGACCGGGCTCGACGGATTGAGCCGTACGGTCTCGTGCACGCAGCGCTGGACGAACAGCGGGTCGGTGGCGGCGAGGCCGGCGTCCTCGGGGTGCTCCTCGATCCAGCCCAGGATGTGGTCGACCGAGCGGACGAACGCCGTGGCGCTGGTGTGGGCGCCGGCCAGCAGGAAGAACGCGACCTCCCTGCGGATCACCTCGGGCGGCAGCCGCAGCTCGCCGGTGTGGCGCAGCAGCGTGGTCAGCACGTCGCTGGGCACGTCGGCGTCCTCGCCGGCGGCCTCCCGCTCCAGCAGCGCGCGGCGGCGGGCGATGGACGGGGCCAGGAACTCCGCGTCCCAGTCCTCCAGCGCCCGCGCGATCACGCGCCGCTGCTCGTCCTTGTCCTTGGTGGAGTGCGCGAGCGTGGCGCCCTCGATGAACTTCATCATGTAGTCGTAGAGCCGCCGGGTCTCCTCGGCGGTGCCCGCCGGGCGGTCGACGCCCGCGGTCAGGGCGGCGAGGTTGAGCATCAGCTCGTGCCCCAGATGGACCAGGTCGACCCGGCCCTCGCTCCGGTGGGGGGCCAGGGTCTGCTCGATCACCTGCGGGAACAGCTCGCGTTCGTAGCGCTCGAACACCTCGCGCCGGAACATCCGGTTCTCCACCCGGCGCCGGGACCGGTGCTCCTCGCCGTGCAGGTTCACCAGCACGTCCGCCATGACGACCTCGCCCTCGTCGTAGAGGGACTGACGCAGATCCTTGCTGCGGTAGGCGTCCTTGGCGTCCGCGAACGTCGTGAGGACAATGGTTGTCTCTTCGGCGACGGCTGTCATCTGGACTTGCTCCTCCGTTGGCGCACGACCGGATCGGGGGGGTGCCGGTCCCTGCTGAGCGTCTCGCGACGTCCTGAACGGCGTCAAGACCCTAACGACGAATCCCAGGGCCGTCCCTGAGGTCGGATCTTTCCCAGGAAGGCGGTCACTGGTAGCGTCGTTAGCGTTCTAACCCCGTGTGGAGCAGAGAGCGCGAGGCGATGACGACGATCACCCTGGACGGCTACGCCGACGTACGCGAGGCATTCCGGTTGCGCGACCTCAAACAGGCGCTCTATGACGAGGGCGGGGTCGTCATGGCCGGCTGCCTGCTGGTGCTGCACGGTGACGACCACCGGGTGCGGCGCCGGGTGGAGAACCGGCTGTTCCGCCGGGGCACCTTCCGCCACTGGGAGCGCGCGTTCCTGCACGACGTCGTCCGCGACACGCTCGCGCCGTTCGCCGCCGAGGGCCACGCCGACCTGGTCGAGCTCGGCTACCGCACGATCATGAGCCTGACCGCCCTGGTCGCCGGCATCGACCGGCCCACCGGCAGCGCGGCCGAGGCGGACGCGCTCTACCGCTACGCCAAGGTCTTCTCCGAAGGCGCCACCCTCGTGCACACCACCCGGGACCCGGACGCGGTCAGGGCCGAGGTGCGGGCGGCGCTGGAGGAGTTCGACGCCGCGTTCCTGCGGCCGTCGCTGGCCCGCCGCCGCGACCTGCTGGCCAGGCACGCCGCCGGCGAGCTGGACGAGCGGGACCTGCCCCGCGACGTGCTCACCGGCCTGCTGCGGCACTGGGACGAGCTGGACATCGACGAGGAGATCCTGCTCCGCGAATGCGCCTTCTACCTGCAGGCGGGCTCGCACAGCACGGCCGACGCGTTCACCCACTCGGCCGACGAGTTCTTCGCCTGGGTCCGCCGCGACCCCGCCGCCGCCGAGAAGGCGCTCGACGACCCGGCCCTGCTGCAGCGCTGCGTCCACGAGACCCTGCGCCTGCACCCGGCCAGCCCCGTCGCGCACCGCCGGGCGCTCGCCCCTGCCGTGCTGCGAGGCGGCGCCGAGATCCCCGAAGGCGCGCTGGTCGTGCTCGACCTCGCGGCGGCCAACCGCGACCCGCGGGTGTTCGAGCGGCCGGACGAGTTCGACCCGCTGCGCGAGGTCCCGGCCGGGGTCCCCCGGTGGGGCCACGCCTTCGGCGGCGGCATGCACGCGTGCATCGGCACCGAGCTCGCCGGCGGCGTCCCCGAGAGCGTCCCCGAGAGCGATGGCGCCGAGCAGGCGCACGAGCAGGTCCTCGGCACCGTCACGCTCATGCTGTCGGCGCTGCTGGCCGCCGGCGCCAGGCCCGACCCCCAGAGGCCGCCGCAGCGCGACCCGCACTCCTCGCGCGACCACTTCGCCTCCTACCCCGTGGTCTTCGGATGACGGCCGCCCGCCGGGTGACCGAACGCCTCCTCGCCGCGGTGCACGCCAGGGACGCGGCCGCGGCGGCGGCGTGCTTCGCCGGGGACGGCACGTACGCGAACGTCCCGCATCCGCCCGCGGTCGGCCGCGAGGCCGTCGCGGCGCTGCTCGGGCCGATCCTGCGCCGCTCCGAACGGGTCCGCTGGGACCTGGTGAGCGCCAGCTACGCCGAGGACCGCGCGTGGCTCGAACGCGTCGACCGGTTCTGGATCGACGGCCGTGAGTACCGCGTGGCCTGCAACGGCGTCGCCGAGGTGGACCCGGACCGCGAGCTGATCACGGCCTTCCGCGACTACGCCGATCTCGGCCCCTGGCGGGCGCGGATCGGCCCCGTGCTGACGGGCTGACCGGCCGCGGCGATCGCGGCCGGCCTCCGGCGTTCTCTCCAGGCGGGCGCCTACAGCGCCGCCAGGGCGCGTGTCACCAGCACCTCGGCGAGGTGGGCGCGGTAGGACGCGCTCGCCACCGCGTTGTCCGGCGGCTCGCAGCCCCGCGCGGCGAGCCGGGCGGCCTCGGCGGCCGGCGTGCCCGCCGCCAGCGCCTCCTCCACCGCCGTCGCCCGCACCGGCGTCGGCCCCATGCCGATCAGCGCGACCGCCACGCCGCCGCCGGGCCGCGCTTGAGCGGCGACCCCGACCACGGCCCAGTCCAGGGCGCGGCGGCTGAACTTCTCGAACGCGTACGCCCGGCCGGGAGCGGCCGGCAGCCGGATCTCGGTGAGCAGTTCGCCCGGCGCCAGCGCGTTGCTGTGCCGCCCGGTGAAGAACTCCCGCGCCGGGATCTCCCGCGCGCCCGACGGGCCGCGGGCCACCAGCACGCCGTCCAGCGCGAGCACCGCCGCGGCCAGGTCCGCCGCCGGGTCGGCGTGCGCCAGCGAGCCGCCGATCGTGCCCCTGTTGCGCACCTGCGGGTCGCCGATCCGGCGGGCGGCGGCGGCCAGCAGTGGCGCCTGCGCGGCCACCACCGGGTCGCGCTCCAGCGTCCGGTGGCTGGTGAGCGCGCCGACCGCGACCCGGTCGCCGTCCGCCCTGACGTAGGACAGCTCGCGGAGCCTGCCGATGTCGACCAGGACGCCGGGCTCGGTCCGCCGCAGCTTCATCGCGGGCAGCAGCGAATGGCCGCCCGCCAGCACCCTGGCGGCGCCGCCGTGCCGGGAGAGCTCGTCGAGCGCCTCCTCCACGGAGCCCGCGCGCACGTAGGAGAAGCCCGCCGGGATCACTTCGCGCCTCCGTTCGCGGCCGCCCACTGGACCGACTCGACGATCATCTGGTAGCCGGTGCACCGGCACATGTTGCCCTTGAGCCCGTTGCGGATCTCCTGCTCCGTCGGGTCGGGCTGCTCGGCCAGCAGCGCGGTGGCCGCCATCACCATGCCCGGCGTGCAGAACCCGCACTGCAGGCCGTGGCACTGACGGAAGCCCTGCTGCACCGGCGACAGCCCGTCCGCGCCGGCCAGCCCCTCGACCGTGGTGACCGCGCAGCCGTCCGCCTGCGCCGCCAGGACGGTGCAGGACTTCACCGCTTCACCGTCGAGCAGGACCGTGCACGCGCCGCAGCTGGAGGTGTCACAGCCGACGTGGGTGCCGGTCAGGGACAGCGTGTCGCGCAGGAAGTGGACGAGCAGCAGCCGGGGCTCGATCTCCCTGCTGTGCGGCTGCCCGTTGACGGTGATCTCAACTCGCATCGTGCATGACCTTCCAGACTCGTTCCGGCGTGCAGGGCATCTCCACGTCGCGCACGCCGAGGTGCGCCAGCGCGTCCACCACGGCGTTGACCACGGCCTGCGGCGCGGCCGTCGCCCCCGCCTCGCCGAGCCCCTTGGCCCCGAGCGGGTTGAAGCTGGACTTCGTCTCGATGTGGTGCGTCTCGTACGGGGGCAGGTCGAGCGGGCCGGGCACCAGGTAGTCCTCCAGCGAGGCGGTGAGCGGCCGGCCGTCGGCGTCGAAGGCGACCTTCTCCATGAGCGCCTGCGCGATGCCCTGGGCGACGCCGCCGTGGATCTGCCCGCGTGCCGTCAGCGGGTTGATGACCGTGCCGCAGTCGTCCACGCAGACGTAGCGCAGGATGGACACCCGGCCGGTGTCCCGGTCGATCTCCACCACACAGCCGTGCGCGCCGCTCGGGTAGCTGAGGTTCTTCGGCTCGAAGTACGCGGTGTTCTCCAGGCCGAGCGCGGTGCCCTCGGGCAGCAGGTGCGGCTTGAACGACCGCTCGGCCACTTCGGCCAGCGTCACCGTCACCTCGGGCACGCCCTTGACCTGGAACCCGTCGCCGATCGGCACCACGTCGTCGGCGTCGGCCTCCAGCATGTGCGCGGCGATGGCCCTGGCCTTGGCGGCCACCTCCGCCGCGGCCTGATGGACGGCGTTGCCCGCGACCGGCATGCCCCTGCTGCCCATGGTGCCGGTGCCCTCCTGCACCACCGCCGTGTCGCCGTACAGCACGCTGATGTCGTCGAAGGGCACGTTGAGCTGGTCGGCGACGATCTGGGCCAGGGCGGTCTGGTGGCCCTGCCCGTGCGGGGCGGTGCCGACCAGGACGATCACCGAGCCGTCCGGCTGCAGCCGGACGTTCGCCGACTCCCAGCCGCCGAGGTAGCCGAACTGCTCGAACAGCGGCGTCGGGCCGAACCCGCCCATCTCCACGAACGTGGACAGCCCGACGCCGAGCAGCGGCGCGGCCGGGTCCGCCAGCCGCCGGGCCTGCTCCTCGCGCAGCCCCGCGTAGTCCAGCTCGCTCAGCAGCAGGTCCAGCGCCGCCGGATAGTCGGCCTCGTCGTACACGATCCCCTCGAACGGGGTCTGGTACGGCATCTCCTGCGGCTGGATCAGGTTGACCTTCCGCACGTCGGCGGGGTCCCTGCCCAGCTCACGGGCGACGAGGTCGACCACCCGCTCGATGAGGAAGCTCGCCTCGGGACGTCCCGCCCCCCGATAGGACGCCGTAGGCGTGGTGTTCGTAACGACGCTGCGGTAGCGTGCCGCGATTTTCGGGATCTTGTAGCAGCCGCCCAGCATGTACGAGGTGAGCGTGGCGAGCCCGATGCCCACCGGGTCGGGCACGCCGCCGATGTTGACGGTGATCGTCACGTCCAGGGCGAGCAGGCGGCCCTCGGCGTCGAACCCGACCTCGATGTCCTGCACCTGGTCGCGCCCGTGGTAGGTGTGCACCATGTGCTCGCCGCGGGTCTCGACGTACTTGACCGGGCGGCCGAGCCGGCGCGACAGCTCGGGCGCGAGGAACAGCTCGGGCATGAACGACGACTTCACCCCGAAGGCGCCGCCCACGTCGGGTGCGATCACCCGGACCAGGTGCCTGGCCAGGCCGAACCGCTCGGCGATCTCCGCGCGGACCCGGTGCGGCGCCTGCACCGTGGCCCACACGGTCGGGCCGGGACCGGTCCAGTCCGCGAGCACGCCGTAAGGCTCGAGCGGCGCGCCGGCGCAGCGCTGGTTGACCAGCCGGGCGCGCAGGCGGTGCGGGGCGGCCGCCAGGTCGTCGGCGACGTCCGGCGTCACGGGCTGTTCCAGCGCCAGGTTGCCGGGCAGGGGCGCGAAGATGGGCACGGCGTCCGGTGCGAGTGCGGCCTCCACCGTGGCCATCACCGGCAGCGGCTCGTACGACACCCGCACGGCGCGCGCCGCGTCCGCGGCGGTGTAGCGGTCGGCGGCGACGACCACGGCCACCGGCTCGCCCACGTAGTGGACCTTGTCGCCGGCGAGATAGCCGCGTTCCAGGCCGGGCACGGACGGGCGCGGCGGGAGCCCGGCGAAGTCCCGCGCGGTCCACACGCCGAGCACGCCCGGCAGGGACCGGGCCTCCTCGGCGTCGATGCCGGTGATGAGCGCGTGGGCCTGCGTGCTGTGCACGTAGACCATGTGGAGCAGCCCGGGACGATGGATGTCGTCCACGAACGTGCCGCGCCCGGTCAGCAGCGCGGCGTCCTCCTTGCGTGGTACTGCCGAGCCGATCATCGTCACAGGCCACCTCCGTTGGTGCCAGGGGCGCGTCGTTAGACGTATAGCGACTTATAGTGTCGCCTGTGTCACTTCCTCGGCAAGACCTAGGGGCGGCCGATCATGACGCGGGGTACACGAGGTGGTCGCCGAAGGTCGCGCGCACGACGTCGGCGCGCCGCGCGTCGAGGAGCTCCAGGCACCAGGAGGCCTGGCCGCCGCGCGGTTCCGCGTACAGCCAGAAGTCCGGGTCCGGGGCCTGCGTCCCGAGGGGGAGGGGGCCCCGGCCGCGGGCCACGGCCGAGACCGGCTGCGTGCGGGCCGCGGGGGAGTAGGTGATGTCGGCGTGATCGGCGAGCGCGGCCACGGCGCGGTCCAGGTCGGCTACCCAGAAGGCCAGATGGTGGATGCCGGGGCCGCGCGTCTCCAGCCAGGCCGAGGTGCGGGTGCGGCCGTCCAGCGGCTCGACCAGCTCGATCGCCGTGTCGGCCAGGCGGCCCATGGCGATCCTGGACCGGGACGGGCCCTGCCGCTCGCCGTGCAGCTGCAGCAGGCCGGCAGGCTGCTCGATCTCCTGGACGAGCCAGCCGGAGACGCCCAGCAGCGCGCCCCAGGAGCGGGTGAACTCCGCGATGCTGGGCACCGCGATGCCCACGTGACACAGGTTCAGCAGGCCGAGATCGGTCATCGGGTCCTCCCGTGGGTGCTGCGTACAATCTGCGGATGCGAGTCGAATCCGGGGAGCGCCGCCCCAAGCTGTCCCTGGAGGTGGCCCGGCAGATCGTGGAGACGATGCGGGCCGGCGGCATGGGCCCCGGCGACCGCTACCTGCCGGAGACCGAGGCGATGCGGCGGCACGGCGTGGGGCGGGGCACCTACCGGGAGGCGCTGCGGTTCCTGGAGCACCAGGGGTTGATCGTCATGCGGCCGGGGCCGAACGGGGGGCCGGAGATCGCCCAGCCCGGCTGGTCCAACCTCGCCTCCACCATCGCCCTGCTGCTGCAGTTCGCCGGGGCGCCGCTGCGGGCGGTGCTGGACGCCCGGGTGATGATCGAGCCCGGGATGGCGGAGCTGGCCGCGCTGAACGCCACCGAGGAGGAGGTGGCCGCGATGGCCGGCGACCTCGACGCGATCGAGCGGGGGCTCGGCTCCTACCGGGCCTTCTCCGCGGCGTACGAGACCTACTGGCGGCATCTGGCCGAGAGCAGCCACAACGAGGTGTTCGCCTTCCTCAGCCCGGCCCTGCGGGCCATCGTCAACAGCGCCGGGTTCGCGCCCGACGAGCCGTATCGCGCCGAGGTGCTGGGCCGGCTGCGCGCCGTGCACGCGGCGGTGGCGGCGCGCGAGGCGGGCCTCGCCCGCGAGGCCATGCGGGAGCTGGAGGAGGAGTTCGGCCGGCGGCTGCGCGAGGGGTATCCGCGTCAGCTCGCCCAGGTGATCGACTGGTCGGACGTGCGCGAGCCGTCCTGACCTTCCCGCGGACACCCGCTTGAGCCTTGCCACTGTCTCAGCTTATCTTAGTAATGATAGAAATCATAGCTGGGAAAAACTAGGTACCTGAATTGGGCCCAGACCTCTTGTGACCGTCTGGATCGGCTGTAAAACTAGGTACCTGATTACGGAAACAAGGGTGGTGATGGCGGTGGAGTCGACAGGAACGAGGCTGGTGGCGGAGTTCGAGCGGATGGTCCGCCGGGACGGCGGCGAGCTCGTGCTGCTGGCGGAGGACGCCGGCACGATCCGGGTCGGATACCGGCCCGGCGACGCGGGCCCCGACTGCAAGGACGACGTCTGCATCCTGCCGCAGCACGAGCTGCGCCAGCTCATGGCGGAGACGCTGCGCCGCCGCAGCCCAGGAACGGAGATCGTGGTGGAGGTCCTGTCATGAGTGCCCAGCTGAGCATCGTCAACCCGGTGGCCACGCCCCGATCCCACGCCGACGGCGACCGCTTCCCGCCCGCGCCCCGGCCCGGCACGCTCGACGGCGCCACGGTGGCGCTCTACTGGAACGGCAAGCAGAACGGCCTCGACGCGCTGGCCAGGGCGCGCGAACTGATCGAGGACGCCTACGAGGGCGTGACGTTCGTCGAGATGACCGGCGCGCTCGGCGGCACCACCCGCTACCTGTCGGAGGAGCAGCTCCGCTTCATCGAGGAGAAGGTCGACGCCCTGGTCGGCACCTCCGCCGACTGCGGCAGCTGCACCTCGTGGCTCATCCGCGACCTGTGCGAGGTGGAGCGGCGCGGCGTGCCCGCGGTCGGCTACACCGCCGAGGTCTTCGACGAGGACGCCCGCTTCAGCGCCAAGACCTTCGGCGTGCCCGAGGCCTGCCCGGTCATCGTGCCCGAGTGCTTCTCCAACAAGGACACCGCCGAGATCCACCGCATGGTCGAGGACTCGTTCGCCGAGGTGGTGGAGTGCCTGACCAAGCCGCGGGCGGTGTTCGACGAGCTGCCGGAGTTCGCCTCGATGGTCCTGGAGAGCGCCCCCGAGCTGCGCTTCGACGGCGGCGACCTGCTGGAGGCGTTCGACGAGATGCAGCGCCGCTTCATCGCCAACGGCTGGAGCGACGGCATGCCGCTGGTGCCGCCCACCCGGGCCAAGGTCGAGGCCATGGTCGCGGCGTCCGGGCTGGACGGCGGGCACGTGGTGGGCGACTTCGCCCCCGGCTTCGGCATCGGCACGGTCGAGAAGATCGCGGCCAACGCCGTCATGGCCGGCTGCAGGCCCGAGACCATGCCGGTCATCATGGCCATGATGGAGTGCGTGCTGGACCCGTCCATCGGGCTGCGCACCTGGGCCATGTCCACCGGCCCGCAGGCGCCCGTGGTGCTGGTGTCCGGCCCGATCGCCGACGAGATCGGCATGAACCGCGGCATGTGCGCGCTCGGCCCCGGCTCCATCTCCGAGGTCAACGTCGCCATCGGCCGCGCCCTGCGGCTGATCATGATGAACGTCGGCCTGTCCTACCCCGGCATCACCGACCTGGACACCATCGGCACGCCGATGAAGTTCTCCGCGTGCGTCGCCGAGAACGAGGAGCGCACGCCGTGGGAGCCGTGGCGGGTGCAGCAGGGCTACGCGCTGGAGGACTCCACGGTCACGGTCAACGTGCCGTACGGGATGACCGAGTTCTTCGACTTCCAGAACAGCGACCCGGAGAAGCTGATCGAGAGCTGGTCCACGCTCACCTCCCAGGCCGTCGGCACCCCGTCCGCCGGCGCCTGGCTGATCAAGAAGGACGCGCCGCTGGAGGCCGGCTACCCGTTCCACGGCACCTTCGCCAACCTGCTGCTGATGTCGCCCGACCACGCCGCCGTGTTCGCCGCCGCCGGATGGACCCCGGCCGACATCCGCGAGGCCATCCACCGGCGCACCAAGCTGCCGTTCCGCCAGCTCATGCTCAACCAGTCGATGCCCGCGTTCGAGACCTCGCACCCCGAGCTGCGCTGGCTGCTCGACGCGCCGGAGACCCCCGTCACCGTCAACCCGTCCGCCGACTGCTTCGAGCTGTTCGTGGTCGGCGCCAAGGCCGGGCGCAGCCAGTTCTGCTTCGGCGGCACCAACTCGGTGACCAAGCCCGTGATCAGGCGATGACCTGGCCGCTCGACGGCCGGCCGTTCGACGTGCCCGTGTCCCGCGAGCTGTGCTCCGGGACCGGCGCGCTCTTCGGCGGCTGGGGGCTCGGCCTGCTCGCCGACGCCGCCCAGCACGCCACCGGGCGGCGGCTGCGCGACCTGTCGGCGGCCTTCGTCCGGCCCGTCACGCTCGGCTCGCGGCTCTCGGTACGGTGCGACGTGCTCGCCGAGGGCCGGGCGCTGGCCCACTGCCGGCTCGACGCCGACGAGGACGGCCGCACCGCGCTCACCGCCACCGCCGTCGTCGAGACCCCGGCCACCGCCGCGCCGGCCGCCCCCGAGGCGCCGGCCGCAGCCGAGGGGACGGTCACCGCCGCAGGGACGGCTGTGCTCGCGGGGGCGGTCGTGTCCGCAGAGGTGGCTCCCGGGCAGCGCGCGGTCCCGCCGCCCCGGGTTCCCGGGCCGCTGGAGTGCCCGGAGCGTTCGTACGAGTCGGGGCCGGGCGCCGCGATGATGCTCGACGTGCGCGTCGCCGGCCGGTCGCCGGGCTCGGCCCTGCTGTGGGCGCGGGTGCTCTGCGACGTGCCGGACGAGGTACGGCTCGCCGTGGTCAGCGACCACGTCCCCTACCTGCTGCGCCGGACCCTGCCCGGAAGGCCCCGGGTGACGACCGTCAGCGCGTCGCTGCGGCTGTTCGGCGGGCCGGTCGCCGAGTGGGTCCTGCTCGACGTGAGCCTGGTGGCCCGCGCCGGCCGCATCGCCGCCGGCCGGGTCGGCCTCTGGCAGGACGGCGAGACCCTGGCCGGGGTCGCCGAGCAGACCATGCGGCTCAGCGCCTGAACCCCGGCAAGGCCCTCGACGTCCCGGCGCGGAAAGCTCCTCCCGGTCTCGGCGCGCGTGGGTGACACGGCGAACCTCGTACGGCTTCCCACCGGGGATGCCGCCTTGTTAGTGTCCACACAAGAATTCATTTCAGCTTTGGCGGGTGCGATGACCTCTCTCAGCACCGATCTCAGCACCGACCCCGGGCCGCCGCCGTCCATGGTGGAGCGGATGACGCTCATCATGGACGCGTTCGCCGGCCGGTCCGCCCGCCTCACCCTGGAGGACGTGGCCCGCCGCACGCGGCTGCCGCGCTCGACCGCGCACCGCATCCTCGACCAGCTCGTCCGGCTCGACTGGCTGGACCACACCTCCTCGGGCTACGGGCTCGGCCGGCGCGCGCTCGGCCTCGGCGGCGGGGGCGGCGGTCACGGCGAGATCCGCGAGGCCGCCGCGCCGCTGCTGCACGAGCTCCAGCTGAACACCGGCCTGGTCGCCCACCTCGCCGTCCTCGACGGCGCGGACGTCCACTACCTGGACAAGGCCGGCGGCCGGTCCGCCCGGTCGGTGCCGACGCGGGTCGGAGGGCGGTCTCCCGCCCACGCCACCGCGCTCGGCAGGGCGATCCTCGCCTGGCTGGCGCCGGAGCGGGCGCACGCGCTCGTCGGCGACCCGGGCTCCCTGCACCAGGAGCTGCACCGGATCCGGCAGCGCCGCGGGCTGGCCTTCGAACGCGGCGACTGCTTCCCCGGCGTCACCTCGGTCGCGGCGGCGATCCGCGGCCCCCGGGGGCCGCTGGCGGCCATCTCACTGGCGGGAGACTCCCGCGCGCCGCTGGAGCGGGTGGCGCCGCTGGTCGCGGACGCCGCACGGCAGGCCGCACGGGCGCTGGCCCCCGCGCCCGAGGCGCCGCACCGGGGACGGGCACCCGAGCTGCGGCTGCTCACCACCGGCCGAGACCGGGCTCGGTAACCGCCGGCTCCACAGGCGGGCGTCCGGCTCAGCAGCCGCCGGCTCCGCAGGCGGGCGCCCCGGTCAGTAGTCGCCCCAGCTCCACAGGTGGGCGCCCGGCTCGCCGGGCGGCCGCTCGCCCACGCCGAACCGGCCGCGGTAGAACAGCATCGGCCGCTGCTCCCTGACCGGTTCGAGCTCCCGTACCAGCCCGATGACCACGTCGTGGTCGCCCGCCGCGTGCACGTCGCGCACCTCGCCGTGCACCCGCAGCAGCACCTCGCGCAGCGCCGGGACGCCCCAGCGGGACAGGTCCCAGCCGAGGCCGTCGAACTTCCTGCCCGTGCTGGACCCGAACCGCCGGCACAGCTCGGTCTGGCCCTCGCCGAGGACGTTCACGCAGAACCGGCCGCTCTTCCTGATGCGCGGCCAGGCCCGCCCGCGATGATCGGCGCAGAACAGGACCAGCGGCGGCTCCAGCGACACCGAGGCGAACGACTGGCACGCGAAACCGACGGGCCCGCCCTCGTCGAGCCCGGTGATCACGGTCACCCCGCTGGCGAACCTCCCCATCGCCCGGCGGAACTCCGCCGGCGCGGGCGGGTCCGCCGTGGGCTCGTCGTCGGCGAACTCGGCTGTCATGACTTCCCCTCACACACGCTTGACCCATCGAACCACCAAACCCCGGCCCGGCATTCCGCGACCGGTATCCCGTTGAGCGGAAGGCCGGGGCCGGGGGCGGCCGGAGGCGGGTATCGTCGTCCCATCCCACGGACCGGGCGGAGGGAGCGGGTGCCGCGGATCGCCGAGGTCAGGACACCGGCCGAGCCCAGCTCGCCGGAGCAGCGGGCGCGCCACCTGCGCATCCTCGGGGCGGCGGCGCGCATCGGGTCCGACAGGGACCTGGAGCGCGTGCAGATGCACGAGGTGGCCAAGGAGGCGGGGGTGGCCATCGCCACCCTCTACCGCTACTTCCCTTCCAAGATCCATCTGTTCACGGCGGTGCTCGCCGAGCAGATCGACGGGTTCGGCCGGGGCGTCGCGGGCCCGCCGCCCGGCACGCCGCCGGAGGACGCGGTCGCCGACGTGCTCGTCCAGGCCAGCTGCAAGCTGCTGCGCCGGCCCGTGCTCGCCGCCGCGATGCTCCAGGCCGCCGCGACCGCCAACCCGTCCGTGGTCGCCGACGCCGCCCGGATCGAGGACACCTCCCGCGACCTCATCCTGCGCACGCTCGCCCTGCCCGAGCCCGCCCCGGCGGACGTCACGCTGGTGCGGCTGCTGGTGCAGTGCTGGTACGGGGTGCTGCAGTCGGCGCTCAACGGGCGGCTGCCGATCCACCAGATGGAGGACGACCTGCGCATCGCCTGCCGGCTCCTGCTCGCCGGGCGGTCGAACGCCTGACCCCGCTGATCGCTCCCGTTCAGCGGGATCGGCACTCCTCGCCGGGACGCCGCGTGGCTAACGTCTGAGACCGGCAGGCATGCCCAGGGAGGACCCCGTTGGCCCTGACAGAGCAGGATGGCTACGACGAGCGGCTGCAGGAGTTCACCGGACGGGAGGTGCTCCAGCCGCGCCCCGGCCCCGACCCGGTCAACGTGCCGATGATCCGTCACTGGGTCGAGGCGATGGGGGACCGCAACCCGATCTACCTCGACGAGACGGCCGCCCGCGAGACCGGCCGCGCCGGCATCGTCGCCCCCGCCTCGATGACCCAGGCCTGGACCATGCCGGGATACGCCGCCACCGCGGCCCGGCAGGACGACGGATCGGGCCTGGGCGGGCTGATCGCGCTGCTGGCCGAGGGCGGCTACACCTCCGTGGTCGCGACGGACTCGGAGTTCGCGTTCCACCGCGAGCTGGTCGTCGGCGACCACGTCGGGGTGCGGGAGACCGTCGAGTCGATCTCGCCGGAGAAGCGGACCGCGCTGGGCGCCGGGCGCTTCGTGACCACCCGGCGCACGTACCTGGACCAGCACGGCGAGGTCGTGGCCGAGCAGCGCTGGCGCATGCTGTGGTTCCGCCCCGAACAGCCCCAGGCCCCGAAGGCGTTGCGGCCGAGGCCCGCCGTCAACCGGGACAACGCGTTCTGGTTCGAGGCCGCGCGCGAGCACCGCCTCGTCATCCAGCGCTGCTCCGGCTGCGCCGCCCTGCGCCACCCTCCCGGTCCGTGCTGCCCGCGGTGCGGCTCGTACGACTGGGACACCGCCGAGGCGTCCGGCCGGGGCCGGGTCCACAGCTTCGTGGTCAGCCACCACCCCCGCCACCCGGCCTTCGAGTCCCCGTACCTGGTGGCGCTCGTCGAGCTGGAGGAAGGCACCCGGCTCGTCGCCAACCTGGTCGGCGTCACCCCCGAGGAGGTCGTGATCGACATGCCGGTCGCCCTGGAATGGCTCGACCCGGACCCCGGCCTGACGCTGCCGGCGTTCCGGCCGGTGACGCCATGAGGAGCCGTACGTACGAGGAGGTGACGGTCGGTGAGACGCTGCCCGTGCTGCCCGTCCCGCTCACCCGCACGCTCATCGTGGCGACGGCGATCGCGAGCCGCGACTACCAGGACGTGCACCACGACCCCGGCCTGGCCGTCGAGCGGGGCTCCAAGGACGTGTTCATGAACATCCTGACCACCAACGGCCTCATCGACCGGTACGTCACCGAGTGGGCCGGGCCGGCGGCCGAGGTCAAGGCGATCAAGATCAGGCTCGGCGCGCCCAACTATCCCGGCGACACGATGGTGCTGACCGGCGCGGTCACCGCCAAGCACGACGAGGACCACCGGGTCGAGATCGCGGTGCGCGGCGACAACGGCCTCGGCGCGCACGTCACCGGCGTCGTCGCGGTGCGGCTGCCCCGCGGGGAGGAGCCGTGAGCGGGCTGTCGGGGCGGGCGGCGATCGCCGGGATCGGCGCCACCGAGTTCTCCAAGGACTCCGGCCGCAGCGAGCTCCGGCTGGCCTGCGAGGCGGTGCTCGCCGCCGTCGCCGACGCCGGGCTGCGGCCGTCCGACGTGGACGGGATGGTGACGTTCACCGCCGACTCCAGCTCCGAGATCCACATCGCCCGCAGCACCGGCATCGGCGAGCTGCGGTTCTTCTCCCGCGTCCCGCACGGCGGCGGCGCGGCCTGCGGCACCGTCCAGCAGGCCGCGATGGCGGTGGCGACCGGGGTGGCCGAGGTCGTCGTCTGCTACCGGGCCTTCAACGAGCGGTCCGGGCACCGGTTCGGCCTCGGCCGGGCGGACGCGCCCTCCGGCGCCGGGGCCGACGACGCCGCGTTCTCCTGGGTCAGCCCGTTCGGGCTGTTCACCCCGGCGCAGTGGGTGGCCATGTTCGCCCGCCGCTACATGCACGAGTACAAGGCGACCACCGAGGACTTCGGCCGGGTGGCGGTGGTCGACCGCAAGCACGCCGCCGTCAACCCGGCGGCCTGGTTCCACGGGCGGCCGATCACCCTGGCCGACCACCAGGCCTCACGCTGGATCGCCGAGCCGCTGCGGCTGCTCGACTGCTGCCAGGAGAGCGACGGCGGGCAGGCCCTCGTGGTGGTCTCCGCCGAACGCGCGCGCGACCTGCCGCACCCGCCCGCGCTGGTCCTCGCGGCCGGCCAGGGCTCCGGCGCCGACCAGCACATGATGACCAGCTACTACCGGCAGGACATCACCGGCATCCCGGAGATGGGCCTGGTCGGACGGCAGCTCTACGGGCAGAGCGGGCTGGGCCCCGCCGACGTCGACGCGGCGATCCTCTACGACCACTTCACGCCGCTGGTGCTGCCGCAGCTGGAGGAGCTCGGGTTCTGCGGCAGGGGAGAGGCCAGGCACTTCATCGCCGACGGCCATCTGGAGGTCGGCGGACGGCTGCCGGTCAACACCCACGGCGGCCAGCTCGGCGAGGCGTACATCCACGGCATGAACGGCATCGCCGAGGCGGTGCGCCTGGTCCGGGGCACCTCCGTGAACCAGCCTCCTTCCGTACGGCACGTCCTCGTCACGGCGGGCACCGGCGTGCCGACCAGCGGCCTGATCCTGGGAGCCGGCCGATGAGCCCGGAGCCGCTGACGATCCCCGCACTCCTGGACCACGCGGCGGACGCGCACCCGGACGTGGAGGCGCTGGTCGACGGCGCGGTCCGGCTCACCTACGCCCGGCTGCGGGCCCGGGTGCGCGAGGCGGCCAAGGCCTTCGCCGCCGCCGGCGTCCGGCACGGCGACCGGATCGGCATCTGGGCGCCCAACAGCCACCGCTGGGTGGTGACCGCGCTCGGCGCGCTGGCCGCCGGCGCCGTCGTCGTCCCGGTCAACACCCGTTACAAGGGCGAGGAGGCCCGCTGGATGCTGGGCCGGGCCGGCGTGCGGCTGGTCTTCACCGAGGACGGCTTCCTCGGCAATGGCTATCTCGCCATGCTCGGCCCCGCTCCCGGCCTGACCGCCGTCACGTACGACGCCGAACCCCGCCCCGGCGCCACCGCCTGGGAGGACTTCCTGGCGGCCGGCGCGGCCGTCACCGACGAGGAGGCGGACGCCCGCGCCGCCGCCGTGCGGCCCGACGACGTGGCCGACATCCTGTTCACCTCCGGAACCACCGGCCGGTCCAAGGGCGCCATGTGCACCCACCGCCAGGACGTCCGCACCAACCGCGCCTGGGCCGACAGGACCGGGCTGCGCCACGGCGACCGCTACCTGATCGTCAACCCGCTCTTCCACTCCTTCGGCTACAAGGCCGGGGTCTTCTCCTGCCTGATCAGGGCCGCCACCATGGTGCTGCAGCCGGTGTTCGAGGCGGGCGAGACGATGCGGCTGATCGAGGCCGAGCGGATCACGGTCCTGCCCGGCGCGCCGACCGTCTACATCACCCTGCTCGACGCCCCCGAGCGGGCCCGCCACGACCTGTCGTCGCTGCGGCTCGCGGTCACCGGCGCCTCGGTGGTGCCGGTGGCGCTGGTGCGGCGGATGCGGGCCGAGCTGTTCCCCGAGGTCGTCACCGCGTACGGGCTCACCGAGTCGTGCGGCACGGTCACCGCCTGCTCCGTGGACGACGACGACCTGACCGTGGCCACCACCTCGGGCCGGCCCATCGAGGGCGTCGAGGTGCGCGTCGCCGGCCCCGGAGGCGAGCCGCTCCCGGCCGGCGAGGACGGCGAGATCCTGGTACGGGGCCACAACGTGATGCTCGGCTACCTCGGCGACGAGGCCGCCACGGCCGCCGCCGTCAGGGACGGCTGGCTGATCACCGGCGATCGGGGCCGGCTGGACGGGCGCGGCTACCTCACCATCACCGGCCGCTCGAAGGACATGTACGTGACCGGCGGCTTCAACGTCTACCCGGCCGAGGTCGAGCAGGTGCTGGCCGCGCACGGCACGGTGGCCGAGGCCGTGGTGACCGGCGTGCCGGACGCCCGTCTGGGCGAGGTGGGCCGGGCCTACGTGGTGCCCCGCCCCGGCGCGGCGGTCACGCCGGAGGAACTGATCGGCCACTGCCGGGAGCGGCTGGCCAACTTCAAGGTGCCCCGCGAGGTCGTCCTGCTCGCCGGCCTGCCCCGCAACGCCACCGGCAAGATAGACAAGGCGGCCCTGGCGAAGTCCTGACCGCCTCAGACGAATCCGTATCGACGAGCCGCGCCCCCCGCTCGTCGATCACGTGCCGCCGGCCCGACCCGCCCACCACCCGGCCCGCCCATGCGGCCTCCGTTCGGGGTGGTGTGACTGTACGGCGGATGCGGGCACGGGTGTTGGCCGAGTAGGCTACAGATTGTTCGCATAAGGAACCCTTGTTCGCATAGCGAACAGAAGGGGAGGACGTGATGGGTTCGGCCTTCGTCTACGCCGCCACCCGGACGCCGTTCGGCAGGTTCGACGGCGCGCTCGCCGGTGTCCGGCCGGACGATCTGGCCGCCGCCGCGCTGCGCGGCGTCCTGGCCAAGGTGCCCGGCCTGGACCCGGCGGACATCGGGGACGTGGTGTGGGGCAACGCCAACGGCGCCGGCGAGGACAACCGCAACGTGGGCCGGATGGCCGTGCTGCTCGCGGGACTGCCGGTGACGATCTCCGCCGTCACCGTCAACCGGCTGTGCGGATCGAGCCTGGACGCCGCCATGGCGGCCTCGCGCACGGTCGAGAGCGGCGACGCCGACGTCGTGGTGGCCGGCGGGGTGGAGTCGATGACGCGGGCGCCGTGGGTGCTGCCCAAGCCGTCGCGGGCCTTCCCCGCGGGCGACGTCACCGCCGTGTCCACCACGCTCGGCTGGCGGCTGGTCAACCCGCGCATGCCGAAGGAGTGGACGGTCTCTCTCGGCGAGGCCAACGAGCAGCTCCAGGAGAAGTTCTCCATCTCCAGGGAGCGCCAGGACGCCTTCGCGGCCCGTTCGCACGCGCTGGCCGACGACGCCTGGGCCGCCGGGTTCTACGACGACCTGGTGACGCCGGTCGAGGGCGCCGACCTGGCCCGCGACGAGGGCATCAGGCCCGGGTCCACGCCCGAGGTGCTGGCGAGGCTCAAGCCCGCGTTCCGGCCCGACGGCACGATCACCGCCGGCAACGCCTCGCCGCTCAGCGACGGCGCGTCCGCGCTCGTGCTCGGCTCCGAGCGGGCCGCCGACCGGCTGGGCGCGCCGCTCGCGCGCGTCGCCGGACGCGGCGCCGCCGCGCTCGAACCCCAGGCCTTCGGGTACGCGCCGGTCGAGGCGGCCAACCAGGCGCTGAGACGGGCCGGGATCGGCTGGGACGACGTCGGCGCGGTCGAGCTGAACGAGGCCTTCGCCGTGCAGTCGCTGGCCTGCGTGGACGCCTGGGGGATCGACCCGGAGATCGTCAACGTCAAGGGCGGCGCCATCGCCCTCGGCCACCCGCTGGGCGCCTCCGGCGGGCGCGTCCTCGGCACGCTGGCCCACGTCCTGCGCGAGCGGGGCGAGCGGTGGGGCGTCGCCGCCATCTGCATCGGCGTCGGCCAGGGCCTGGCCGTCGTCCTGGAGAACGTGAGCGCCGCATGACCGAGATCTTCACCGACCCGGACGAGGCGCTCGCCGGCGTCCAGGACGGCTCGACCGTCCTCATCGGCGGCTTCGGCATGGCCGGCATGCCCGTCACGCTCGTCGACGCGCTGATCCGGCAGGGCGCCGAGGACCTCACCGTGGTCAGCAACAACGCCGGCAACGGCGACACCGGCCTGGCGGCGCTGCTCGCCGCCGGCCGGGTGCGCAAGATGATCTGCTCGTTCCCGAGGCAGAGCGACTCGTGGGTGTTCGACGGCCTCTACCGCGCGGGCCGGATCGAGCTGGAGCTGGTGCCGCAGGGCACGCTCGCCGAACGGCTGCGCGCCGCCGGGGCCGGCATCGGCGCGTTCTACTGCCCGACCGGCGCCGGCACGCCGCTGGCCGAGGGCAAGGAGACGCGCGTCATCGACGGCCGCGAGCACGTGCTGGAGTACCCGATCAGGGGCGACGTGGCGCTCATCGCCGCGCACGTCGGTGACCGGCTCGGCAACCTCGTCTACCGCAAGACCGCGCGCAACTTCGGCCCCGTCATGGCGACCGCGGCCGCCCTGACGATCGCACAGGTGCGCCGCGTGGCCGAGGTCGGCGACCTGGACCCGGAGGCGGTCGTCACCCCGTGCGTCTACGTCGACCGGATCCTGGACACGAAGGCCGAGGAGGTCGCATGAGCACCGTCGAGCACCTGGACCGCGGGCCGCTCGGCCGCGAGGAACTGGCGGCCGTGGTCGCCCGCGACATCCCGCGCGGCGCCTTCGTCAACCTCGGCATCGGCCAGCCCACCACGGTCGCCGAGCACCTGCCCGCCGACTCGGGCGTCATCCTGCACACCGAGAACGGCATGCTCGGCATGGGCCCCGCCGCCACGGGCGACGACGTCGACCCGGACCTCACCAACGCCGGCAAGATCCCCGTCACCGAGCTGCCCGGCGCGTCCTACTTCCACCACGCCGACTCCTTCGCCATGATGCGCGGCGGCCACCTCGACGTGTGCGTGCTCGGCGCGTACCAGGTGTCACAGCGCGGCGACCTGGCCAACTGGCACACCGGCGCCCCCGACGCCATCCCCGCCGTCGGCGGGGCCATGGACCTGGCCATCGGCGCCAAGAACGTGTTCGTCATGATGACGCTGTTCGCCAAGGACGGCACGCCCAAGCTCGTCCCCGCGTGCACCTACCCGCTCACCGGGCTGGCGTGCGTGAGCCGCCTCTACACCGACCGGGCGATCTTCCATCTCGGCCCAGAAGGCGTCACGGTGGCGGAGACGTACGGCATCGGCTTCGACGAGCTGGCCGAGCGGCTGGAGATCCCCGTCCGCCGGAGCTGACCGCGGGCGGCCGGGACCGGCGTCGCGATCAGCGCAGCCGGGTTCAGCGCAGCCGGACCGCGTCCCGGTCCAGCTCGCCCACCCCGCCGACGCCCAGCAGCTGGAGCGTGCGGACCAGCTCGGCGCGGAGCATCGCGAGCACCCGGTCCACGCCCGCCTCGCCCCCGGCCATGAGGCCGTACAGGTAGGCGCGGCCGACGAGGCAGGCCCGCGCGCCCAGCGCCACCGCCGCGGCCACGTCCGCGCCGCTGCGGACGCCGCCGTCGAGGAACACCTCGGTCCTGTCGCCCACCGCCGCCACCACCTCCGGCAGCAGCTCCAGCGGCGTGGGCGCGCGGTCGAGCTGCCGGCCGCCGTGGTTGGACACCACCAGGCCGTCCACCCCCGCCGCCGCCAGCTCCTTGGCGTCGTCGACCCGCTGCACCCCCTTCACCAGCAGCCGCCCGCCCCACTCCGCGCGGATCCACTCCAGGTCGCGGACCGTCACCGTCGGGTCGAACATCAGGTTCGTGATCCCCGCCAGGTCCTCCGGCGCCCCCTCCACCGTCGCGAACCGCAACGGCTCGCTCGTCAGGAAGTCGAACCACCAGGCCGGCCGGGTCAGCGCCTGCGCCAGCCCGCTCCAGCGCAGCGACGGCGGCATGGTCATGCCGTTGCGCACGTCACGCAGCCGCCCGCCGGCCACCGGCACGTCCACGGTGACCACCAGCACGTCCATGCCCGCCGCGCGGGCCTGCGCCAGCCACTCCCTGACCCGGCCCCGGTCACGCACCACGTACAGCTGGAACCAGTTCCACCCGCCGGGCGCCGCCGCGGCCACGTCCGCCGCGCTCGTGGTGCCCATGGTGGACAGCGTGTACGGGACTCCGGCGCGGGCCGCGGCCCTGGCCACGGCCGGCTCACCGGCCCGGTGCATCATCCGGGTGAACCCCGTCGGCCCGAGCACCACCGGCATCGCGACCCGCCGCCCCAGGACGAGGGTCCCGGTGTCGGCCCGCGCCACGTCACGCAGCACGTGCGGCCGGAACTCCACCCGCGCGAACGCCTCCGCCGCACGCGCCGCCGACAGCTCGCCCTCGGCGGCGCCGTCGACGTAGTCGAACACCACCCGAGGCGCCCGCCGCCGCGCCAGCCGCCGGACGTCCGCCAGGTCGGCCGCCCCGGACACCCCGGCCGGCCCGCCCCCCGCCCGCCTCCTGGGCACGAAGGCCCGCAGCTCCCGCCACCGCGGCAGCCGCCGACCCGCGCCCGGCCCATGCTCGATGCCGCCACGCTAACAAGCCCGCGGCCACAGGTGAACCGATCGGCACGGTTAGAGTGGGCCGCGTGCTGGACGGATGGCGCGAACTCGTCGGCGAGTCCCGGGCCGGCGACGCGGTGGGGGCGGAGCTGGTGGCCCGGTGGTCGCAGCCGCACCGGCGCTACCACGACCTCGATCACCTGCGGGCCGTGCTGCGCGCCGTCGACCTCATCGAGGAGTGGGCCGGCGACCCCGTGACGGTGCGGCTGGCCGCCTGGTTCCACGACGCCGTCTACGACGGCAGGCCCGGATGGGACGAGGAGCGCAGCGCCCAGCTCGCCCAGGCCCGCCTGCCCCGCTGCGGCGTGCCCGCCGGCCGGGTGGCGCAGGTGGCCAGGCTGGTACGGCTGACCGCGGCGCACGACACCCTGGCCGAAGGAGACCGCGACGGGGCCGTGCTCTGCGACGCCGACCTGGCGGTGCTGGGCGCGGACGGCTACGCCGGCTACGCGGCCAGGATCCGGCAGGAGTACGCGCACGTGCCCGACGAGCTGTTCAGGCGGGGCCGGGCCGGGGTGCTGCGCCGCCTGCTCGCCGCGCCCCGCCTCTACCGGACGCCCCCGGCGCGGGAGCTGTGGGAGGCGCGCGCCCGGCGGGCCATGAGCGCGGAGCTGGCCGCGCTGGAACGCTGAGGCTGGAACGCTGAGGCTGGAACGCTGAGGCTGGAGCGCTGAGGCTGGAGCGCTGAGGAGAGCCTGCCGCCAACCAGGGGCACGCGGCACCGCCGTCTGTCAGGGTGGGGGGATGGACATCGCCGACGCCCGGTCACTCGCCCGGGCGCTGCAAGAGCTGATCCACGACGCCCACCGCGCCCTCGCCGGCGACGAACAGCCCGAGCTGGTGACCCGCGTGACCGCCCACCTGGGCTGCGAGCTGAAGCACGTGGTCAACGTGGTGGCGGGCTTCCCCGGCTGGGAGCACGTCAACCTGCAGCGCGGCGTCGACGCCTATCTCGCCGCGCGCACCCCCGACGCGGAGTGGTTCGGCATCGCCGGTCAGGGCCGCGAGCACGACGACATCGTCAACATGCTGGCCCGCGCCGCCCGCGGCTGGGAGCAGTACGAGCCGGGCGCGGTCGACTACGAGACCGCCGCGATCGGCCCCGACGAGACCACCGAGGTGATCTCGCTGGGGCTGGTGCTCACCCGGGCCCCCGGCGGCACGCCGGTGGTCCTGGCGCTGCGCGGCCCGCAGGAGCACCTGCCGACGCACTGCCAGGTGGTCGTGCTGGCGCCCGGCAGGCAGGCGGCCAAGGACACCCGCGACGAGATCGAGCGCCTGATGCGCGAGCACGACATCTACCGCGGGCAGGTCCTGTCGTTCGCGTGGAGCGAGCACCGCGGCAACGACCTGGTGACCTTCCTGCCCCGCCCCCGGCTGGGGGCCGACCAGGTGGTGCTGCCCGACGGCGTGCTGGACACGATCGAACGCCACATCGTCGGCATCGCCGAGCAGGCCGCGCGGCTGCGCGCGCACGGCCAGCACCTCAAGCGCGGCCTGCTGCTGCACGGCCCGCCCGGCACCGGCAAGACCCACACCGTCCGCTACCTCCTGGCCAGGATGACCGGCTGCACCGTGATCGTGATGACCGGCACGGCGATCCAGTACGTGTCGCAGGCGGCCGGGCTCGCCAGGAGGCTCCAGCCGGCCATCGTGGTGCTGGAGGACGTCGACCTGGTGGCGCGCGACCGGGCGTTCGCCGACGACGGCAATCCGGTGCTGTTCGCGCTGCTCGACGCCATGGACGGGGTCGGCTCCGACGCCGACGTGACGTTCGTGCTCACCACCAACCGGGCCGACGTGCTCGAACGCGCACTGGCCGATCGGCCCGGCCGGGTCGACCTGGCCGTGGAGATCCCCAGGCCCGACGCCGCCGGGCGGGCCGCGCTGCTGCGCCTCTACGCGCGCGACCTGCCGCTGCGGGCCGACCTCGATCCCGTCGTGACGCGTACGGAAGGCGCGACCGCCTCGTTCTTCAAGGAGCTGCTGCGCCGGGCGGCGCTGGAGGCGCTCGCGCACGACGCCGGCCTGCCGGCGATCACCGACGACCACCTGAACCGGGCGCTGGACGAGATGCTGCACGAACGCGCGGCGCTCACCCGCACCCTGCTCGGCTCGGGAGAGCCGGGCGCCGACGACGAGCCGCCGCCGGAGGGCGCCTACGCCCTCCCGTACGTCAGCGGGGCGTCATTTCACGGCCCGGGCGGGTAGCTTACGGCGCCGCAGCCCGGCGGCGATCAGCCGCTGGAGCAGCTCGCGGGAGCTGACCGCCTGCGCGCCCAGCGACACGGCGAACGCGTGCACGGTCTCGGGCACGTCGTAGTGGTCGCGGTCGAACGCCCGGCCGGGCACGCCCAGCCGGTCGGCGAAGGCGTGGAGCTCGTCCAGGGACGCGTCGCTGACCAGGTGCGACCACATCAGGCCGCGCGGCCCCGGCCACTGCGGGGGATCGATGAGCACCGTCACGTCGTCCAGGGTAGGCGTCGGCCGGGGTAGGCGTCGGCCGGTGTAGGCGTCGGCCGGGGTAGGCGCGGTGTCGGTGACCGTGCCGCCGGGGTCGACGGCGACGATCACACTCAGGCCGATGACAGGCCGGCTCACTCCGAACGTGACCGCATCACCACGCCACGGGCAGCTTGTCCACGCCGTAGATGATGGCCAGCTTGCGCCAGGACGGCTCGCCGTCCAGCCGCAGCGTCGGGAAGCGGCGCAGCAGCATCGGGTACGCGATGCGCAGCTCCATCTGCGCCAGCGGCGCGCCGATGCAGCGGTGGATGCCGTGCCCGAACGCCAGATGGGAGCCGCCGGTCTGGCGGCCCGGCTTGATCTGGTCCATGTCCTCGCCCAGGTTCGGGTCGCGGTTGGCCGCGGCGAGCGAGCACAGCACCAGCTCGCCCTTCTTGATCTCCTGGCCGTGCAGCTCCAGGTCGTGGCGGGCGAAGCGCGGGAAGGCCACCTGCACCACGGTCATGTAGCGCAGCAGCTCCTCGATCACCCCGTCGACGTATCCGTCGACCTCGCGGACCTTGGCGGCGTGCTCGGGGTTCTCCAGCAGCCAGAGGCTGCCGAGCGCGAGCATGCTCGTGCTGGTGTCGTGCCCGCCGGTCAGCATGCCGTCGGCCATGCTGGCCAGCGTGCGGTCGTCCAGCTCGTCGCCGTGGTCTTGCAGCAGCTGGCCGAGCAGCCCGTCGCCGGGGTGGCGCCGCTCGCGGGCGACCAGGTCGGTCAGGTACGTCATCGCCTCGTTGACCGCCTGCAGCGCCGCCTCGGGGCCGGCGGTGAAGTCGAACCGGTCCGTGCTCACCTTGACGAAGTCCGCCTGCTCCTCGTACGGGACGCCGAGCAGCTCGGAGATCACCAGCGAGGGGATGGGGAGCGCGAAGTCCTCCATGAGGTCCGCGGGCGAGCCCTTGGACTCGATCCGGTCCAGGCACTCGGCGACCAGCGCCTCGATGCGCGGCTCCAGCCGGCGCAGCCGTCGCATGGTGAACTCGGGCGTCAGGAAGCGGCGCAGCCGGGTGTGCTCGGGCGGGTCGCGAAAGCCGAGGCCGCCGGGGTCCTCCTGGTTGGAGCCGAGGCCGATGACGCCGGCGAAGTCGTTGCTGAACCGCTCGTGGTCACCCAGCACGCCGCGGACGTCGTCCCAGCGGGTGATGAGGTAGACGGTCTGGTCACCGGGGATCTTCATCGGGTAGACGGGATGCTCGGCCTGGATGCGGAGCAGCTCCTCCGCCGGGTCGAACTTCTCGCGCATGAACTGAACGAGGGGGAACTCATCTGAGATTGACATCAAATTCCGTCCTGCTGGGAGGCATCACACCACGTTGGGATAATCCACCGGCTAGATGGTCCCACCTCGGCGGCCGTGCGGGTGACCTCCTGAAGGACGAGATGAGATCCCGTCTCAGGTACGCGGTCTCCTGTAAGCGCCCTGGTCATCCACCTTGCTGGCGGAACCGTCCGGTGATGAGAGTAGACGGGCGGGTTCGAGCCCCTCGCCCCGGCTGCCGGGTAGGGTCCCCCGATTCGCGGGCTTGCGGCCCCGCCCTCCGGGAGTCGCGACGGACCGTCACCGGCGGGTGCGCCGCGGGTGAGGGCGGGAGTGCCGCCGGGACGTACGAGGAATCAGGGGCTAACGGTGCGGCAGCCGGAGTTCGGCGTACAAGCCCGCTACCGTCTGCAATGATCTCGTCATCGTTAGCCCAAGACTGAGCCTCCACGGATAGTGACTGATGCCTACATTTGAGGAAATCACTACCTTCATCACCGAGAAGCCCCTCGCCACCGCGGTGATCGCGCTGGCGAGCCTGGCCGCGCTGGCCCTGGCCTTCCTGGTGCTCCGCGTCATCTGGCGGGCCACCGCCTGGCTGTTCTCCCGCTACGTCGCGCCCCGCCCCATCGAGGACGTGCTGACCATCGTGGCCGCCTCCATCGCGACCGGCGTGTCCGCGCAGGGCATGTGGCGCTTCTCCGGTGACGTGCTGGGCCTGGACGGCCCGCTGAGGCTGCTGCTGTTCGCCTTCATCGAAGTGGCCATCATCACGTCGGCCGTGCGCGCCCGCCGCAACATGCGGGAGAACTTCTCGGCCGGCATCGACGGCATCGCCGTGTGGGCGCTGACCTGCCTGACGGCGGTGCTGTCCAGCATGGACGCCGGCAGCTTCCCCGAGGCGGTTTTCCGGCTCGCCGCGCCGCTGGTGGCCGCCTGGCTGTGGGAGCGCGGCATGGCCATCGAGCGCCACCGCATCCGCGGCACCGGCCGCATCAACTGGCGGCTCACCCCCGAGCGGCTGCTGGTCCGGCTCGGCCTGGCCGAGGTCAGCGACCGCACCACGAGCGAGGTCGACGCGCACCGCAGGCTCACCCGGGTCGCGCTGGCGGCCAAGCGCGCCAAGGCGCTGCGCGAGGCGGGCGCCCCCGACCGCAAGATGCGCGCCGCGCTGGCCAAGCTCGACAAGGCCATGGACCAGGCCGTCGAGCACACCGGCCTGGCCGTCGACGCGGGCCGCCAGGAGGCGCTGCTGGCCCAGATCGCCGCCCTCTACAACACCACCGCGCTCATCGACGCCGACCCGCGGGTGCCGTGGGAGCCCGAGCGCGACCACCGGCCGGTGCCCGCCCGGCCCGAGTTGCCGCCCGCGCTCGCCGAGCTGGTGCGGGAGGAGGACGACGAGGAGATCCCGGTCATCGACCCGGCCCCGCAGGTCGTCGACACCGCCCAGCGGGCCGTGCTCTTGCGGCAGGCCCGCGCCTACTGGGATCGGCGGATCGCCAAGGGGATGGTGCCGCGCACCGTGGACATCGCCCAGGAGGTCGGCATCCCGCTGCCCCTCGCCCGGGAGTGGCGGGCGCTGTGGAAGCTGGAGCCCGCGGCCCACGCCCTCATCGAACAGCTCTACCAGCAGCACGGCATCGTCGACACCGGCGCGTTCCCGGCCATCGCCGACGACGGCCGGGTGCTCGCCAAGTCCTGATCAGGAGTCGCGGCCGAGCGCCGCCGAGACCAGCGACCGGGCCTCCTCCTGCACCTTGGCGAGGTGGTCCGGGCCGCGGAACGACTCGGCGTAGATCTTGTAGACGTCCTCGGTGCCCGACGGGCGGGCGGCGAACCAGGCGCTCTCGGTGGAGACCTTGACGCCGCCCAGCGACGCCCCGTTGCCCGGCGCGGCCGTCTGGACCGCGGTGATCGGCTCCCCGGCCAGACTGGACGCCGTCACCTGCTCGGCCGACAGCCTGCCCAGCACCGCCTTCTCCTCGCGGGTGGCCGGCGCGTCCACCCGGGCGTAGGCGGGCTCGCCGAACCGCTCGGTCAGGTCCCGGTAGTGGTCGCCCGGCGAGCGCCCCGTGACCGCCTGGATCTCGGCCGCCAGCAGGGCCATGATGATCCCGTCCTTGTCGGTGGTCCACACCGAGCCGTCGCGGCGCAGGAACGACGCTCCCGCGCTCTCCTCGCCGCCGAACCCCAGCGAGCCGTCGAGCAGCCCCGGCACGAACCACTTGAAGCCCACCGGCACCTCGTACAGCCGCCGTCCCAGTGACGCGGCCACCCGGTCGATGATGCCGCTGCTGACCATGGTCTTGCCCACCCCGGCGTCACGCCGCCAGCCGTCACGGTGGCCGTACAGGTAGGAGGTCGCGACCGCCAGGTAGTGGTTGGGGTTCATCAGCCCGTCGGGGGTGACGATGCCGTGGCGGTCGGCGTCGGCGTCGTTGCCGGTGGCGATCTGGAAGCGGTCACGGCCGCCGATCAGGGACGCCATCGCGTACGGGGACGAGCAGTCCATCCGGATCCTGCCGTCCCAGTCGAGCGTCATGAACCGCCACGCAGGGTCGACCAGCGGGTTGACCACGGTCAGGTCGATGCGGTGCCGCTCGGCGATCTCGCCCCAGTAGGCCACGCTCGCGCCTCCCAGCGGGTCGGCGCCGATCCGCACGCCGGCCGACCTGATGGCGTCGAGGTCCACGACGGAGGGCAGGTCGTCCACGTACGCGCCGAGGAAGTCGTAGCGTCCGGCCGTGCGCAGCGCCTCGGCGTAGGGCACCCGCCGCAGCCCGTCGAGGTCCTGGGCCAGCAGCCGGTTGGCGCGGTCCTGGATCCACGAGGTGGCCTCGGTGTCGGCGGGGCCGCCGTGCGGCGGGTTGTACTTGAAGCCGCCGTCGGACGGCGGGTTGTGCGACGGCGTGATCACCACGCCGTCGGCCAGCCCCGACGTCCTGCCTCGGTTGTGGGTCAGGATCGCGTGCGAGACGGCCGGCGTCGGCGTGTAGCCGTCGCGGGAGTCGATCAGCACCTCCACGCCGCCGGCCGCGAGCACCTCCAGCGCCGACACCCGCGCGGGCTCCGACAGCGCGTGCGTGTCGATGCCCAGGAAGAGCGGCCCGTCGGTGCCCTGCATCCGGCGGTACTCGCAGATGGCCTGGCTCGTGGCCAGGATGTGGTGCTCGTTGAAGGCCGAGGCCGACGACGACCCGCGATGGCCCGAGGTGCCGAAGGCGACCCGCTGGCCGGGGTCCGCGGGGTCGGGGCGCAGCGCGTAGTAGGCGGTCACCAGCCGGGCCACGTCCACCAGGTCCTCGGGCTGAGCGGGCTGCCCCGCGCGTTCGTGGGTCATGGGACCACTTTACAAACGGGGGTCCGGCCCGGCTCCGGAGCCACCCGGGGCCGCCGGGGTTACACTCGCCCCAGCCGACCAGAATGGAGTTCTGTAAGCATGCGATTCGGACTCTTGATCAACGAGCCCTCCGGCCAGGACCCGTTCCCCGCGCTGCGCGACAGGATCGCCCGCGCCGCGGACGACGGCTTCGACTCGGTCTGGATGTCCCAGATCTTCGGACTGGACGCGCTCACCGCGCTCGCCGTGGCCGGCAGTGCCGCCCTGGCCGGCGGCCGGGACATCGAGTTCGGCACCGGCGTCGTGCCCACCTACCCGCGCCACCCCGCCGTGCTCGCCCAGCAGGCCATGACCGTCAACGCCGCGCTCGGCGGGCGGCTCGCCCTCGGCATCGGCCTGTCGCACCAGATCGTCATCGAGGGCATGTACGGCTACAGCTTCGACCGCCCCGCCCGGCACATGAAGGAGTACCTGGAGATCCTGCTGCCTCTCACCCGCGGTGAGCAGGTCGATCACACCGGCGAGACGCTCAGGGCCAGCCTCGGGCTCGGCACGCCGGGGACGGGCCTGCCGGTGCTGGTCGCCGCGCTCGGCCCGCGCATGCTCAAGCTGGCAGGCACCGTCGCCGACGGGACCGTGCTCTGGATGACCGGCCGCAGGACCGTCGCCGAGCACATCGCGCCCACCATCAACGCCGCCGCCGAGGCGGCGGGCCGGCCCGCCCCGCGCGTCGTCTGCACCCTCCCCGTCTGCGTCACCGACGAACCGCAGGCCGCCAGGGCCAGGGCCGACGAGCTCTTCGTCATGTACGGCCAGCTCCCGTCCTACCGCGCCATGCTCGACCGCGAAGGCGTCGAGAGCCCCGGCGGCGTCGCCGTGGTCGGCGACGAGGACGCGGTGCGCGACCAGCTCGACGCCCTGGCCCGGGCGGGCGTCACCGACTTCGTGGCCGCGGTGTACGGAGACCGCGAGCGTGCTCACAAGCTGCTCATCGGCGCGTCGAAGGGGTGATCCGGAGAGGTCCCCATAAACTCCGGCAGGGTGTACTCCGACAGGGACAATGGCCTGCTGCACGGCATCGACGTGTCCAACTGGCAGGGCTCGGTCGACTGGGCCGAACATGCCCGCAAGGGCGTGGCCTTCGCCTTCGTCAAGGCCACCGAGGGCGGCGACTGGACCGATCACTGGTTCGCCCGCAACTGGGACCGGATGCGGGCGAACTGGATCGTCTGCGGCGCGTACCACTTCGCACGCCCCAAGGGCGATCCCGAGGAGCAGGCGCGCCACTTCCTGGGCACGATCAGGGCGTCGGGCGGGCTGCGCCGGGGCGACCTGCTCGCGCTCGACCTCGAGACCGACGACGGGCTGAGACCCGACCGGGTCGCCCGCTTCGCCCGCTACTGGTGCGGCATCGTGGAGCGGCGCACCGGGGTGCGGCCGTTCGTCTACACCTTCCAGAACTTCGCCGAGGACGGCAACTGCGCGGGCCTGAGCGACTACCCGCTGTGGATCGCCAGCCCGCACCGGCCCCGCGGCCGGCCGGTCGTGCCCCGGCCGTGGCATGACTGGACGATCCACCAGCACGCCAACAGCCCCATCGACCGGAACGTGTTCAGGGGCGGGCGCAAAAGGCTGACCAGGATGGGGTTCGACCCGCGATAGCATCGATTTTCGTCACCCGCCGACGTCATCCAAGGGAGCCATCGTGTCAGCCGAGCTACGCATCACCCTCGCCGGAGCCGAGCGTGTGGTCGCGGCCGGCACGACGGCCGGCCAGGCGCTCGACGCCGACGGCCGCACCGTGATCGCCGCCCGGGTCAACGGCGAGGCGCGTGACCTGGCCTGCCCGCTGGCCGACGGCGACGCGGTCGAGCCGATCGAGATCTCCAGCGAGGAGGGCCGGGCGATCGTCCGCCACTCCACCGCGCACGTCATGGCCCAGGCCGTGCAGGAGCTGTTCCCCGAGGCCAGGCTCGGCATCGGCCCGCCGGTCGACAACGGCTTCTACTACGACTTCGACGTGCCCGAGGCCTTCCAGCCCGACGACCTCAAGCGCATCGAGAAGCGGATGCGCGAGATCGTCAAGGAGGGCCAGCTGTTCTCCCGCCGCCCCGTCGGCGACGACGAGGCCCGCGAGGAGCTGGCCGGCGAGCCCTACAAGCTGGAGCTGATCGGCCTCAAGGGCGGCGCCGCCGACGAGGAGTCCGTCGAGGTCGGCGCGGGCCAGCTCACGATCTACGACAACCTCGACGCCAAGACCGGCGCGCTGCGCTGGAAGGACCTGTGCCGCGGCCCGCACGTGCCGTCCACCCGGTCCATCCCCGCGTTCAAGCTCATGCGCTCGGGCGGCGCCTACTGGCGCGGCAGCGAGAAGAACCCGCAGCTCCAGCGCATCTACGGCACCGCCTGGGAGTCCCGCGACCAGCAGGACGCCTACCTCAAGCTGCTGGAGGAGGCCGAGAAGCGCGACCACCGCAGGCTCGGCGCCGAGCTCGACCTGTTCAGCTTCCCGCCGGAGCTGGGCAGCGGCCTTCCCGTCTTCCACCCCAAGGGCGGCATCATCCGCAAGGAGATGGAAGACTACATGCGCCGCCGCCAGGCCGAGGCGGGCTACGAGTTCGTCAACACGCCCCACATCACCAAGTCGACGCTGTTCGAAACCTCCGGCCACCTGCCGTGGTACGCCGACGACATGTTCCCGCCCTTCGAGCTGGAGGGCGTCGAGTACCGCGTCAAGCCGATGAACTGCCCGATGCACAACCTGATCTTCCGGGCGCGCGGGCGCTCCTACCGCGAGCTGCCGCTGCGGCTGTGCGAGTTCGGCAGCGTCTACCGCTACGAGAAGTCCGGCGTGGTCCACGGCCTGACCCGGGTGCGCGGCATGACGCAGGACGACTCCCACATCTACTGCACCCGCGAGCAGATGGTCGGCGAGATCAAGAGCCTGCTCGGCTTCGTGCTCAGCGTGCTGCGCGACTTCGGCCTGTCGGAGTTCTACCTGGAGCTGTCCACCCGCGACGACTCCGAGAAGTTCATCGGCGACCCCGCCGCCTGGGACGAGGCCACCCAGGCGCTGCGCGAGACGGCCGAGGAGTCGGGCCTGGAGCTGGTCGACGACCCGGGCGGCGCGGCCTTCTACGGCCCCAAGATCTCCGTCCAGGCCAAGGACGCGATCGGCCGCACCTGGCAGCTGTCCACCATCCAGCTCGACCTCAACCAGCCGCAGCGGTTCGGGCTCGAATACCAGGCCGCCGACGGCAGCCGCCAGACCCCGGTCATGATCCACCGGGCGCTGTTCGGCTCGGTCGAGCGCTTCCTGGGCGTGCTGACCGAGCACTACGCCGGCGCCTTCCCGCCCTGGCTCGCGCCCGTCCAGGCGGTCGGCATCCCGATCGCCGACGCCCACGTGCCCTACCTGCAGGACGTCGCCAAGAAGCTGCGCGAGCGCGGCATCCGGGTCGAGGTCGACGCCTCCGACGACCGCATGCAGAAGAAGATCCGCAACGCGCAGAAGGCCAAGGTGCCCTTCATGCTGCTGGCCGGCGACGACGACATCGCCAACGGGGCGGTGTCCTTCCGCTACCGCGACGGCGAGCAGAAGAACGGGGTCGCGGTCGACCAGGCGGTCGCCGAGATCGTCGACGCCGTCGAGCGCCGCATCCAGGTCTGACCGGCCGGTCCGGC